>JAPLAM010000038.1 GCA_026393275.1 Arthrobacter sp.
CCGGGCTCCAAGAGCCGCGAGAAGTCCGAGGCCGAGGGCCTGCGCGTCCTCGACGTCGCCGAGGCCGTGGAGGAGGCCGACGTCATCGTCGTGCTGACCCCGGACCAGGTCCAGCGCCACGTTTACGCCGAGGACATCGCCCCGAACCTGCAGGCCGGCGACGCACTGTTCTTCGGCCACGGCTTCAACATCCGCTACGGCTACATCAAGCCCCCGGCAGACGTCGACGTCGCACTGGTCGCCCCCAAGGGCCCGGGCCACATTGTGCGCCGCGAGTTCGAAGCCGGCCGCGGCGTGCCCGACCTGATTGCCGTCGAGCAGAACCCGTCCGGCAAGGCCAAGGAACTGGCCCTGTCCTACGCCAAGGCGATCGGCGGCACTCGCGCCGGCGTCATCGAGACCACCTTCACCGAAGAGACCGAAACCGACCTCTTCGGCGAGCAGGCCGTTCTTTGCGGCGGTGCCTCGCAGCTGATCATGTACGGCTTCGAGACCCTGACCGAGGCCGGCTACAAGCCCGAGGTCGCCTACTTCGAGGTGCTGCACGAGCTCAAGCTGATCGTCGACCTGATGGTCGAGGGCGGCATCGCCAAGCAGCGCTGGAGCGTTTCCGACACCGCGGAATACGGCGACTACGTCTCCGGCCCGCGTGTCATCACCCCCGAGGTGAAGGAAAACATGAAGGCCGTCCTCAAGGACATCCAGGACGGCACCTTCGCCAAGCGCTTCATCGATGACCAGGACGCCGGCGCCCCCGAGTTCAAGGCCCTGCGCAAGAAGGGCGAGGACCACCCGATCGAGGCCACCGGCCGCGAACTGCGCAAGCTCTTCTCCTGGATCAAGAACGAAGACGACTACACCGAAGGCTCAGTCGCCCGCTAGGTCACGGTGATGGTGGGCGGTGGTGTCCTTGAAGGCTGCGTTGTTGCGTGAGGAACGAGCGCAGCCGCCGAAAGGACACCGCCGTCCGCCAACCAACGTTCCAAAATCCCCACCTGAATAAGAAGAGAGCTAAAGAGGTCACCGGTGACAAGCACCAAACCTGTCGTACTCCTCGCTGAGGAACTTTCGCCCGCCACAGTCGAGGCCCTCGGCCCGGACTTTGAAATCCGCCAGACCGACGGCGCCGACCGTTCCCAGCTGCTCTCCGCGATCGCCGACGTCGACGCGATCCTGATCCGGTCCGCCACCCAGGTGGACGCCGAGGCCATCGCGGCCGCCAAGAACCTCAAGGTGATCGCCCGCGCCGGGGTGGGCCTGGACAACGTGGACATCAAGGCCGCTACCCAGGCCGGCGTCATGGTGGTCAACGCCCCGACGTCGAACATCGTCTCCGCCGCCGAACTCACCGTCGGCCACATCCTCAGCCTCGCCCGGCACATCCCGCAGGCCTCCGCCGCGCTCAAGGACGGCGAGTGGAAGCGCTCCAAGTACACCGGCACGGAACTGTTCGAGAAGAAGATCGGCATCATCGGACTCGGCCGGATCGGCGCCCTCGTCGCGGCCCGGCTCAAGGGCTTCGACACCAAGATCCTTGCGTACGACCCCTATGTCACCTCCGCCCGCGCCGCGCAGCTTGGCGTGCAGCTGGTGACCCTGGACGAGCTCCTGGCCCAGTCCGACTTCATCACCATCCACATGCCAAAGACGCCCGAGACCGTCGGCATGCTCGGCGCGGAAGCCTTCAAGAAGATGAAGAGCACCGCCTACGTCGTCAACGTCGCCCGCGGCGGCCTGGTGGACGAGGAAGCCCTGTACGCCGCGCTGGAGTCCCGCGAGATTGCCGGCGCCGGCGTCGACGTCTTCGTGAAGGAGCCCAGCACCGACCTGCCGTTCTTCAAGCTCGACAACGTCGTGGTCACCCCGCACCTGGGCGCCTCCACCGACGAGGCCCAGGAAAAGGCCGGCGTCTCCGTCGCCAGGTCCGTCCGCCAGGCGCTGGCCGGCGAACTGGTGCCCGACGCCGTGAACGTCGCCGGCGGCGTCATCGCCCCGGACGTGCGCCCCGGCATCGCGCTGATCGAGAAGCTGGGCCGGATCTTCACCGCGATGACCCACGCCTCCCTCACGCAGTTCGACGTGGAAGTGGCCGGCGAGATCTCCACGCTGGACGTCAAGGTCCTCGAGCTGGCCGCCCTCAAGGGCATCTTCGCCGACGTCGTGACCGAGCAGGTCTCCTACGTCAACGCGCCCGTGATCGCCGAGCAGCGAGGCATCAACGTCCGGCTCATCACCACCCCGGATACGGAGTCGTACCGCAACGTCCTGACCCTGCGCGGTGCCCTCAGCGACGGCGCCCAGATCTCGGTGGCCGGCACCCTCACCGGGCCCAAGCAGGTCCAGAAGCTCGTCGGAATCAACGGCTTCGAGGTGGAAATCCCGATCAGCGAGCACCTCGTGGTGGTGGCGTACGCGGACCGCCCCGGCGTGATCGGCACGATCGGCCACATCCTCGGCATGAACAACATCAACATCGCCGGCATGCAGGTGGCGCGCCAGGATGAGGGCGGCCAGGTGCTCGCGCTCCTGACCATCGACAGCTCCGTGCCGCAGCAGGTGCTGGAAGCGATCAAGGCCGGAATCGGCGCCGATATGGTGCGCGAGGTCGACCTCGCGGACTAAGACCCGACCGGCCCGGCTGCGGCGGCACGGCCGCCGCAGCCGGGCACGAACGGGCGGCCGGTCTGGGTACAATGGCTAGGTCCGAAATTTCGGATGTGGCCGGCAGACCGGCCTTTACTTTTGCACACCCGGCCGAGGACGCCGACACTTCCGCGCGGAACGAACAGCGGTGTGCGCACGCAATCCAGCTTTCAGGAGCCCAATGAACGCCGTCCAGAGGTTCATCAGAAGCAGAGTGCTTTTGCTGACCGCGTCCATTTTGATCGCGGCCATGTGCCTTTCTGTTTTGGTGCAGGGCCAGTCGCAGGCAGCGCTGAACCGGACTGTCGACCAGAACTCCCGGGGGCTCTACGACGTCCTCGTCCAGGCCAAGGCCAACGACAACGGTGGCCTCATGCAGCCGGAGATCGCCTCGGGGCAGGGCGGCATCAGCTTCGAGCAGCTTGATGCGATCCGCAAGCTCTCCGGCACCTCCGTCGCGGCTCCGATCAGCTTGGTCTCCCGGGTCTCCCAGAACCTCGAGGCCCCGCGCCTCGAGGCCACCGATTACCTCGGTTACAACGCCGGCCTCGCCGGCACCTCCGGTGACCCCAGCGCCACCGATCCGTCCAAGTGGCCCGCGGCCGAGTCCGTCCTGAGCGCCACCCCCAAGAAGTACCGGCTCACCGCCAGCGCCGTCAGCTCCGACGGATCCTCCGAGCAGACCCTGTTCAAGACCACCGCCGAGGGCACCCTCGGCAAGGCCAAACTCGTCGAGGAGCAGGTGGCCGGCGGCAAGAACGTCCGGATCGCGGGTCCGGCAGGGGAGACCGGGATCAAGTTCCCGGCACCGGCCGGCGGCTCCGAGCACAACCTCTTCAACCTCTCCGTCTCGCTGCCCACCGCGCCGCAGGTGACCGAGTCCGTCGTCGCCGTTGACCCGGTTTCGGAGCGTGCACTGCTGGGCGGTGCCGGGGACTTCCTCGCCCCCCTGGAGAAGGCGCCGCCCGCGGACGCGCGCAGCGCCAGCGCGATCGGCAGCCACTTCGAGAGCCTCTTCACCAACGGCATCAGCATGGACCAGCTCAAGGAAGGACCCGACTTCCTGGGCGTCAAGCTCAAGTACTGGGCCCCGCTGATGACCCAGTACCAGCAGGCCAAGCGCGCTGGGCAGCTCACCGCCGATTCGCAGGCGATTCCGCTGATCGTCCGTTCCGGCACCTCCCTGGACCTGAAGTACTCGGTCAAGATCGAGGAAATCGACGCCACCGGCAACGTCACCAAGGACGTCGGTACCGTCTCGCGGTCGCTGGGCAAGGATTACCTGCCGTTCGTGTCCAAGTCGCCGTTCGCCCTCGCGTGGCCCGGTTCCAAGGACCTCTCGGGACTGATGGGGGACACCGGCAGCTTCGGCCAGGGCCTCTACAACCCCGCGACCTGGAGCACCGACTTCGCCGCCGCACCCAAGTACGAGGACGGCAAGACCGCTGGCAACGGCGCCGTCGACAAGTCCGCGATCCCGGGCGACTGGATCACCGTCAACCGGCTGCCGGAGAAGGGGGTCAACGGGGCCGCCGTCGACCAGACGCAGCGCACACCGGTGGACGAGCGGTCTTACCGCGAAAACCTCGCGACCGGTAAGAAGCCGGCCACGCCGCTTGCCATGGTCTACGGCACCTTCGACCCCGCCAAGGTCCAGGCGGCAGCCGGTGACGTCAACCGCCTTCCGCTGGGCGGCTACGACCCGACCCCGTTGACCCTGACCAAGGACGCCGCCGGGAAGGACGTCCAGCAGACTGAACTTAAGCCCTCACTCAGCGCCACCGGGCTGGTCAGCCAGTCGGCCGGCGCCATCACCGACTACTACGGCCTGGCCGCCGCCCGCGGTTACCAGAACAACGCTTCCGTGATCGACGCCGTGCGCGTCCGCGCCAACGTCGACGGCAGCTGGAAGCAGGCCCAGCCGGAGGTCGAGAAGCTCGCCAACGCGATCCGCGACATGGGCCTGCAGGCCACCGTGGTTGCCGGCTCCGCCCGCGAAGATGCCAGCATCTTCGTGCCCGGCTACTCCAAGGACGACGCCGGCAAGGAATCGCCGCTGGGCACCGTGCAGCAGTCGTGGGTGCGTCAGAACGCCGCCGACGCGGTTTCCGGCTCGCTGACCGGCACCAACCTCACGCTGCTCTTCCTGACCCTGTGCGGCGCCGCCCTGCTTACCGGCGCCTCCACCGTCAGCTACGTCCGCAAGCGCCGCCGCGAGGCCGGAACGCTCCGGGCCATGGGCTGGACGCAGCGCAAGGTCAGGTCCTGGGTGCTGGCCGAGTTCGGCGTCGGGGCGGCGCTGCTGGCCGTCGCCGGGATCGCCTTGAGCCTGATCAGCTGGAACCCCGCCACCGCGATTGTCTCCGCCGCGGTCTTGGTCCTCTACTGCGGCGCCGCGTACTTCGCCGCGCAGCAGCTGCGGCACCGCGAGGTCATCGACCAGGAGCCGCAACACGATGAACGGCTCATCCCGGTCGACTCGCCGCTGACCTTCGCCAGCCGGCAGCTGACCACGAACAAGTTCAACACCGGCTCGCTGGCTGTCGCCGTCGGCGTCTTCGGCGCCGCGGTGGGCGGGCTCGCCGCGCTGCTGATCGACATTCCGCGGGCCGCCGGCGCCAGCGCCTTGAGCGGGCTGGCCGCGGCCAGCATCGCCTTGCCGAGCGTCATCCTGGCCCTGGCCGGGGTCGCCGTGGGGCTGCTGCTGACCATGGTCACCGGCCGCTTCGAACTGGGGGCCAAACGCCAGTACCTGGGCACCCTCCAGGCCATGGGCTGGAACCCGGACATGCTGGGCCAGGTCCGTTTCTTCGAAAATGCCATGGTGGGGACCATCGCACTGCCGCTGGGTGTCCTGGGCGCCCTGGGCATCGGCTTGCTCCTCGCCCCCTACGCCGCACTCTGGGCCGGAATCGCCGGACTCGTGGCGGTACTTTGCTGGATTCCCATTGCAACGAAAGTGGTCCAATGACTAACGAGCTGAACCAGACCAGGGCGGCCCGAAACCGGATGCCGGAGAGCACCGGGGCCGGCCACCAGACGCGCGCCAACACGATCGTGAAGTCCACTGACCACGCCACGCCGCTGGAACTGAGCAACATCACCATCCATTACGGCGGCGGCAAGGGCGGCGCCGAGGCCGTGAACGTGGTCGATGACTTCAACATGACGCTGCACGCCGGCGAAATGCACTGTGTCGCCGGCCGTTCCGGCTCGGGCAAGACCAGCATCCTGACCGTCGGCGCGGGCCTGACCCTGCCGACGTCGGGCCGGGTGTTCTGGGAAGGCGATTCGCTCGAAACCATGGGCGACGACGAAATCGCCGACCGCCGCCGCGCGCTGATCGGCTACGTCGATCAGGGCGGCGCCCTGATCGACGGGATGAGCGCCCTCGAGAACGTGCTGCTGCCGGCCGTGCCCGACGGCGAGGTCGAACAGCGCCGCGACATGGCCAAGGACCTGCTGGACCTCGTGGGCCTGGGCCGACGCATGCGCCACCGCCCCGCGCAACTCTCCGGCGGCGAACGCCAGCGCGTCGCGATCGCCCGCGCCCTCATCCTCGGCACCCGGGTGCTGGTGGTGGACGAGCCCACCGCGAGCCTGGACCGCACCTCGGCCAACCGCATCATCAGCATCCTCAAGGACACGACGTCGGACGGGATCGCCGTCCTGGTGGCTTCGCACGACCACGAACTGGTCCGCCTGAGCGATACCGTGACCGAGCTGATCTAGGTTTTGGGGTAGCGTCCCCGTCCGCAGGCCTGCACCGCATCAGAAAAGGTAAATTCAAAGAGTGTCGTCTTCAGCCAAAACCCCGTTCTACATCACCACGGCCATCACCTACCCCAACGGCGTGCCGCACATCGGCCACGCCTACGAGTACATTGCCACCGATGCGATGGCCCGCTTCAAACGGCTGGACGGCTTTGACGTCTTCTTCCTGACCGGCACCGACGAGCACGGCATGAAGGTCGCGCAAACGGCGGAGAAGGAGGGCATCACGCCCAAGGAGCTGGTGAACCGTAACGCGGAGATCTACAAGGCGACCCACGCGGCGCTGGGGATCTCCTACGACCGGTTCATCCGCACCACCGATGCCGACCACTACGCGGCCTCGCAGGCCATCTGGCAGAAGATGGAAGCCAACGGCGACATTTACCTCTCCAAGTACGAAGGCTGGTACTCGGTCCGCGACGAGGCGTATTACGTCGAGGACGAGACGGTCGTAAAGGACGACGGCGTCCGCTACTCCCGCGAAACGGACACCGAGGTGACCTGGACGGCGGAGGAGAGCTACTTCTTCAAGCTCTCCGCCTACCAGGACAAATTGCTGGCCCTGTACGAGAACCACCCCGAATTCGGTGCCCCGCAGTCCCGCTTCAACGAGGTCATCAGCTTCGTCCGCGGCGGCCTGGAGGACCTGTCCATCAGCCGGACCAGTTTCGACTGGGGTGTCCCGGTTCCCGGCAACGACCAGCACGTGATGTACGTCTGGGTGGATGCGCTGACCAACTACCTCACCGGTGTCGGCTACCCGGACCTGGAGTCCGAGTCCTTCAAGAAGTACTGGCCCGCGGACGTCCACGTAATCGGCAAGGACATTTCCCGGTTCCATGCCATTTACTGGCCGGCTTTCCTGATGAGCGCCGGGCTGGAACTGCCCAAACGCGTCATGATTCACGGCTTCCTGCAGAACAACGGCGTCAAGATGTCCAAGTCGCTGGGCAACGTGGTGGCCCCGGCGGACTTCGTGGCCCAGTACGGGCTGGACCAGGTCCGCTTCTTCCTCCTGCGCGAGGTGCCGTTCGGCGCCGACGGCAGCTACAGCCACGACGCGATTGTCGGCCGGATGAACTCGGACCTGGCGAACAACTTCGGCAACCTCGCGCAGCGCTCCCTGTCCATGGTGGCCAAGAACTGCGAGGGCAAGGTCCCCGTCCCCGCCGGCTTCAGCGCCGAGGACGCCGCGCTGCTGGACCAGGCCAGGGGCCTGCTGGAGATCGCCCGGGCGGCGTTCGAGAAGCAGGAATTCAGCCGCGCGCTCGAAGCGATCTGGAACGTGCTGGGCGACACCAACGCGTACTTCGCCGCGCAGGCGCCGTGGGTGCTGCGGAAGACCGACGTCGAACGCATGAACACGGTCCTGTACGTGACCCTCGAGGTGCTCCGCACCGTCGCGATCCTGGCGCAGCCGGTGATGCCGACGGCGGCCGGAGCCATCCTGGACAGTCTGGGCCAGCCGGAGGGTGAGGCCCGCGACTTCGCGGCCCTCGGCACGCCGATCGAGGCCGGGACCGCGCTGCCGGCGCCGGCTCCGGTGTTCCCGAAGTACGAGGAGCCCGCCGAGGCGTAGCCTCCCCGGGCACCGTCTCCGCAGGTAGTTCGCGCTGCCGGACCGGGTACAGGCGCATCCGGAGCGCGGACGGGACTACGCGGGACGCGGGCACTGCCCCGCCGTAGCCTAGCCGGGTTAGCGGGCTGACGAATCTGCTCGAGAGTAACTGTCACCATCCGTAGTCGCTGTAGGAGATCTCGGGCTGTCCGTCCGCAGGTCTCGAAGGAGTTACTCCCCGCGGTCCCGTCAGGTCGGGAATCGACTCTGGATGGAGCGACCAAAGATGAGACGAACAATCGCCACGGTAGGGGTCTTGGGACTCGCCCTGCTCGGCACCGCAGCAAGTGCAAACGCCGCACCGACGAGCACCGCCACGGCAGTCCACGCCGCCGGCCCGGCTGCTACTTCTTACCTTGCCCGCACCCTGGTCATGCCCTTTGGCGAGAATCTGACCGGCGACAGCCAGGCGAAGCCGGCAGGGGACGGGGCGGCCAAGGGGGACAAGCCGGACAAGTCCGACAAGTCCGTGAAGTCGGACAAGGCCGACAAACCCGTGAAGGCGGACGATTCGGAGGAGTGCAAGCAACAGGAAAAGCCGCCGGTTGAGAAGCCGGAGAAGCCGCCCGTCGAGAAGCCGGAGAAGCCGCCGGTTGAGAAGCCTGTCACCCCGCCGGTCGAGAAGCCGGTCACGCCGCCGGTTGAGCAGCCGGTCACGCCGCCGGCCGGAGCTGCCAAGGCAGTTCCTGCTCCCGTTCAGGCTCCCGTTAAGGCTCCCGCCCGGGTGATCAACGCGGGCTTCAACGTCCAGACGGCAGCAGTCGTAAACCCCGGGAATCCGGGTACCGGCCTTCCGCTGTGGCTCACCCTGCTGACCGGCCTATTCACGGCAGGGGCCGCAATGGCTCTCTGGCGGGGCAGGGGCAGGGGTACGAACTCTGACAGCTAGGGGAACATGCGGGCCGGTTGCCACCGAGGCGCCGGCCCGCAGCACTCCTCGCCCCGAGCAGTTCTCCAACAGGAGCTCTCATGGCCCGTCGCAGCAACTCCCAACAAGCCGGCTCCGAACAAGCCGGCTCCCACCAAACCGACGAAACAGCCTCACCCGGTCTGCTTCTGCAGGGCTGGCCCAGACTGCTGCTGGTGGTCTGCGTTGTGGGGCTGCTGGCGGCGTGGCTTGCCTATGGATCGTTCGGCAGCAGTGCCGGACGGGATGGCGTTTCCGGGCCCGGTGCTGCGACAGCACCCGCGCCTGCGGCGGTGCCCCGGGCGTCCCCGCCGGCCACTGTTCCGCCGTCCGCCGTCCCGTCAATCACAGCGCCGCCGGCCGCCGTCCCGCCAGTGGCCCCGGGGCCGGCTGCCTCCGCGCCCCAGCGCATCGTCTTCCCGGCGGCACGAATGGACGTCGTGGTTCACCCCCTGCAGCCGAGCGCCGCTGATATCCAAAGCCAGAGCATCGTGCCGCCCGAGACGCTGGACGGCTACTGGCTGGCGCCCTTCGGCATCCCCGGCGCGGGCTCTACGAACACCACCTACGTCGTCGGCCACAGCTGGGAGGGCCTCGATGCGCCTTTCAACCGGCTGAGCACCATGGCTGCGCCCGGGGACGAACTGACGGTGGAAACGGCCACCGGGGCGATTGCCTATACGGTGGATTCCGTCACGACCTACACAAAGTCGACCCTGAAGGACAGCCCCATTTGGGAGGGAGTGCCGAACAGGCTCGTCCTGATTTCCTGCTACACCCAGGATCTCTGGGGGAAAAACGTGGCAGTCGTCGCCTCGCCGGTTACGGCCCGCTAAGGTTTTGTGCCCGTCTATCCGAATAATGAGACGGATTGCCCACCATATGGATGCTGTGGCTACGCTTAAACCATGAGCGCATCCACGATTGATCTGGCCGTTATTCCGGGCGACGGCATCGGCCCGGAGGTCATTGCCGAAGCCCTGAAGGTCCTCGAGAAGGCTGCCGCCGCTGAAGGCATCGTGCTGCAGCAGACGCACTACGAACTCGGCGCCGCGCACTGGCTGGCGACCGGGGAGACCCTGCCGGAGGACACCCTCGCGGACCTCCGCGGGCGGGACGCGATCCTCTTCGGCGCGGTGGGCGCGGCTCCGGGTGACACCCGGATTCCCTCCGGCATCATCGAGCGCGAACTGCTGCTCAAGCTCCGCTTCAGCCTGGATCACTACGTCAACCTTCGCCCGTCCCGGCTGTACGCCGGCGTCGGCAGTCCGCTGTCGAACCCCGGCGAGGTCGACTTCATCGTGGTCCGCGAGGGCACCGAGGGGCCGTACGTCGGCAACGGCGGCACGCTGCGCGCCGGGACGCCGCACGAGGTGGCCACCGAGGTGTCGCTGAACACCGCCCACGGCGTGGAGCGCGTGGTCCGTGATGCCTTCCGCCGCGCCAACGAGCGCCCGCGCAAGAAGCTGACCCTGGTCCACAAGCACAACGTCCTGGTCTTCGCCGGGCACCTGTGGAAGCGGACCGTGGAGGCCGTCGCCCAGGAGTTCCCCGAGGTCAGCCACGACTACCTGCACGTGGACGCGGCCACGATCTTCATGGTCACCGATCCGGCGCGCTTCGACGTGATCGTCACGGACAACCTCTTCGGCGACATCCTCACGGACCTCGCCGCCGCCATCACCGGCGGCATCGGCCTTGCCGCCTCGGGCAACATCAACATGGACCGCACCGCGCCGTCGATGTTCGAGCCGGTCCACGGCTCGGCCCCTGACATTGCCGGCCAGCAGAAGGCTGACCCAAGCGCCGCCATCCTGTCCGCCGCGCTGCTGCTGGACCACCTGGGCCATGCCGCAGCGGCCCGCAAGATCGAGGCGGCCGTCGCCGCCGACATCGAAAGCCGGGACGGCAGCTTCCGCAGCACCGCCGCCATCGGCGATGCCATCGCCGCCGCCCTCTAGGAGCCCGGCCCCTCAGAAGCCCGGGCGCCGGCGCGGGCGTAAGCTTGTTTCGAATCACCAACATGCTGCCGTGGTCCGACGATGAACCACGTTCACACGCCAGGCAGCCGACCGTGGAGGAACCATGACTCAGACTGCCCATGGCGTCGAATTCACCCAGCAGCTCTCGGCAACCCCGAGGTCCGCTGAAGAACGTGCTGCCATCCTGGCGAACCCGGGATTCGGCAACTATTTCACCGACCACACCGCCATCGTCGACTACAGCGTCGACGCCCAGGACAAGGGCGGCTGGCACGACGCCCGCGTTGAGGCCTACGGTCCCATCTCCCTGGACCCCTCCGCCGCGGTGCTCCACTACGGCCAGGAAATCTTCGAGGGCCTCAAGGCCTACCGACACGCCGACGGTTCCATCTGGACCTTCCGCCCCGAGGCCAACGCCGCCCGCCTGAACAAGTCCGCCCGCCGCCTGGCACTGCCGGAGCTCCCGGAGGAGTACTTCCTGGGGGCCATCCGCGAGCTGGTCTCCGTGGACAAGGAATGGGTCCCCGCCGGCGACGGCGAAGCCCTCTACCTGCGCCCCTTCATGATCGCCACGGAGGCCTTTCTGGGCGTCCGGGCAGCCCGCGAGGTGTCCTTCCGCGTCATCGCCTCCCCGGCCGGCAACTACTTTGGCGGCGAACTGAAGCCGGTCTCCATCTGGATCTCCCGCGAGTACGCCCGCGCCGGCCGCGGCGGTACCGGCGCGGCCAAGTGCGGCGGCAACTACGCCGCGTCCCTGATCGCGCAGCAGGAAGCCGAAGCCCACGGTTGCAAGCAGGTCCTGTTCCTGGACCCGTTCAATGACAACGCTGTCGAGGAACTCGGCGGGATGAACGTCTTCTTCGTGATGAAGGACGGCTTGCTGGTTACCCCGGCGCTGTCCGGTACCATCCTGGAAGGCGTCACCCGCTCCTCCGTCATGCAGGTGGCCCGCGACATGGGCCGCGCCGTGACCGAACGCAAGATCACCCTGGATGAATGGCGCGACGGGGTGGCCTCCGGCGACATCGCCGAGGTCTTCGCCTGCGGCACCGCCGCCGTCATCACCCCCATCGGCGTGCTCAAGGATGACACCGAATTCATCGGCTCCGAGGACGCGAAGGCCGGGGAGACCACCATGGCCATCCGCCAACAGCTGCTCGGCATCCAGACCGGCACGGTCGAGGACACCCACGGCTGGCTGACCCGTCTGGCCTAGCCTGCCTGCCTAAGTACGATGGCGGTCCGCACCTCACGGCGCGGGCCGCCGTCGTTGTGTCCCCCTGCTCCTTCGGGCCCCTGGGTGGGAAGATGGGAGGGTGATTGCCGATGATGACCGCGCCCTGGTCCGCAGCACCGAGCTGACCCGTTTCCGTCTTGCCCCGAATCCGGGTCCGATGAGCCTGCACGGCACCAACTCCTACGTGCTGGCGGCCCCCGGTTCGCGCGGCGTCGTCGTCGTGGACCCGGGGCCGCTCGACGAGGAGCACCTGCACGAGCTGATGCAGTACGGCGCCGTGGAGCTGGTCCTCATTACGCACCGCCATGCCGACCACACCGCCGCCGCGGCGCGTTTCGCCGAGCTCACCGGTGCCCCCGTCCGCGCCGCCGACCCCGCGCACTGCCACGGGGGCGAGCCGCTCCGGGAAGGAGAGGTGCTGCGCGCCGCCGGGGTGGAAATCCGGGTGCTCGCGACGCCGGGCCACACCTCCGACTCGGTCTGCTTCCACCTGCCGCAGGACGGTGCCCACGGGGCGGTCCTGACCGGCGACACCATCCTGGGCGTCGGCACCACCGTCCTGGACTATCCCGACGGCACGCTGGGGGACTACCTCGACTCGCTGGACCGGCTGGAACGCCTGGGCCCGGCCACCGTCCTGCCCGCGCACGGGCCTATGCTGCCGGCCCTGGACAGCATCGTCCGGGCCTACCGCGACCACCGGCAGGGCCGCCTCGCGCAGATCCGCGCCGCGCTCGAGGAGTTGGGCGAGGAGGCCGGGGTGCAGGACGTGGCGGACGCCGTCTACGCCGCCGTCGACCCGGCAGTCCGGCCGGCCGCGGAACTGTCCGTCGCCGCGCAGCTGGACTACCTGCGCTCCGCACCCAACTAGCTCGCAGTAGTTGTCGTTTTGCGCGCTGATAACGACAACAAATGCGAGCCAGTTGGGACGGTAGGCTTGGACCCATGCGTATCGCCCGGTTTGTAGTCGATTCTGATCCCATGTACGGCATTGTGGAGGGCCAGCCCGGCAGTGAGGAAGTCACCGTCATCAACGGCGACCCCTTCTTCCACGGCGTGGAGCGGACCGCCGTCAAACACCTGCTGGAGGATGTCCGCCTGCTCGCGCCGATCATCCCGCGCAGCAAGGTCATCGGCGTCGGCCGCAACTTCGTGGAGCACGCCCACGAGCTCGGCAACGAGGTGCCGGCGCAGCCGCTGCTCTTCCTCAAGCCCAACACCTCGGTGATCGGGCCCAACGATCCGATTGTCCTGCCGGAGTTCTCCGATGAGGTCTCCTTCGAGGCCGAGCTGTGCGTAGTGATCGGCCGGATCTGCAAGGACGTCCCGGAAGAGCGGGTCGACGACGTCGTCTTCGGCTACACCTGCGGCAACGATCTCACCGCCCGGGACGTGCAGAAGACTGACCTGCAGTGGGCGCGGGCCAAGGGCTTCGACACCTCCGCGCCGCTGGGGCCGTGGATCGAGACCGAACTGGACACCGAGGACCTGCAGATCCAAGGGCGGCTCAACGGCGAGCTCCGCCAGGACGGCAGCACCAGCCAGATGATCCGCGGTGTCCGTGAGCTCGTGTCGATCGTCTCGCACGCCTTCACGCTGCTGCCCGGCGACGTCATCATGACCGGCACCCCGGCCGGCGTCGGCCTGGTCAAGGCCGGAGACCGCTACGAGGTCGAGATCGAGGGCATCGGACGCCTCTCCAACCCGGTGGTCCGCCGCTAAGGAAATTCCGGGCACGCGGTAAAGTTGGTACCACTATGACTACTCCCACCGCGCCCGACGCCGTATCCAGCACTGCCACCACGGAATTGACCAGTGAAGTCACCGCCGAAACCCCGGTCCGGGTCCGGTTCTGCCCGTCACCGACCGGGACCCCGCATGTCGGCCTGATCCGCACGGCCCTCTTCAACTGGGCGCACGCCAAGCACACCAAGGGCACCTTCGTGTTCCGGATCGAGGACACCGACGCGGCGCGCGACTCGGAAGAGAGCTACCAGCAGCTGCTGGAGGCACTCAAGTGGCTCGGCATCAGCTGGGACGAGGGCATCGGGGTGGGCGGCCCGCACGAGCCGTACCGGCAGTCGCAGCGGCTTGACCTCTACAAGGACGTCGTCGCCAAGCTCCTGGCAGCGGGCTACGCGTACGAGTGCTACTCCTCGCCGGAGGAAGTCGAAGCCCGCCACCGGGCCGCGGGCCGCGACCCCAAGCTGGGCTACGACAACTTCGACCGGAAGCTGTCCGAGGAGCAGGTCGCAGCGTTCCAGGCCGAGGGCCGCAAGCCCGTGCTCCGCGTGCGGATGCCGGACGAGGACGTCACCTTCACCGACATGGTCCGCGGCGAGATCACGTTCAAGGCCGGCAGCATCCCCGACTACGTGATTGTCCGCGCCGACGGCTCGCCGCTCTACACCCTGGTCAACCCGGTGGACGACGCGCTGATGGGGATCACCCACGTGCTGCGCGGCGAGGACCTGCTCTCCTCCACGCCGCGCCAGGTGGTGCTGATCCGCGCGCTGATGGAGATCGGCGTCGCCAGCTACCTGCCGGTGTTCGGGCACCTGCCGTACGTCATGGGCGAGGGCAACAAGAAGCTCTCCAAGCGGGATCCCGAGTCCAATCTCTTCCTGCTCCGGGACCGCGGGTTCATCCCCGAGGGCCTGCTGAATTACCTGTCGCTGCTTGGCTGGAGCCTCTCCGCCGACGAGGACATCTTCACGGTGGACCAGCTGATCGAGAACTTCGATGTCCACGACGTGCTGGCCAACCCGGCGCGCTTCGACATCAAGAAGGCCGAGGCGATCAACGGCACCCACATCCGCATGCTCGAGCCGGAGGACTTCCGCGGGCGCCTGGTTCCCTACCTGCAGGCCGCCGGCCTGGTGGGGGAGACCCTGACCGCCCGTGAGGACGAGATCCTCACCGAGGCGGCACCGCTGATCCAGGAGCGCATCTCGCTGCTCGGCGAAGCCCCGGAGCTGCTCGCTTTCCTGTTCAAGGACGACGGCGCTGTCGACGTCGCCGACGACGCCCGCAAGGGCCTCCCGGAGAACCTCACCGAAGTCCTCGACGCCGCACTGGCGGCCCTGGAACCCGTCGCCGAGTGGACTGCGGAGAACATCCAGGCCGCGCTGAAGGAGGCGCTCGTGGAGGGCCTGGGCGTCAAGCCGCGGCTGGCCTTCGGCCCCGTCCGCACGGCCGTCTCCGGCCGCCGGATCTCGCCGCCGCTGTTCGAATCCATGGTCATCCTGGGCAAGGATTCGTCCCTGGCCCGCCTGCGCGCTTTCCGCGGCTGATGAACGGCGGGGGAGGCTACGACGGCGGGATCCTCGCCGCCGGGCTGGACGGCATCCGCGGCGTGCTGTTCGACATCGACGACACCCTGGTGGACCTCGAGTTCGCGATGACGACCGCACTGCGCGGGGTCAGCGAACACCTCCTGCCCGGCCTCGACGAGTCCGGCTGGGAGCGGTTCGGACGGATCTTCACGCGGGAGACGACGCATTTCTACGACCGCTACCTGGCCGGCGAACTGAGCTTCAACGAACAACGGCTGCTGCGCGGCCGGGCCGCGCTGGGGCACTTCGGCGTCGAAATCGAGGACAGCGAGCAGGCCCGGCACTGGATCAGCTCCTACGCCAGCCTCCAGCACAGCTACATCCGCGCCTTCGACGATGTGGCACCGCTGCTGGATGCGTTGGATGCCGCCGGAGTGCCGTACGGGGCGGTCAGCAACAACGTCCACGACTACCAGCGGGTGAAGCTGGACGCCGCCGGGCTGGACCGCATCGGGGTCCTCGTCGGTACGGACACACTCGGCGTGGCCAAGCCGGATCCCGCGATTTACCTCGAAGGCGTGCGCCGGCTCGGCATCGGGCCCGGCGAAACGCTGTACGTGGGCGACAACCGCCTTCTCGACGCCGAGGGTTCGACGGCGGCCGGGCTGCTGGGCGTCTGGCTGAACCGCGGCGGGGAGCCCGCCCCGGGCTTCGCCGGCCGCGAGGTCGCCTCCCTGCTGGACCTGCTGGCCTGACCCGGCAGCCGCGTCCACCACGGCCTGGCCCAACACAACCGGGTCCAACACAATGGCCCCGCCGGAGGATTCCTTCCTCCGGCGGGGCCGTTTGTCGTCCCGGACTAGGCTTACTCCTAGGCCGCTTGCCGAGCTACACGGTCCTGCGCCATCCTGTCCTGCGCCATCCGGCGGTTCCGCAGGATCAGGTACGCCCCGACGGCGCCCAGGCCCAGGAGTGCCACGAGGCCCACGGCCACTGCGATGTCGCCGTTGATCATGTTCGACGGCGAGACCGCGGCGGCGCTGGAGTACAGCGTGCCGGTGCCCGCGGCAATCTTGGCGTTGCCGTCAGCCAGCTTGTCGGCGCCGGTGGACAGCTGCGTGGAGCCGGAGGCCAGCTTGGTGTTGCCCGCCGAGAGCTCCGACGCACCGGAGGCCAGGGCCCCCGAGCCGGTCAGCAGACCGGGATTCGCCGGGTCGGCGGGATCACCCTTGATGCCGGCGTTCAGCGCCACTGTGCCGTCGGCCAGCCGTGAGCTTCCGTCCGTCATCCGGGCCGTGGCCTTCAGCAGGCCGGGGTGCTCGGGATCTCCGGGGACCCCGTCCATGCCAACGCGGATCTTGCCGGTGCCGTCGGCCAGCAACTCAGTCCCCAGCACCACGCCAGGGTTGTTGGGGTCGCGGCTGTTGAGCTTGCCGGCCAGGGTGGCGAACCCGGCGGTGAGCTTGCCGGTGCCCGCGTGGAGTTGCCCGGTACCGGTCTGGAGCTGCCCGGCCCCGGCCTGGAGCTGGGACGCCCCGGTTTGGAGCTGGGAGGCGCCGGCATCCAGCTGGTGGGCGCCGGCGAGGATCTTCGCAATCTTGTCCTTGACCACGGCCAGCGGGACGAACCCCTGCACGGGATCATTGGCCGCAGCCTGCAGCAGCTCAAGGGCCTGGGCCAGCGCCGCGGTGCCCGTGCCGGCCTCCGGGTTATTGTTGGCCCCGCGGTAGCCCTTCAGCTGGTTGGTTCCGGCCGTCAGCTGGTTGGTGCCGGCGGCCAGCTGGTTGGTGCCGGCTTCGAGCTTGCCGGCGCCGGCGTCGAGCTGCGTAGCGCCGTCGGCCAGGTTGTTTTCGGCGTTGCCTGCTGCGGTGGGGGTCAGGGCGGCGGAGAGCTGCACGGCGCCCGCGGCGAGTTTCTGGGCGCCGTCGTCGACTTTGTACACGCCGGGGGCCAGCTTGTTGTCGACGTCCGTTTCGATCTTCACAGCGCCGGAGGCGAGCTCGCTGGCGCCCGCCTGGAGCTGGTCCGCGCCGGGGGCGAGTTTGCCGGCGATTCCGGCGTGGATCTTCTCGGCCCCGTCCGAGAGTTTGCCCGCTCCGCTGTCCGCCTGGCCCGCGCCGGTGGCGAGTTTGCCCGCGCCGTCCTTGAGCAGCGCGGCTCCGGTGGCGGCCTGGGCGGCGCCGTCGTTGAGTTTGGCGGATCCGTCCGTGATCCGGCCGGTGACCAGGGTGTAGAACCCCAGCAGCGCGATCAGCAGCAGGGCCAGGATGGCGATGGCGATCTGTTGGGCCCGGGTTCGGATTGGGGCGGTGGCGGCACGGCTCTGTGACACTGGCTGTTCCTCTCGACGATCTCGCCGGCAACGGCTCTGCTGCCGGCCTCCGGAGATGTGATGCAGCTAACATCCCGAAGCGGTCGTAATTCTGCCCTCAACTGGGTGGGGGAGGGCGTTGTTACTCATTGGTAACTTACCGAGAGTAAACTTGGCGAGGCCGGGTTGGCAAGGGTTTTCGGGGAGGAATCTCCGGAATGGGGCGAGCAGAGGGGGTGCGGGCCCGTCCGGGCATGTGCGGCCGGCCCGATTTGTGCAGGACAAAAGTCTCGGGTAAAGTAATTACTCGTGCTGAGGCGCTGGGAGCGCGGGTTTTGACCTGCGGAACCGGCCCGAAAGTTCCATTGGGATATGGTGTAATTGGCAACACTACGGTTTCTGGTACCGTCATTC
>JAPLAM010000034.1 GCA_026393275.1 Arthrobacter sp.
CCGTCCGTGATCCGGCCGGTGACCAGGGTGTAGAACCCCAGCAGCGCGATCAGCAGCAGGGCCAGGATGGCGATGGCGATCTGTTGGGCCCGGGTTCGGATTGGGGCGGTGGCGGCACGACTCTGTGACACTGGCTGTTCCTCTCGACGATCTCCCCGGCAGCGGCTCTGCTGCCGGCCTCCGGAGATGTGATGCAGCTAACATCCCGAAGCGGTCGTAATTCGGCCCTCAACTGGGTGGGGGAGTGTTTGTTACTCATTGGTAACTTACCGAGAGTAAACTTGGCGAGGCCGGGTTGGCAAGGGTTTTCGGGGAAGAATCTCCAGAATGGGGCGAGCAGAGGGGGTGCGGGCCCGTCCGGGCATGGGCGGCCGGGCCGATTTGTGCAGGACAAAAGTCTCGGGTAAAGTAATTACTCGTGCTGAGGCGCTGGGAGCGCGGGTTTGGACCTGCAGAACCGGCCCGAAAGTTCCATTGGGATATGGTGTAATTGGCAACACTACGGTTTCTGGTACCGTCATTCTAGGTTCGAGTCCTGGTATCCCAGCTCTGAAAAACCGCGGTTTTCTGCGGCGGTTCAGGAGTTTCAAAGCGGTCCAGCCGATTTGAAACACGCGCTGAGTGTGTGAAATACTCACTGAGCTCGAATGGCAGAAGTGCTGTTTGGAAAGTGCAGGGCCCCATCGTATAGCGGCCTAGTACGCTGCCCTCTCACGGCGGTAACGCGGGTTCGAATCCCGCTGGGGTCACGAATATCCCCCGGAAACCCAAGGGTTTCCGGGGGGATTTTTTTATGTCCTAGTGGGCCTGCGGCCGGGCTAATGGGCCCGCTGCCGCAAAGGCAGCTGTGCCCTACGGGTTCTTGCCCTTGAGGATGAGCAGCAGGTTATGGCCTACGGTGGCTTCTTCGCGTACATCTGAGCCCTTGAGGGCGATCGCATAGTTGTGGATGTCGGCGAGCTTGTCGCCCGTCCCAGGGCTGAGTTCTGTTGTCACCGAAAAACTTTGACAGGCGCACCTTGGAGCAAGCTGTGAGCGGGGCAACGTCGCGGGCGGCCAAACCCCAGGCGCGGACCCGTCCGACTGGCATGATGTTGCTGTGAGCACCAACCAAAGTGCCGGCCGGGCCGGGCAGCCGTCATCCGCGGCACGCCAGGCGGCCGCCGTCGAACTGCTCGAAGCCGTGCGGCGGGAACTGTCCGCCGTCTCGTTGCCGCTGACCCTGCCCGGCGCGGAGGCCGCGCGGCTCGACATCCGCCACGCCTTGGCCCAGCTGGACGATTACATCCTGCCCCGTTACCGCAGCCTCGACGCTCCCCTGCTGGCTGTCGTCGGAGGCTCCACCGGCGCCGGTAAGTCCACCCTCGTGAACGGGCTCGTGGGGCACGCCGTGACCCGCGCCGGAGCGATCCGCCCGACCACCCGCCAGCCCATCCTGCTGCACCACCCGGACGACGCCGCCTGGTTCGAGGACCAGCGCGTGCTGCCGAGCCTCAGCCGGATCCGCGGAACCGTGGTCACCGCAGCGTTGCCGGCCGGCCGGGCCGGACCAACGCCGGCCCGGTCTACCCAGGACGCCGGTGCCGTCACCTCGCTCGTGCTTGCCGCCGACCCGGCCGTGCCGCAAGGCATCGCGCTGCTGGACGCTCCCGACGTCGACTCCATCTCGGATGACAACCGCAGGTTAGCGGGGCAACTGCTGGCGGCAGCCGACCTGTGGATTTTCGTGACCACCGCCAACCGCTACGCCGACGCCGTCCCCTGGCGCCTGCTGCTGGACGCCGCCGCGCGCGACATCATGGTGGCCGTGGTGCTGGACCGGGTGCCGCCGGCGGCCGAGGCGGAGGTCAGCGCCGACCTCCAATCGATGCTGGGCCGGGAGGGACTGGGCTCCGCACGGCTCTTCGTGGTACCCGAGGTGGTGCTGGATGCGACGGGCATGCTGCCCGCTGACGCGGTCGCCCCGCTGCGGGGATGGCTGAAGGAACTCGCCGCCGACGCCGCCGGCCGCGCGGCGATTGCCCGCCGGACGCTCAACGGCACGGTCAGGGCGCTGGGCGGCCGGGTTGAGGCGGTGGCGGAGGCCGTGGCCGCGCAGCACCGTGCGGCGGAACTGCTGACCGCCGACGTCAGCGGCGCCTACCATGACGCAGTGGGCCGGATCCTGGTCGCAACCCGGGACGGCGCCCTGCTTCGCGGCGAGGTCCTGGCCCGCTGGCAGGACTTCGTGGGCACCGGGGAGTTCTTCCGCGCCATGGAGCAGAACATCGGGCGGCTGCGGGACCGCATGGGCGCCTTCTTCCGGGGCGAACCCACCCCGGCCGTGCGGGTGGAGACCGCGATCGAGACCGGCCTGCAGGCGGTCATCCTCGATGAAGCCGCCAACGCCGCCGAAGAAGCCGACCAGCGCTGGCGCTCCGACCCGGCCGGCCGGCACCTGCTCGGCACCGATGATCTCTCCGGCACCAGCGAGGGCTTCGCCGACGCCGTCGCCGCCGAGATCCGTGCGTGGCAGGGCAGCCTGATGGAACTGATCCGGACCGAAGGCCAGGACAAGCGCAGCCAGGCCCGCTGGCTCTCCTTTGGCATCAACGGCCTGGGTGCGGCGCTGATGATCGTGGTCTTCTCGATGACGGCGGGCCTGACCGGCCTGGAGATCGGCGTGGCGGGGGGTACCGCCGTCGTCGGGCAGCGCGTGCTCGAGGCCGTCTTCGGCGAGGATGCCGTGCGCCGGCTGGCCAAGACCGCGCGCGAGGATCTCCAAGCCCGCTGCGAGCGGCTGCTGCAGGCGGAACGCCGGCGGTTCCTGGCCCGGCTGGACGTGGCCGGCGGCGTTCCGCCGGCTGCCCTTGCCGGGCAGGCCGCGGCGCTTGGCCGGCTGGCGGCCGCCGCATGAACCGCCACGGCGCCGCGCGGGAAGCCTCGCAGCTGCAACGCCGGCTGGAAGCCCTGAATGAGGCCAGGGAACTGGGCGCCGGCGCCCTGCCTGAGGAAGCCCTGGACGAGGTGCTCCAGGTGCTGGAGCGCGCGAGTTCCCGGCGTTCACTCTCCGCGGACCACACCGTGGTGGGCTTCTTCGGCGCGACCGGAAGCGGGAAATCGTCGCTCTTCAACGCCGTCAGCGGGGCGGAAATCGCGACGGCGGCCGCCCGCCGCCCGACGACGTCCGAACCGCTTGCCGGCATCTGGGGCACGGCGGGCAGCGAGGCGCTGCTGGACTGGCTGGAGGTCCGCAGCCGGCATCACGCCGCTGCCGTGCCCGGTTTCGCCGACGACAGCACCGGGCTGATCCTGCTCGACCTCCCCGACTTCGACTCGACCCGCGCGGAAAACCGGGAGATCGTGGAGCGCATGGTGGGGCTCGTAGACGTCCTGGTGTGGGTGCTGGACCCGCAAAAATACGCCGACGCCGCCGTCCACAATGACTTCCTGGCCCCGCTCGCCTCGCACGCGGCCGTCACCCTGGTGGTGCTCAACCAGGTGGACCGGCTGCCCGAGCACGAGATCCGCCCGGTGCTGGAGTCCCTTAAGGCCATCCTGGCGCGGGACGGGCTGGGCAAGGTGCAGGTGCTCGGCGCCTCGGCCGTGGTCGGCACCGGCGTGGACAAGGTGCGGGCCGCCATCCGCCAGGCCGCCATGCAACGGCTGGCGCTCTCCCAGCGGCTCGCGGCGGATGTGGACCGCGCGGCCGCGCGGCTCTCGGACGCCTCCGGCCCGGGGGAGGCCGTAGGCGTCAAGGCAGGCACGAGGGACAGGCTGGCCGCGGAACTGGCCGTGGCAGCAAACGTCCCGCTGGTGGTGGACGCCGTGGCGCGCTCATACCGGCAGGAGGCCACGCGGCGTACCGGCTGGCCGGTCACGCGCTGGCTGGTCCGGTTCCGGCCCGACCCGCTGCGGCGGCTGAACCTGCGCCGGGCGGGGGAGCGGCCGGACCTGAACCGGACCTCGCTGCCGCCGGCCGGAGCCCCGGAACGGGCCCGCACCGACGCCGCCGTGCGGGAGTTCGCCGATGCCGCGTCCGACGGCGCGCCGGGCCCGTGGCGCGCGGCCATCCGCGGCGCCGCCCGCGAGGGACGGGAGCGGCTCCCGGACGCACTCGACCAGGCGATTGCCGGCACCGAGCTCAAGGCCGGGCGCAGCTCGTGGTGGTGGACGGCCTTCAATGTGCTCCAGTGGCTGGGCCTGCTCATTGCGCTCGGCGGCCTGGCGTGGCTCGGGGTGCTGGCCGGGTTGGGGTACTTCCAGCTGCCCGTGCCGGAGGTGCCCCGGGTGCAGGGCTGGCCGGTCCCGACAGTGCTGGTGGCCGGCGGCGTTCTGCTGGGCATCGTGCTGGCCCTCGCGGCGAGATTTATCGCCGGCGCCGCGGCACGCGCCCGTGCGTCGGCGGCCCGACGGCGGTTGAATGCCTCGGTGGCTGCCGTCGCGCAGGACCTCGTGGTCGAACCGGTCGAACTCGAGATCAGCCGGCTGGCGTCCTTCAACGCCGCGCTGAAATCCGCCGCGGGTTAAGGGCAGCCGCGTGGCGGCTTAGCCGCCCAGCCGCCCGGCGGCGTCGCGGACCTTGATCAGGGTCCGCAGGTTCCGGGTGGTGGTGCTGGCCTTGTACTTTGCCTTGGCGGTGAGTTTGCTGAAGGGGCTGTCAAGGGTGCCGCCGGTAGGCGCCAGCCAGGCCACCGCTTCGGGGCCGAGCCGGGTGAGCGCCACTCCGCCCAGGGCCGTGCCGGCGTCGTACAGGTCAGCGAGGGCCGCGTCGTCCGAGGACAGCGTCACGTAGCTGTGGGTGGCGGCGTCGTCGGCGGGGTAGGGGCAGGCCTCCACCAGCTCCGCCACGCGGGCCGCGGTCAGCACCACCACCCAGGCGTCGTAGCCGAAGGCGTCCCGCAGGCAGGACTCGAACTCGGACTTCACCCCGCCGGCCGGAAGGTCGCTGGCCAGCACGACGTTGCCGCTGGCCAGGAGCGTCGTCACGGCCGAAAACGGGCGGGCCTTCAATGCCTGCTTGAGATCGGCCATCTTGATGTTGATGCCGCCCACGTTGATACCGCGCAGGAAGACCGCGTAGCTGTTCATGGGCACAGCCTAGCGGTGCCTACGCCGACACGATGCCCATGAACAGCGGGGCGTCAGTCGTTGCTCTTGCGCAGCGCCTCGGTCAGGACTCGGGCGGCGTTGCAGACCACTTCGGCGTGCAGCCGGCCGGGCTGGCGGGTCAGGCGTTCGATCGGGCCGGAAATGGACACCGCGGCGATCACCCGGCCGGAGGGCCCGCGGACCGGCGCCGAAACGGAGGCTACCCCCGGCTCGCGTTCCCCGAGGCTCTGTGCCCAGCCCCGGCGTCGTACTCCGGCCAGGACGGTGGGCGTGAAGCGGGCGGCCTGGAGGCCCTCCAGCAGACGGTCGTGGTCTTCCCAGGCCAGCAGCACCTGGGCGGCGGAACCGGCTTTCATGGACAGCTGGGTGCCCACGGGGATGGTGTCGCGGAGGCCGATGGGGCGTTCGGCGGAGGCCACGCAGACGCGCCAGTCGCCCTGGCGGCGGAAGATCTGGGCGCTTTCGCCGGTGGCGTCGCGGAGTTGCATCAGTACCGGCCCGGCGGAGGCGATGAGCCGGTCCTCGCCGGCGGCGGAGGCCAGCTCCACGAGGCGGCTGCCGAGCACGAAGCGGCCCTGGATGTCACGGCTGACCAGGCGGTGGTGGACGAGCGCCAGGGCAAGCCGGTGCACCGTGGGCCGGGCCAGTCCGGTGGCGGCCACGAGCTGCGCCAGGGTGGTGGGGCCGGCCTCGAGTGCGTCAAGCACGTGCGCCGCTTTATCGATGACACCAACGCCGCTAGAATTGTCCATGTAATGATATTGCCGTCTCAATATCTGAGATGCAAATCATTGCGCTGGCGCATTCGGCTGCAGTGCTGATTCAGTGGACATCATCAACCCGCCGTACCGGGATTAGTCGCGGAGCAGCGAAGACAGTCACGCAGTAGAGACAGTAGTGAAGGGAGCAGGCCGTGGCAAAGACATTGGCCGAGAAAGTCTGGGACGCGCACGTGGTGCGCAAGGGGGACGGCGAAGGCGCCAACGCCCAGCCGGACCTCCTTTTCATCGACCTCCACCTGGTCCATGAGGTGACGTCCCCGCAGGCGTTCGAGGGCCTGCGCCTGGCCGGGCGGAAGCTGCGCCGGCCGGACCTGACGATCGCCACCGAAGACCACAACACGCCCACCCTGGACATCGACAAGCCGATTGCCGACCTGACCAGCCGCACCCAGATCCAGACGCTGCGGAACAACTGCGCGGAGTTCGGCGTCCGCCTGCACTCCCTGGGGGATGCCGAGCAGGGGATTGTGCACGTGGTGGGCCCGCAGCTGGGCCTCACCCAGCCCGGCATGACGGTGGTCTGCGGCGACTCGCACACCTCCACCCACGGTGCCTTCGGGGCGCTCGCCATGGGTATCGGCACGTCCGAGGTGGAGCACGTCATGGCAACCCAGACGCTGTCCCTGAAGCCTTTCAAGACCATGGCCATCAACGTCGAGGGCACGCTGCGCCCCGGCGTCACGGCCAAGGACATCATCCTCGCCGTGATCGCCAAGATCGGCACCGGCGGCGGCCAGGGCTACGTGCTGGAATACCGGGGTTCCGCCATCCGGGCGCTGTCCATGGAAGCCCGCATGACCATCTGCAACATGTCCATCGAGGCAGGCGCCCGCGCCGGCCTGGTGGCTCCGGACCAGACCACGTACGACTACATGGAGGGCCGCCCGCACGCGCCGCAGGGCGCGGACTGGGACGCCGCCGTCGAATACTGGAACACGCTGCGCACCGACGACGGTGCAACCTTCGACGCCGAAGTGGACCTCGACGCGGACAGCCTGGAGCCGTTCGTGACGTGGGGGACAAACCCCGGCCAGGGTGTGTCCCTGTCCGCCAAGGTGCCTTCGCCGGAGGACTTCGGCGACGAGAACGCCAAGGCCGCGGCGGAGCGGGCGCTGCAGTACATGGGGCTCGAAGCCGGGACGCCGATGAAGGAAATCCGCGTAGACACCGTCTTCCTGGGCTCCTGCACCAACTCCCGGATGGAGGACCTGCGGGCCGCCGCGGACATCATCCGCGGACGCACCAAGGACCCGAACGTGCGGATGCTGGTGGTGCCCGGCTCCGCCCGCGTCCGGCTCGAGGCCGAGGCCGAGGGCCTGGACAAGGTCTTCACCGACTTCGGGGCGGAATGGCGGTTTGCCGGCTGCTCGATGTGCCTGGGCATGAACCCGGACCAGCTCGAAGTGGGGGAGCGCTGCGCCTCCACGTCCAACCGCAACTTCGAGGGACGCCAGGGCAAGGGCGGCCGCACGCACCTCGTCTCGCCCGTCGTCGCGGCGGCGACGGCGGTGCGCGGCACGCTGAGCTCGCCGTCGGACCTGGACTCAGAGCCGGTGTCCGCGTCCGCGGGCCAGGGTGCTGGCGCGGCCTAGCCCCGACGCCGACGCCCTGCACCGATCCGCCAGTCCAGATCCACCAGTTCAGATCCAACCCCGCCCCAAAGGATCCGCCATGGAAAAGTTCACCACCCACACCGGAATCGGTGTCCCGCTGCGCCAGAGCAACGTCGACACCGACCAGATCATCCCCGCCGTCTACCTTAAGCGCATTACCCGCACTGGGTTCGAGGACGCCCTCTTCTCCGCCTGGCGTAAGGATCCCGCGTTCATCCTGAACCAGGAACCCTTCAGCGCCGGCTCCGTGCTGGTGGCCGGTCCGGACTTCGGCACCGGCTCCTCGCGCGAGCACGCCGTCTGGGCGTTGAAGGACTACGGCTTCAAGGCCGTGCTGTCCGCGCGTTTCGCGGACATCTTCCGGGGCAACTCCGGCAAGCAGGGCCTGCTGGCCGCCGAACTGGCCCAGGACGACATCGAGCTCATCTGGAAGGTGCTGGAGAACGCCCCCGGCACCGAGGTCAAGGTGGACCTCGTCTCCAAGACGGTCGAGTGCGGCACCGTGGTTGCCCCGTTCGAGATTGACGACTACACCCGCTGGCGCCTGCTGGAGGGCTTGGACGACATCGGCCTGACCCTGCAGCACGAGGAAGACATCACCGCCTACGAGGCCACGCGGCCCGCGTTCAAGCCCACGACGCTGCCGGCCAAGCTGTCCTGACGGCGAGGTTGCGGGCACTCAACTGAAAATTTGTGAGTTGCCCGAACGGACAGTTGAGGCCCCGATTCTGCGGAATTCGGTGCCTCAGCTGTCCGTTCACGCCGTCAATACTCGGCAGGAACATATGCGAGAGTAATGCCAGACCTCTGGGGCGGGCGCTGGGCTCGGAGCAGCGGACAGAGCGGGGGCAAACAGTGGGTACTGAATGGCATTTTCCGGTGATGATTGCGGGGGCTCTCGGCGAGTTCGTTCTTCTCCTACTTCTGGTGCTCGGGCGGGTCGCATTTCGGCGGCGGATCAGGGCTGTCATCGTCGTGTCTCTGATCGTTGTCGTTGCCGGCATGCTGTTCGGAAAGTACGGGCTGCTGCTGGGCTTGCCATGGTGGTTTTATTATCCCGTTCCCGCACTCGTGACCATCGCGCTGCCGCCGCTGGTGTTCAGGATGACGTGGAGAAGGACCGCCGTGTACCTCATCCTCGCTGCTATATCGGCCCCGCTCATCCATGTGCTGTTTTCCTTCTTACTCGGCTGGGGCGAGTACATGCCATTCCTGCCGGTACCCGCCCTGGCAAGCCTGCTCGGCTGAACCGCAGTGGCTGGCTCAGGTGCGATGAGATTGACAGTGGTCGCATCCGTCCGTCAGGCCGCATTGTCCGGCCAGGCGGCAGGGTTCGCCGCCAGCCCCTGACTAGCTTGGCCTGATGTCTTAGTTTCCGCTGGAGTTTCGGCCCGTCAGGCGGAGCTAGATGATCAGCCGCTTCGCGCTGCCCGAGCCGTTGTAGAGACGGCCGCTCGGCGCCAGTTCCGGGGAGTGGTGGTGCGGTGGAGTGGTAGGTGTGGCCGGTGGGGGTGGTGAGTTGGAGCGTGTGTCTGGGGCCCGGGCGGGGTTGGGCGGTCCAGCCGGGGGCTTCTTTGGTCTGGTTGCAGGCTTCGCAGAGTCCGGCGCCGTTGCTGCTGCTGGTGGTGCCGCCGTTGTGCCAGGCCACGATGTGGTCCAGGTGCCGGATCGGGGCGTCACAATATGGGGTCCGGCAGGTGTCGTCCCGGGCCTGGATGAAGCGACGTAGGCCGTTGGGGAAGATCCGGGCGCGGGAGTCCATGCCGACGAGGTCGCCGGTGCCCGGGGCGGTGTAGAGCCGGCGCAGCCAGACGTCCAGAGCCGGTTCGCCGTCCGTACTCTGACCTCGACGCCGTCTCCGGCCGTGAACTTGATCCGGGCCCTGGCCCCCGCCCGCGTCTTGAAGCAGGGCCCGGGCCCAGCCGGCGGGGACGATGCCGTAGGCGGGGAGCCGGGCGGGTTCGCTGTCGGACTGGAACAGGGTGCGGTCGGTCATGACGAGTTGTATTTCGATGCCGCGGATCCCGCCGGGCGTCCCGGTCGTGCGTTCGACCAGGGCGTCGGCCACCAGCTGGCCCCGGGACCGCTCGTCGCCGGCGGACCGAAAAGTGTCGGCGTGCCGGGTGAGGGCGGCGTGCACGGCGACGCCGGCCGCGACCTGGAGCAG
>JAPLAM010000018.1 GCA_026393275.1 Arthrobacter sp.
CAATATGAGGAGCGGTCATCGTGTTGATGCCTTTCGAGTGGGATGTGAGAGTTTCCTCGAAGGATCACACGGTGACCGCCTTCACGTCAGCAACGACGCAGGCAACCACCGTGGCGTTACACCACTATGCGGGACTCCACTTCGGGGCCAGCAAATTCCCCCGAAGTCTTCACTTTACTCCGGCCAAGCGAAGGTGTCGGGACATGTCATAACCCATAACATGATGACTGCTTTGGTTTGGCCACTGGAGTCGCCAGACTGCCCGGTTCGGCCTGTCAGCAACGATCGCAGAGTGCCGCCCTGTAGGGCTGAACTCCACAGCTGCTTCAGTCCATGACGGCACTGCGTGACGGCACGATAAGCGTTCCTGCAATGGAACGGCAGGTGGTCTGGATCAGGCCGTCTCAGCATTCCTGAGGTTGACATAGTGACCGCAGCGAGAATGGCCCAACCGGGGTGCCGTTCTTTCATGGCTCCCGCCAGGCTAGGAGGTCGGACGCTCCGTCATCGAAAGATCGTGGCTTTGATTCGAATCTTGACGAAGCGGCTTCTGCCCGCCGTGAGTACCTCCGAAAGAGGATGCAACCGGTGTTGGTTGGTAGGCGGCAAACTTCCAGTCGCCGCCATCGTTCGTCCACACGGCGAGGGCGCTGTTGTTGAGTTTCTTGTTGGCGCCGTTGACGGTGAGGTCGGCATTCATCTGCCCATAGACAAGGGCGGTATCTCCGATCAGCACGATGTTGTCCTCGGGGTGGTCGATGCGGTGGTAGCGGAGGGTGCCCGTGCGGAGCTTGTTCAGGTATGAGTCCAGCGAATCTCGGTCTCCACCTGTGTGGCCGTAGACCAGCTCGGCGTGGCAAAGGCTCGTGAGAGTGTCGAAGTCCTGGTTGAGGACCGCCGCATACCGCTGGTTTTCGAGGGCCTGGATCAGTGTGTGCTCAGGGCCGGGCGTCTGCGCCAATGTGTGAAGCTCCTTCGTGGTGTTTCGTGCATGCAAGGCAACGGTGCAGGCCGTGAGATTCCCCCGCTGCTCATGGGTGTGACTGTAGTTGGTTAGACCGTGCCGGGGTCACCGTATAGTCCTGCGGTGTGCAGGCGGCGGAGGCCTTCCGGGGTGACCTCGCGAGGGTTGGCGTAGGGGAGAATGACGGTGTGGGGAAGGTTGAACGGGCCGCCAGAGTGTGGCAGAGCTTGTGGTGCAGGGACATGGTCATGGCGCCAAGGGTCGCTGCAGAGTCGCCGGACTGGTCTTCCTCGCCTACCTGCCCGAATCCATGTCCGCCGCTGCCTTGGCGGGTGACCGGGCACGCCTCAAGGCCCAGTCATACTGGGACGCGGACGATAACCGGACCGCAGCGACGTCGTTGCCGTTGGCTATGCAATCACATCAGGAGGGATCATCCTCGGTATCTCCTCGGTATTGGCCCCCGTCGTTTGATTTAGTGGACTCGTTGCCCCTCGCCATCACGGACGTGTTCCCGGCGGAAGAAGTGGACAAAGACGAGATGGGCAACCTGACCTCGGCCGTCCTGGAAACAGCGGGGACAATCTCCAGCGAGTTGGGCGTGTCCACCCGACATCGCATCTTGACAAAACACGAGACGGTCGCGTACTCGTTGTGATCCTGACCAAGCCAGCCACCGCGACCCCGCCCATCTGGAGCCGAATTGCTCATTCCTAGGTCAGGTGTTAGCGGTTTCCTTCCGTTCGCTCTTGCCGAGCAAGTGCGAGCAAGTGGTCGACGGCTTTGATACAGCCTAAGAGTTTGGCGGTTTGGTAGGAGTTGGCAATGTAGGGCAGCGTCAAGAATCGGGGACGCTGTCCTGCCCCGGCAGTTTCTCTGTAGCAGAAGGTACTACTGCATTGGCCGTCGCCTCGAGCTAGGCGGCACCCCTCCGTAACAGCCGGCCGGTGGGTGTCGTGCCATCGACGGGAAGACCGCGCAGATAGGTGCTGCGGACGGCGCCGGTGAGGTGGCGACCGGGGTAAGGGGTGATGGGGTTCTTGTGGTGCAGTCCGGTGGATTCGACGGTGAAGGATTGGTCGGGGGCAAAGATGACCATGTCGGCGTCGTACCCGGGCGCCAGCTGGCCTTTCCGGGCCAGTCGGGCCAGCCGGGCGGGTTGCTCGGACATCCAGTGGAGGACCTGTTCGAGGCCGATGCCGCGGCGGCGGGCTTCGGTCCAGACCAGTGGCAGGCCTAGCTGCAGGGAGGAGACGCCGCCCCAGGCAATCGCAAAGTCGCCGTTCTCGAGGTCTTTCAGGTCCGGGGTGGACGGGGAGTGGTCGGAGACGATGCAGTCGATGGTGCCGTCCAGCAGGCCCTGCCAGAGCAGGTCCTGGTTGGCGCCTTCCCGGATGGGGGGACAGCATTTGAATGTGGTGGCGCCGTCGGGGATTTCCTCGGACTGCAGGGTGAGGTAGTGCGGGCAGGTTTCGACGGTGAGGCGGACGCCGTCCCGTTTCGCGGCGGCGATCATGGGCAGTGCTTCGGCGGAGGAGAGATGAAGGATGTGCGCCCGGGCCCCGGTCCTGCGCGCCCGTTCGATGACGTCGGCTATCGCTGCGTTTTCGGCTTCGCGGGGCCGGGAAGCCAGGAAACTGGCGTAGCCGCGCCCGCCTGCCAATGGTGCCCCGTCGAGGGTAGCGGGGTCTTCCGCGTGAACGATCATCAGCGCGTCGAACGAGGCCAGCTCGGCCAGGCCCTCTTCGAGTTCGTTCGGGGACAGGCACGGGAATTCCGGGACGCCAGAGTCAGCGAGGAAGGCCTTGAACCCGAATACCCCTCCCTCGTGCAGGCGGCGCAACTGATGTTTGTTGCCCGGTATGGCTCCGCCCCAGAACCCGACGTCGACAAAGGTCTGGTCTTCGGCGGCGGATCGTTTCAAGTGCAGGGCTGCCGGATCCACCGTGGCGGGGATGCTGTTGAGCGGCATATCGATGATGGTTGTCACCCCGCCGGCCGCGGCGGCGCGGGTCGCGGAGGCGAAACCTTCCCACTCGGTACGGCCGGGCTCGTTGACGTGAACGTGCGTGTCCACCAGGCCAGGGATTAGCGTCTCCCCGGCGCCGAGCTCAATAGTCGTCTGTCCGCGGAGCCCCGAGCCAAGGGGTCCGATCGCGGCAATGACCCCGTACCGCACGCCCACTTCCGCGGCGGCGAACCCGGTAGGACGCAGGATGTTCCGGCCCCGGATGACCAGGTCGAAACTTTTCTCGTCGCCGACTGCCGGGGTGGTGCGGGGACTCTCGTTCATCGGTTCTCTCTCTTGTCTCGTGGTGCCGGGTGCTTCGCTGACGGCCGCCTTAAGTGAGGCGGATCTGGCGGTTGACGTCCTTGTAGAGGAGGTAGCGGAACGGGCCGGGGCCCCCGGCATAGCAGGCCTGGGGGCAAAATGCGCGCAGCCACATGAAGTCCCCGGCCTCGACTTCCACCCAGTCATCGTTGAGCCGGTAAACGGCCTTGCCTTCCAGGACGAAGAGGCCGTGTTCCATGACGTGGGTTTCGGCGAAGGGGATGGATCCGCCGGGCTGGAAGGTGACGATGTTGACGTGCATGTCGTGGGCCAGGTCCTCCGGGTCCACGAACCGGGTGGTCGCCCACGCGCCGCCGGTGCCGGGCATCGGGGACGGCGCCACGTCCTGGTCCCGGGTCACGAAGGACTTCGTCGCGTGGCCGTCCAGGGGTTCGTAGGCCTTCCGGATCCACTGGAAGCTGGCGATCGCATCCGAATCGTTCTTCACGGACCAGTCGGACCCGGCGGCGAGGTAGGCGTAGCCGCCGGGTCCGAGGTGGTGGATCCCGCCGTCCAGCGTCAGGGTCAGTTCGCCCTTGGTCAGGAAGATGACGCCTTCGACGCCGGTCTCGGCCTCGGGCTTGTCGCTGCCTCCGCCGGGGGCGGTTTCGACGATGAGCTGGGAGAACGTGGTGGCGAACCCGGCGATGGGCCGGGCGATGATCCAGGCCCGGGTGTTGTCCCAGCCGGGAAGGTTGGACGTGACGATGTCGCGCAGCACGCCCTTGGGGATGACGGTGTAGGCCTCCTTGACCACGGCGCGGTCGGTGAGGAGCTGGGTCTGCGGCGGCAGGCCGCCGTCGGGGGAAAAGTAGTTGCTCATGGTGGCTCCTGGTGAGGGGAAGAAGGTCAGCGGTTCCGGACGGCGGCGGGCTGTGCCAGCCGGGGATGGGCCAGCGCGTCCAGCTCGGGAAGCCCGACGCCGGTGGATGCCAGTACTTCTTCGGCACCAACCGCACCGCACTGGATGCCGCGCAGCACGAAGGCCGCAAGGGCCCGGGCGGTGGCCGGTTCGTCCAGGACGGTCCCTTCGGTGCGCCCGACGTAGTCGCGCAGCCTGCCCGCGGCTTCGGGCAGGCCCTGACGGTAGAAGGCGTAGGTGGCAGCGTAGCGGCTCGGGAGCTGGGCCGGGTGCAGGTCCCAGCCCTGGTAGTAGCCGCGTTCCAGGGACCGGCGCACGAGCCGGGCGTGCAGCCGCCAGGCGTTTTCCACGTTGTCCCCGATCGGGATGATGTTGGTGGAGCCGTCCGAGAGGCGGATGCCGGTGCCGGCCACGGCGAGCTGCATGACCGCCTTGGCGAAATCCGCGACCGGGTGTTCCAGGGACTGGTATTCGGCGGAAATCTGCAGCGAGGCGCTGTAGTCGTAGGTGCCATAATGCAGGCCCGAGATCCGGCCCGGGAACAGATGCGGAAGCCGGGCCAGCGGGGAGGTGCCGTCCGGGCCCAGGATCAGCTGCGGGGTCTCGACCTGGACCTCGAAGCGCAGCCGTCCCTCGGGCAGCGAGTGGATGTCCTCCAGCCGGGACACAGCGTAGGCCATGGCTTGCACCTGGGCGACAGTGGTGACCTTGGGAAGCGTCAGGACCAGCCCGGCAGGCAGTTCACCGGCGGCGGCCAGGCCGGAGATGAACAGGTCCAGGGTGCGCAGGCCCCGTGCCCTGGTCGCCGGCTCGAGGCTTTTGAAGCGGAGCCCGATGAACGGAGGGGCGGTCCCGGCAGCCACCGCCCGAGCGACCTCTTTCGCCGCAGCCACGGCGGCGGCGTCCTCCGCCTCGTCGCCGCGGTCCCCGAACCCGTCCTCGAAGTCCAGGCGCAGGTCCTCGACCGGTTCGGAGGCCAGCTTCGCCGCTACCCGGCCGGCGACGGCCTCCGCCAGCGCCTGGTCCTGGCCCAGCAGTGCGCCGAGTCGGGCCAGGCCCCCGTGCGCGGCGGCGGTGTCCAGCGCCTGGGCCCCCCACCTGGCGGCGGTGTCGGCTGTGAACCGGTCCGCGGCGAGGTAGACGGTGTGCACGGGCTGGCGGGTCCCGTCGTCGCCGGGATAGTCGTGGACCAGCCGGTGGTCGGTTTCGGCCAGCTGCGCGTCGATCCGGTTGAGATCCGCGCGGGTCAGGGACATCGTCGGTGGCATGGGTCAGTCCAGGAGTTCGTAGGCCGGGATGGTGAGGAAGTCCGTGTAGTCCTCCGAGAGGGTGATCTCGGCGATGAGCTCGCTGGCGGCCTTGTAGTGCCGGTCGAAGGCTTCCTCTCCGACTTCGCCGCGCAGCTTCTCGGTTTCCTCGGCCAGGAGGGACGCCACCAGCTCCCGGGTCACGGTGGTGCCAGTGTCCGCCAGAACGGTCCGGTTGCGGATCTGCTGCCACACCTGGGAGCGGGAGATTTCCGCGGTCGCGGCGTCCTCCATTAGGTTATGGATCGCCACCGCCCCGTTCCCGGAAAGCCACACCGCCGTGTAGGCCACCGCGACGTACAGGTTCAGCCGCAGCCCCGCCTCAGTCGCGGTGCCGCCGGCGGAGGCGATGTCCAGCAGCTGGGCCGCAGTCACGACGACCTCCGGGCGCTGGCGGTCCAGCTGGTTCGAGCGGGCGCGGAGGACGGTGTCGAAGACTTCCTGGCAGACCGGCACCAGGTCCGGATGGGCCACCCAGGAGCCGTCGAAGCCGTCCCCGGCCTCCCGGGTCTTGTCGGCCCGGACCTTCGCGAACGCCTGGGCTGTGACGTCGGGTTCGCGGCGGTTCGGGATGACCGCGGCCATGCCGCCCATCGCGAATGCGCCGCGGTTGTGGCACGTCTTGACCAGCAGCTCGGTGTAGGCGCGCATGAACGGCGCCGTCATCGCCACACTCGCGCGGTCCGGCAGGCTGAACCGCTCACCGGCGTCGCGGAAGTACTTGATGATGCTGAACAGGTAGTCCCAGCGGCCCGCGTTCAGGCCCGAGGCGTGGTCGCGCAGTTCGTAGAGGATCTCCTCCATTTCGAACGCCGCCGGGACGGTCTCGATCAGCACAGTGGCCCGGACGGTGCCCTGCGGGATGCCCAGGTAATCCTGGGCGAAGACGAAGACGTCGTTCCACAGTCGGGCCTCCAGATGGCTTTCCAGCTTCGGCAGGTAATAGTACGGGCCGTGCCCGTTCTCCAGCAGCCGGGCGGCCGTATGGAAGAAATGCAGGCCGAAATCCACCAGCGCACCCACGGCAGGGGCGCCGTCGATCAGCAGGTGGCGTTCGGGCAGATGCCAGCCGCGCGGACGGGCCACCACGACAGCCAGCGGCGCATCGGTGCGCAGCCGGTACTCCTTGCCCTCCGGGGAGGTATACGCCAGGGTGCCCCATGCCGCGTCCTTGAGGTTCAGGACACTGTCCACCACGTTATGCCACGTCGGGGTGCTGGCATCCTCCAGGTCCGCGAGCCAGACCCGGGCACCGGAGTTCAGGGCATTAATCGCCATCTTTGCCGGCGACGCGGGCCCTGTCATTTCCACCCGCCGGTCCCGCAGCGCGGCGGGAGCCGCCGCAACCTGCCATTCGTCGTTCCGAATCCCCCGGGTTTCCGGTAGGAAATCCAGGGACCCGGTCCGGGCCACGTCTTCGCGCCTGGCGGTCCTGGCCTTCAGCAACTCCGTGCGGGTACCCGCAAAACGCCGGTGGAGATCCACGACGAAAGCCAGCGCCTCCGCGGTCAGAATCTCCCCGGCACGGACGATCGGCTCCGGGTCGGTCAGTACATAGGCGGGGTTCGGCATCAGGATGTCCTTCTGGTAGGTGTGCGGGAGGGGGGCGGCGGTCTTGCGGCCGGCGACAGCACGAAATGCTCCGCGAGTCGCATGAGAGTTGAGCGTTATCGACTGGCAAGGGCAATTTAGTGGAACTCGGCGATGTCAGGGTAAAGGTCTCTGGCCTGATTTTTGGATTTACCAGGCTCGCGATCTTCATTTGCTTGGACCTAGGTTTTTTGGTGCGGGAGCGGGTCTCATCGTCGCTCGTCTCCGCCGCAGCGCCTGTGTTGAAAGCCGCCCGGTTTGGCGGAGCGTGGACGCGACGGATGGTGTGCTCTTTGACGTCGAGAAGCTTGCGCTCGCCCGAACGACTATGGATCCATACGATGCCATGGTTATGGGCAGCTACGTCTACAACCCCGAGCCAATGCCCACCGCAGTCGTCGCAGGCTTCGACGTGGTCACCGGACGCGAGTCCGGAGATGACTTTCATCTGGGCTTGCGATATTGCGTCTTTCAATCGAATCTCCTAGACCTCTGGCTGCAGACTCGCAGTCCCAACGCAGGAAAATGGTCAACCCAGGAAATGCGCTGTCCGGTCATACCGAGAAGTCTTCTTCCCTGGTTACACCGTAGGGAACGTCGGGACTCACCGACACCGTGTACGTTCGCGGGCAGTGACGCATGATGAGCACTCCGTGCCTGCCATCACGCATAGCGTTGCCTTCCGCCGCCTCTACCGCCGCGTCGAGGCGACTTTCAATGAGGGCTGCAGTGTCACCGGTGACCCGGAAGGTGCTTCCGAGTTGCTTTGTTGTGCTCATAGCTCTACTTCAGTCCTTGATAGGTCGTGGTGGAATTTCCTGCGGCCCGTTCGGACGGGCCACAGACGGAGGCAAGTTAGCCGGATCTTTGGCTTGAGAGATTCCCCGTGCCGTGGCAGCGATACTTTCCAGAGCCAGGAGTACCCACTCCAAAGCCTCTCGATTGACTGCACGCTGCGGCTTATTGGCTAGACGAGCGGAACACAGAGTCTCGTGACGGGATACCGCATGTTCAAGGTTCGTGAGAAGGTGCAGGATCTGTTCCGGAAGGTCGTCGTACCCGATGACTGAAAGGAGAAAATCCTCGGAAGACTCTCCACGGTGACGATGCCTGGATCGATACCCGGGGGTTCGCGAGCCACCTATGGTTTCCACTTGTTGAGGTAGTACGGGCTCATCATCGGACCAGCTGATGCCGCGTGACGCCTGTTCGCCCAATCCAATCGTGCCGCGGATGTCCATCACGGCCTCTTGAGCCGTCGTGGCGATGACCAAGGTCACGGAGTTACCTCGCTTGTCAGATCAATAAATGGGAGGAGGCCGCCGGCACTCTGCGCGGTGCAGGCGGAGGTCTGCTGGCAGATGCCATGGGAACTGATTCAGTAGGAGCTAGACGGCTTCGAGCACGCTGACGTAGTTCGCGATGCCGACGCCGCCCATGTTCTGCACGGCGGCGCGGCGCGGGGCGGCCAGTTGCATGTCGCCGGCGGTGCCGGTGAGCTGCATCGCGGCGATGACGTGCTGCGAGACGCCGGTGGCGCCGACCGGGTGGCCCTCGGCCTTGAGCCCGCCGGAGACGTTGATGGGCAGCTTGCCGTCCTTGAAGACCCAGCCTTCCTG
>JAPLAM010000005.1 GCA_026393275.1 Arthrobacter sp.
CGACGAGTCGGCGGCCCTGCAGGGAGAGGGAGACGCGCCGCCTCCGGGCGACAACGACTCGCTGCCGTTCTAGGGGTCTGATGCCCGCCGCACCGCCGTCCGCCGAGCAGGCGCGCGCGCCGCCTTCCCGCAACCCGCGAGGGACAGACGCTCGGGGGAGTGTCGGCCGGCCCTGGGAATGGGACCCCCGGGCCGGCCACAAACGCAACGAGGCACCATGGGCATCCGCCAGCAGATCTACCACGTGACGACCACCATCGCCTGCGACGGCCGCGGCCCAGAGGACAAGGGTTGCGACGCGGTGCTGACCATCGAGGCCGAGAGCCTGGCCCGAGCGGTCCTGCAGGCCAAGCAAGCGGGCTGGCGGTTCAGCTGCCAGTACGCCGCGTGCCCGCAGTGCCGGCTGCCCGAGGTGCCTGCAGGACACGCGACCATCATCAAGGAGTAACCGATGAAGCGCATCGTGAAAGTCAAGACCGGTAAGGGTGAGAAGGTCACCGTCGCCTACCAGATCCCCTCAGGGGGCGACTGGGACGATTACTCCATGAGCTGCTACGCGCAGGCCTCGCCCGGCTTCTACGCCGCCCTCGAGGACCTGGTTGAGCACGTACTCCGGCTGCTGGAGCTGCCCGCCTCCTACGGCGACCGCCTCACGGTGACCGGCGTGTCGCTCTCCTGGACCGACAACATCATGGGCGCGGTGGTAACCGCCCAGAAGTATCTGACCGCGGCCGATGCCCCGCTGGTCCTCAATACCCCGCACCTGCCGTCGGCGCCCTACGGGGAGAATGCCGGCGGGAAGATCATGCCGGGGGACATGGTGTTGGCGCTGGAAACGATCCAGCGGGAGGCCGTGCTGTACGTGGAGGGCAAACGCGCGCAGCTGGAGCTGTTCCCGGACACAGGGCAGGCCAGTGAAACGCCAACGACCACCGAGGTGCCCCTGCACCACGTACAGGGCCTGGGGATTGACCGATCCAGCGAACCCCAGGACGACACGGTTCTGGAGCCCGCGGAGGCGTAGCGCCATGCCATCCATGACGCCCACCGAGGTCCACGTCTGGTCCATGCTGCAGTCGTTCCACCAGGGCCGCCAATGCGGCGTCCGGACTGAGGAGTTTGCCAGGGAGTTGGGCCTGTCTCGACGCCACCTCCGTGAAATCGTGGCGGCCCTCGTGCGCGTGCACGAGCTGCCCATCGGCTCTACCACCGAGCACGGGACATACATCGTGGTGGACGCCGAGGACCAGCGGCTGGCAGACCAGTGCCTCATGGACGAAGCCTTTCCCACCATCGATCGGCGGCGCGCCCTGGCGCGGGCCTGGGAGCGCGTGCGGCCCCGGGCCGAGGGACGCGCCATACAGGGGAGCTTGTTCGCCCCCGAGGCCCGCGCATGACCGCGCCCACCAGCCTGCCCACCGGCCCCCTGCGCCTCGCGGAGCTGCCCCCGGGCCCGACGCGCGCCTGCGCCGAGCACCTGGCCGCCAACCACGGAGCCGCGGCCCTGCGGGCGATGCAGCGCAGCCCCGTGCCGGCCGGCGACTGCGCCCGGTGGGACATCGTGCCGGCCGAATGGCGCTGCGCGGTCGCCGCGGCGCTGGGGGAGGTACGGGTGGGTGGAAACGGAGGGAGGCCGACAGGTGGACAGACGCGAATGGCCGAGGTGACGAAGTGAGAAAGGAGGCTTGCGTTTGTGGGCGCGAATCGGTATACTTGGGGTGCTTGCGAAACCCGCTATCTGTATTTGTGCTCCGGTTGCCTGACCACGGGGTAACACCCGAGGACCAGGAAGAATCCTTAGCGGGGTTCGCAAGCCAGCCGGAGCACTTTCTATTTCTGGCCCCGGCGAAAGGCTGACAGATGCCGGGCGCCCTCAATTCCTCCTACCATACCGATTCCGAAGAACCAACCCGCCAAGACGTCCAACTAGACGAAGATCCCCCACACGAACCCTGCTCCCTGTGTGGCTCGGACGAAAGACCGACGTTCGCCGTTATAATAGCGCACTGGCCTCCCATAAAACCAGGCCAGTACACGTACCGCATCTGCGAACGATGTGAATCGAAACACACGGCCAAATCCCTGCTGGACATGTTCTACTACATGCAGCGGGACGAATTTCCACCATTACCAGATGCCCGCAGAGTAGCAGAGAGAAAACCCGTCCCGGTCAGACTACGATACGAGATAATGAAGCGGGACGGCTTCCATTGCCAGATCTGTGGCGCCACCGGGAAAACGGCGGAGTTGGTCCTGGACCACATTGTTCCAGTCTCCAAAGGTGGGGGCACCGAAAAGGAAAACCTGCAAACGGTGTGCCACGAGTGCAACCAGGGCAAGTCTAACCGGCCGTGAACAACGCCTTCTGCTTCGAGCGCGATCCGTTGACCAACCTTGAACCCAGGCTGTCGAAGCGCCTTATCGGTTCCTGCCTGGGCGTCATGCGGATGTTCTGCCTGGAGGCCAACCACACCGACGGGATGTGGGCCGGACACCAGATCAAGCGGGGGCAGATTTTCACCGGCCTGAAAAGCATATCGAGGAGGACCGGGCTGTCCATCCAACAAGTACGAAGCTCCATCGAACTTCTCGAAAGTTGCGGAGAATTAACAAGACAACCAACAGGCGATGGCACACTGTATACCATTGTCCATTATGAAGCTTACGACGGTCTTTCAGAGATAGCAACAAGCCAACCAACAAGCGTCCAACAAGCGTCTAACAAGCGTCTAACAACATCCAAAGAAGAAGAAAGAAGAACAAAGACAAAAGGGAGTACCGCGGGCGCGGGGAATGTCGGGGCTGAGGAACTTGCTCCCAACGTACATATTCCGGAATCCGTGGCGGCCGCCACGGGGCGCCTTATCGAGCACTGGAGCAAGGAACTACCCAAGGCCGGAATCCCTTTGCCGCAGGATTATACCGCCTTCAACGCCCTCCAGACCGAGCACGGCCGCACCGAGGAGCAGATCCGGGCCATCATCGACCACGTCAAGACGGCCCGAAAGCTCCGGTACTACCCCAGGCCGATTTCGCTGACGCTGCCCACCAGTCGCGGCAACGGACCGCTGGGGTTCGTGCGGTTGGAAATCGAGATGGACGAGGAGGTCAAGCGGGCCAACATCATCGAGCCGAGGAGCCCGCCGAAGGCGTTTTACCAGGCGCCGGCAACCGAGGAGGAGCTGCGCGAATGGGTGTCGGGCAGATCGCGTAAACCAGCAGAGGAGCAACCCGAATGAGCACCGAAATCGCCTATGGCAAGGCGTGGAGCGAGTGGCGGGAAGGCAAGGAGGGTCGGGAGTGCGCCGACACCAGGACGCTGCCGGCTCCTCCGGCCGTGGCGCGGTTCCTGGAGAACCGGCTGCGGATGGCGTTCGATGCTGGCTGGAACGCACGAGGGGTTAGGAGAGCGGAATGACTACTGGTATTCCAACCCGGTTTGAGGGATGCGAGTACCGAAGCCGGTTGGAGGCCAAATGGGCGGCATTTTTCAGCCTCGTCGGATGGAAGTTCCAGTATGAGCCCTTCGACCTGAATGGCTGGATACCGGATTTCGTGCTGGTTGGGAAGGACCAATCAACGCTGGTGGAGGTAAAGCCGTTCACCAGGTTCGAGGAGTTTGCCGTTGACCGGGCCAAAATACTCCGTGCACTCGGACCAGAATCGGACAGTGAGGTGTTGTTGCTTGGTTGCTCAGTGTTCACGGTGCTACATGATCCAGAGGATGTCGAGCCATGCGCAATTCCATGCCTGGGGTGGTTTCTGACTGGGGAACCAGCCGGGTTCAACCGTCGGGGACAATGGGGATTCATGGGCATATACCAGTGCTGGACCGACCGAATAACGGGCACAAGCGGAAACAATTTCGTAATCCCCCGTTTGGAGCATGCCGTCACTTTGTGGAACGAATCTGGCAACATGGTGAAATGGTTTCCGAAGTCGCCCGGCAAGGAGGCCACATGATCCCTCAATCCCGTGTCGCCCAAGTGGCGCGCATGTACCGCACCACGCGGGAAGCCGCTGCCGCAATGGGCATCACCCCGTCGGCATTGGCAAGGCTGTGCCAACGGTATGGTATCGCCACGCCGTCCGGACGCCGGCGGCAAACAACGCAGGCCGACAAAGCGAGGGCCGCATGAAAACCCTGACCGCGGTCGACCTGTTCTGCGGCGCTGGCGGCACGTCGACGGGCCTGGCCCGGGCCTGCGACTCCTCCGGACTGAAGCTGTCCCTGCTGGCCATCAACCACTGGCCCGTCGCTATCGAGACCCACGGGTTCAACCACCCGGCGACCGAACACCTTTGCGCCAGGGTCGATCAGGTCGACCCGCACCGGGTGGTCCGTGGCCGGCTCGACCTGCTGATGGCCTCTCCGGAGTGCACGCATTTCAGCAACTCCCGCGGCGGGATGCCAATGCAGGACCAGTCGCGCGCGTCGGCCTGGGAGGTGGTCCGCTGGGCGACCGCACTGCGGCCCAGTTGGGTGCTGGTCGAGAACGTCCGGGAGTTCCTGACCTGGGGACCGCTCGGCAAGGACGGCCGGCCCCTGAAGACGAAGCGCGGTGAGACCTTCATCGCCTGGGTGCAGGCGCTGCGCAGCCTCAACTACACG
>JAPLAM010000050.1 GCA_026393275.1 Arthrobacter sp.
CAACCAGTCAACCAGTTAACCAGTCAAAAATGAGCTACCGAATCTACATGGGAACCGGCGACTCGCCCAGCCTGATCGACTGGGGCACGGTGATCGCCACCGCCGCCAGCGGACTGGCGGTCAAGGCGATCGGCGGCCTGGGCCTCCAGCCCGGCGTGTACTGGTTCGGCATCCGGGCGGTCAGCGAGGCCAGCGTTGAGGAGACAGGCACGGCGTGCGTGGCGCGGCTGGAGATAGCACCCGGCGGCGCGGCCGTGGCCGCCAGGCCGAATCCCATCCGGACGGCCCGCGCCGAGGCCCTGGCGGCCGGGCAGGCGAGGGTGCGGTATTTCTACGAATCGCACGGGCAGGCGGGGATCGCGGCGCGAGTCAGGGTCGCGGGCGGGCCCACCCGGCTGCCGGCAGCCGGCGTTGATTGGGCGACCTATCTCGGAACCGCCGCCCTGTCGGGCAGCCGGGCGGGGATCCTGGCACTGACGGGCACGTGGACGCATGGAACTACCCTGTGGCTGTGGGCGCGGGCGGAGACGGCCGCCGGCGTGGGCGGGCCGGCGTACGAGCTGGCCCCCCTGGTCGTGCGGGTGACAGGCCCGGCGGGCGTGGACTGGCTGGAGGCTGAGGAGATTTGAGATTTCAGATTTGAGATTACGCCTATGACCGATTTCCTCTCCATGATGCTGTTGGGCAGGACGCGGCCGAGCCCGCTGGGGGCGTACGGCCGCGATCCCCGGCCGCAGCCGGGCGGCGTGAGCGTCGAGCCCCACGTGCGGGTGGGGATCATCATCGACGGCCGCGAGATCGATGTCGAGACGCCGCCGGCCGATCCGTACCACATCACGACCACCGACCGCGACGGCTGGTATTTTCAGGAGGTCTGCCCGGATACGTTGGCCAGTCGGATCACCGAGGAGACGGCGGTGAACGGGGTGACCTGGCTCCGCCCGGCCTCGTACCAATCGTGGTTCCCGCTGCCGGAGGGGCAGGTGGTCGCGTTCCACACGGCCTACTACGCGGCCGGCGACGAATGGGAGCACACGCTGATCTGGCCCGACCACACCAACGTCTGGCGGATGCAGACCGTCTCGCCCGTGGCGGGCGGGTCGGCGGGGACGCTGGTGGCCCCCCCCGACTGGACGTACCACGTGCTGGACGAATCGTTCCTGGACGGCGGGGTTCCGCTCGTCCTGGTCGCCGCCGCGTCGCCGCTGAACAACCGCACGCAGAACGGCAGACGGATCGGCGTCGCCGGCCAGCCGGCGATGGTCTGCTGGACGCCGGCCGCCGCGCCGAACAACTGCCTGGTATTCCTGCCGGCCGAGTTGAGGGCCTGGAGGGCCGACTGCCCATGATGTTCGCGGGTTACATCCTCGCATGGACGGTGATACTGCTGGCGTATCTGTGGTCTCGCCTGGCCGACGGCGACGTGCAGAACGGCGGGCAGGACGGCGACGAGCTGGGGATCGGGACGGACGGCGAGCTGGTCGGCGCGGATGCGTGCTGCTGCGGGGGGACATGCGTCGGGATCGAGTGCACGATCGAATATCCCGTCGTCGTCACGGGCACGGGGCTGGCGGCCTGCGCGGCCGGAACCTATAACCCGTTCGGCGGATGGTGCGCGGGATTCTGGTACGGTCAGGCCACGGATTTCACGGTGGCCGTCACCTGCCATCAGGACGGGCTCTGGTGGGTGACCGTGACGTCCACCATGGGTGGCCTGATCGCCCTGAAAGGCACGGCGACGCCGGCCCAGCTCCCCTGCGTGGACGGCCATTTCAGCGGCGCGGTGAACCTGACCGGGAACAACATGACGATGCAGGGCGGTCCGGACTGGTCGGCGGAGACGGGCACGGCGACGTTCTGAGGATTGCAACATGGGAACGTGCAGGAAAATCAGCGAGGGCCAGTGCGAACGCAGGCGGCGAATCGCGGCGGATTACGCGGCGGCCGGCAACCTGAACGCCCTGGCCGCCAGCCGGATCACCTGGTGCTGCACCGCCAGCGACCAGGGCACGATCTGCCCGTGGTTGGTCAAGGGGCCGGGGGCGGCCCTGGTGAAATGTGCGGGCGGCGAGGCCGGCCCTCGCGAGTTCATGGACCTGTACGGCACGATCCGCCAGGCCGATGCCCGATGCCCTCAAGACGTCTGGTGATTGGCGAAAAATGCGGGTGGCCGCATTGCGATAGGAACGATGGAAAACGTGAATCAGAGAGGCAGGTGGCAGATGAGACGAGCGTGGATCGTGCTGGCCCTGGCGGCGATGCCGCTGGCGGTTGGCGGGTGTGCCGGTTCGGAGGCCGCCCAGCAGGGGTTCGACCTGCAGGAGTCGCTGATCGCCCAGGTCGAGACCGCCGGCGGCGAGTGGCATGGGCTGCGAACGGTCCAGATCGACTCGACCGAGGATGCCGCGGTCGCGGCGTTCGCGGCCGACCTGGTGGCGGCCGGCCAGGACAAACCGGCGGTGGCGGCGAAGGTGGTCGAATTCCAAACCGCGCAGAGAACATTGCGGGCCGAGCGGGCGACGGAGGACGGGCGGGCAAAAACCTACGCCGCCAACATCCAGACGCTGCGCGAGTCGACATCTGCCCTCCGCAGCCTGAACGAGTTGCGGCTCGGATGGAAACCCTACATCGTGGAGTACACGGCCAGGCTCCGTGCCCTGGCTCAGAAGGGAGCCGTGAAGTAATGGACGAGCTGTTGAAACTTCTCAAATCGTTGCCCGCCCCGGCGGGCTATACGGGCAATCTGGGCGCGGTGATGGGGACGCTGGCCCCGGATCCGGGAACGAAAACCCTCGACCTGAGCGAGACGCAGCAGGTGCGGGATTTCCGCGCGGCCTGCCAGAACGCCGCGATCGAGGACAACGTGATGCACCAGTTCGCCGAGATCCTCAGCCTGGTGGTCAAAACGTACCTGCCCGCCCTGGGCGTGTAGGACGCGTAAACCGTGTGACGCGTGCGGCAGGTGCGGCACGTGTTACGCCGGTCGTAACGACCGTTTAATGGGCCGGTACGCGGCGTGGAACGCCCGCTCAAAACGGCCCGGAATGGATCCACGAATGAACGAGATATTGATAATCCAGATTGTGGCGATTGTCACGATTGTGCTGCAACTCGTGAAATCCTACATCCCCGCCCTGGCCGAAATGAAACGGGTGCTGCCGATCCTGGCGGTCGCCCTGGGAATCATCGTGGCCGTGGTCAGCACGTTGCCCGCGGCCATTGTGGGCTGGGCATGGGCATACGGGGCGGTCGTGCACGGTGTGATCGGCGGGCTGACGGCAGCCGGCGCGTACGATGCGGCCATACAGGCCCTATTTAGGGCACTGGCTGGCGTCAAGGCGCCCACCCTGACCGGCGGCGATCCTGGCGGCCCTCCCGCAACCCCGTAGAGACGCTCGCGGCGGACGCGACCACCCGCGCGCCTGCCCTCGTCGCCCCCTCCGCAGGGGCGGCGAGCCCCCGCCCACGGCCCCGGTCTCGCCCGCACAGTGAGTGCCTAGTAGCGCCGCCCAGCCGGGATCATGGTCGAGGGTCCGCCGCACAGATGGGATAGATGGGGCGTATCCGTCGGCCCGGTGCGCCTCCCGAAATGGCCTGGCCCAGGAGCATGTTAACTAATTGTCATACATACTCTTGAGCTTGCGGTCTGCGCTAGCAATGATCCGCGTTACCCTGCGTTTGTCCCAACTGTGTGGCCGGCGTCCCAACTGTGAAGCCGCTCTGTAGCAGGTGCCCCCCGACTGCATGATCCTGACGCTGGCCTGCGGCAAGTACCGCTTCAACAAGCTCGA
>JAPLAM010000016.1 GCA_026393275.1 Arthrobacter sp.
AGCCCGCCTTCGACGCCACGGCGGAGCGCCGGGACTCCGAGCGCTAGGCGTCCCGCTCCGGGACGCACACGGCCGGCGACGACGACGGCGGGCCACGGCGCCGTGGCCCGCCGTCGTCGTCCGGCGCCGGAAATGCCAAAGGGCGCACCGGGAACTGGCGGGTTCTAGCGGTCGTTGCAACACCCAGAATTTTTGGGAGTTGCAACGACCGTGTCGTCTTTAACGAGGGGTACGCGAAGCAGTAGGAAGTATTCGCAGGAACAGAAGGATCAGTTCTTCGCCGTGTTCGATCGGCTGAGGAGCACGCGGGGAGCTGCCAGGGAGCTTGGGTTCAGCCCGGAGACGTGCGCTGCCTGGGTGCGTAAAGCCGGTTTGAAAGGTCAGGGGAAGCCGGGGGCGGGTGCGCACCAGGGCAGGGACGAGTATTTCCGGTTGCGCGTTACCGGCTTAAGCCGGCGGGAGGCGGCCGCGGCGGTCGGCGTGCATCCCAGGACCGCGGCGGAGTGGGATCTCGGGATCCGTAAGTCCAACGGCCGACGCATCTACGCTGATGGGCGCATGGTCGATTACAAACATGATGTGACCACAATGACCACGCCCGCTGCCGGGCCCGGAATGGCGCCCATCCCTGCGATGCCGGTGTCGGCGGTGGAGAAAACCATCGATCCACGGTTCCTGAACGTCCAGGAGAGGGAACTTATCCGGGATCTGCGGGCCGCAGGGTCCTCGATCCGGGCAATCGCCCAGGCGCTTGGCCGTGCCCCGTCATCGATCAGCCGGGAGCTGCGCCGGAACGCCGATGCGCGGATGGGGTATCTGCCGCACGGGGCTCACCGGAAAGCCGCCGCCCGCCGGAGACGTCCCAAAACGGCCAAGCTCGCGGGCGGGTCGGACCTGCGTGACTATGTGAAGGGCAAACTGCTCATACGCTGGTCACCGGAACAGATCAGCCACACGCTGGTCGAAGAGTTCCCCGACACCCCGGAGATGCGCGTGAGCCCCGAGACGATCTACCAGGCCCTCTACCTCCAAGCGCGGGGCGGGCTCAAACGCGAAGTCCAGGCCGCCCTGCGCACCGGCCGGACCCGACGCAAACCCCACCGGACAGGGGAACAACGCACCCCCAGGTTCGTGGACCCGATGGTCATGATCTCCGAACGCCCTCCCGAGGTCGAGGACCGCGCCGTGCCGGGCCATTGGGAAGGAGACCTCATCACCGGCGCCTACAACCAGTCAGCGATCGGCACCCTGGTCGAACGCAGCACCCGGTACGTGATGCTCGTTCACCTGCCCGGGGACCACACCGCCGAAACCGTCCGCGACGGACTCATCAGCGCGATGTCCGCCCTGCCGGCGCACCTCCGCGGTTCCCTGACCTGGGACCAGGGAGCGGAAATGGCAGGACACAAATCCTTCACCATGGCCACCGACATGCAGGTCTACTTCTGCGATCCGGCCAGCCCGTGGCAGCGCGGCTCGAACGAGAACACCAATGGACTGCTCCGCCAATACTTCCCCAAAGGCACGGATCTCTCCGTCTACGGGCCCGAAGACCTCGAACACGTCGCCCAGGAACTCAACGCACGTCCACGCAAAACGCTCGGCTGGGATACCCCAGCCGAGCGTCTGCGTGATCTACTACTAGCTACCTAACCAACAGGTGTTGCAACGACCCCTAGAAACCGCC
>JAPLAM010000009.1 GCA_026393275.1 Arthrobacter sp.
CCGCGGCGAGTTCCTCATGCAGCGGCGGCAGCGGCTCACCGGTGAATCCGGTGCGCGGGAGCACGGTCCGTGCCAGGGAGAGCCGGCGGTGCGCCTCGGAGGCGCTGATCTGCAGCCGGTCCTGCAGGAACTCCCCGGTGCTGCGGTAGCCGTCATCGCCGGACCGGACCCCGCCGATCGCGCCCGTACCGATCTCGCAGGTCCCGGCGTCGTTAGCGGTTTCCTTGCGGGTGCGGTCCACGGCACCGGCGGCGACGACTTGCAGGAACTCCACGGCCCGGGCGGCCTCCTCGACGTCGCCCGCGAAATCCGCCGCCTCGCCGAAGCCCAGCAGCGCCGCGTCCCGCGCCGCCGTCGCACTCAACTCCCGCAACTGACCCAAAATGCTGCCGAGTGACGGGGCGGCGCCGCGCTCATCAACATCCGGCCGACCGACCGGACGAGAGACGAGAACTGCACCGATTCCCATGCACTAAGTCTCCCAAGGGGGTGTGACAATTATGGGTTCACAGGTTGCGGGTGGCCGTCGTGAGCGAACGGGTTCAGATGGCCCGAGTCCGTCGAGCAGACGCGCAGGCGAGCGGACGTGCGGAGGATCAGCCCAGAGTCTGCCAGGCGCGGAAGTATCGTGGGACCCGGAATCGGATTTCGATCTCCTACCCGACATTCGGAGGCGAGCGTGAATTGCTGCGTGCGGCGATGCGGCGGCATGGCGCGTGAGTGACCCCCAGGCTCTTGCGCGCCGGCTGGGCACCTTTGATGCGTCTGTTATCGGTCTTGGATCGATGATCGGCGCCGGCGTGTTCGCGGCCTTCACGCCGGCAGCGGCCGTGGCCGGCTCCGGTCTGCTGGTCGGACTGGTTGTTGCGGCCGTGGTGGCGTTCTGCAATGCCACCTCCTCCGCCCAGCTCGCTGCCGTCTACCCGACCTCGGGCGGAACGTACGTCTACGGCCGGGAACGCCTGGGGCCGTGGGCCGGCTTCCTGGCCGGCTGGGGCTTCGTGATCGGTAAGACCGCCAGCGCCGCGGCCATGGCAATGACCTTCGCCGCCTACGCCGCCCCGGCGGGGTGGGAACGGCCCGTGGCCATCGCCGCCGTCGTCGTCCTCGCCGCCGTGAACTACCACGGCGTCACCCGGACAGCCCGGCTGACCCGCATCCTCGTGGTGCTGGTGTTGGCGGCCCTCGCGATGGCCGTTGCCGCCTGTTGGGGCGGTTCCGGCGCGGATCCGGACAGAATTCTCGGGGACGGGCTGTTGGCGCACGGCTGGTACGGGATTCTGCAGTCAGCCGGGCTGCTGTTCTTCGCCTTCGCCGGCTACGCCAGGATCGCGACAATGGGCGAAGAAGTCCGGAACCCCCGGCGGACCATTCCCCGCGCCATAGGCATTGCCCTGGGCATCGCCATCGTCGTCTACGCCGTCATCGCCGTCACCCTGCTGGCGACTATCGGTCCCGCGGCCGTCGCAGCCAACCCCGCGCCGCTCGCCGCCGCCGTCGAATCCGGGACCATGCCGTGGGCTGGCCCCGTCGTCAGGGCCGGGGCTGCGGTCGCGGCACTGGGCGCGCTCCTGGCCCTCATCGCCGGACTCGGGCGGACCAGCCTGGCGATGGCCCGCGAACACGATCTGCCGCACTGGCTCGCCGCAGTCCACCCCCGCTACAAGGTTCCGCATCGGGCCGAGGTCACCCTGGCAGTGGTGATCAGCGGGATCATCGCGGTCGCCGACCTGCGCGGCGCGATCGGCTTTTCCTCGTTCGGCGTGCTGATCTACTACCTGGTCGCCAACATCGCCGCCTTCACGCAGCCGGCCGCAGACCGCCGATACCCCAAGGCGCTCCAAGTCTTGGGCGCCGTGGCCTGCGTGGCCCTGGTCGCGACCCTGCCGCCCCTCTCGGTGGCCCTGGGAGTCCTCATGTTCGTGGCCGGGATAGTCCTACGCCTGGCCCGCCCGCGCAGGAAGTCCTGACCGGCGCACGACGGCGTCTCCCGCACGACGGCGTCTCTTACGCCGCGGCGATCCCAAACGACGGCGCCCCACACCGTACGCCCGCTAGGACACGCTATTAAGCACCCGCGGCCGGCCAAACTGGGTCCGGACCCCGGGGGAGAACAGCACCGATTCGGGCGCCCCGGAGACCGTGATGCCAACTGCCCCGACGAGCCGGTCATCCAACACGGTCAGCTCAGCCCGGAACAACGGCCAGGGGATGTGGGTATTCGGAACGTAGAGCGTCTGCCCGCGGAAACGGGTATGCAAGCCGAACCGCGCTGTGAGGTGGACGGACAGCGGATCGGCGGCGCCGACGTCGTACTGCGGGATGACCGCGAAATCGCTCCGCGCACCGCCCCGAAACCGGCGCACCGAATATCCGGTAGCCGGACCCGCCGGGTTCGCCGTGTCGCCAGACAGATCTGCCGGACTTGCGGCCCGGAAGCTGCTCTGCGACCACACGTAGGGGATCCCCGCCGCACGGGCCGCCAGCACCACCGCCAGACGGGACGCATCCAGGCTCAGGAAGACGACACCCCTGGTGCCGTCCGGCTCCCGGGAATAGAGCCGCACGTTGATCTCGTTGAAGCGGCCGAAGTAGGGAATCCCCGGGCCCCTGCCCACACCGGCGCCCTGCATGCGGAAGCCGATGAGCCCCACCCAGGCCGACCCGTCGAACTCGTCCGGGACTACGCCGCCAGGCATGAACGCTGCCGCGACCGGCCGCGGAATGCGCCAGTGCAGGAACACTGCGTCCGTCCAGCGCTGGTCCATGATGACCGGCCGGGGCAACTCGGGCGCCAGAGGCCAGGGATCCGTTTCCATGGCCACGGTCAGCTCGCCGTCGCGGCCGCCTGGTCGCCCGCGGGTTGCTTCTGCCAGGGCCAGCGCCCGGTGATTTCCAGCTCGAGGGAGAAACTCAGGAAGGTCCGGATCAGCACGATGATGGCCAGCACGCCCACGCTCTCGAAGGTGGGGGTCACGGCCACGGTCCGGATGATGTCGGCCGCCACGAGGAACTCGAGGCCGAGCAGGATGGAGCGGCCCAGCAGCTGCCGGTAGGAGCGGTACACCGTGAGCGGTTCGGAACCGGCGGGCAGACGGCGGGGTTGGAAACCACGCAGGGCCAACGGCAGCGACACCAGGGCGCCGATCACCATCACAGCAACGCCGGCGAAATCCATGAAGCCGCCAACCGCCTCAATGATGTGCTGAAAATCCATGCTGCCCCTCGAAAGTTGGGTGTGAAAGCTAGTGCTGCGCGGTCCCGGTCCTGTGCCGACGCGTCAGGGATGCCGCTCGCCGACGCCGGCCAGCACGGCCCGGTAGCCCTCGCGGAAGCTCGGATACCGGAACTCGAAGCCGGTGCCCCGCAGCAGCGCGTTGCTGATGCGCTTGTTCCCGCCCCGGGACGGCTCGCCGCCCCCGGAGCCACCGAGGGTGCCGCCCCCGGAGCCCCCGCCAACCCCAGCGACGGACTCCGACGCCGGTTCGGGAAGCCCCAGCTCGGCGGCCAGGAACCGCAGCACCTCGCCGAGTTCGGCGGGTTCGTTGTCCACGCCCAGGCACACGGGCGCTGGCTCGGGATCCATGCTGCACAGGTGCACGATGGCGGCAGCGGCGTCGTCGCGGTGTATCCGGTTGGTATAGCGGGGCTCCGCCGGGATCCTGGCGTTTCCGCCGCGCACCTGGTCGATCAACCGGGTACGGCCCGGGCCGTAAATCCCGCCAAGCCGCAACACCACGGGCGAAATTCCGGTGCCGCGGAGCCGGGTGTGGAGCAGTTCCTCGGCCTCGCGGATGATGCGGCCGGAGAACCCGCCGGGATTCGGCGTCGTCGTTTCGTCCACCCAGCCGCCGTCGGCGTCGCCGTAGACCGCGGTGGAGGACACGAACAATACCCGGCGGACCGGGGCGCCGGAGGCCGCCACGGCGTCGAGCACATGCGTCAGCCCGTCCACATAGGCCGCCCGGTAGGCCTCCGCGGTGGGGGAGTCCGCCGCGATTGCGACGACGACGGCGGTGGTGTCCGCCGGGACCGGCGGCAGTTCGCCGGTGGTCAGGTCCGCCGTGGCACCTTCGATGGCGGCCGGCAGCTTTTCCGGGGACCGCCGCCAGCCCACGACGTGATATCCGGCAGCGGCAAAGCGCAGTCCGGCCTCGGTGCCCAGGTCGCCGCAACCGGCCAGCAGTACAGTCATACGGGCCAGTCTGCCAGCAAATGCGCGGCCGCGGCGTCAGCAGTGGAAGCCGCTACCGCGTCGGAACTGTCTGCACGACAGTAGGAGCGGGGCGGGGAACCGATGGGAGCGTCGGCCGATAACTGAAGGCGAAGTTGATCAGAATTGCCGCTCCGACGATCAAAAAAACGAACTGCAAACCCGCCCCCAAGCAGCTCGGTCGCTTTGATCGACCGCGGGGCTTGGGGCTTGTGCGTGCTTTAGGAGCCCGTACCGGGCGTGCGCGCCATTGCCGCAGGGACGTAGCGGCAGAGTCGGCCGGATTGAACTGTCCCCGCTCGAACGGTCGGGAACTGAACTCCGCCGTGGTGAGGAGCCGTGGACTGGTTGTTCCCCCCAACAGTTCCTGCAAGTAGGCGTGGATCGTGGGAACCACGGCCGGATCCAGGACGGCGGGCAGCGCGGTCACTGCTTGACCTAGGGTGTTCAGCCCCTCAATTCTTACGCCGCTGCTCGTTGTGCCGCGGAGCTGAGGCTGGCCAACCAGACAGATCCACCCTTGTACCAGACGCCGGTGGTCCGGCTCCAGAAACGCTGCCAGGGCGGCAGCCTGGTGCAGGACCCCGGACACCTCTTGTTCCCGTGAGTAGCCGTTCTGCCGGAGGTTGCCCTCCCAAAGCCGAACCTCGCCGCTCCAGTTCTTGGCGTCAACGATCAACACTCCGCCCGGGCCTACAAGCACGTGGTCGAGGTTGGCTTTGGGCCGTCCCGGCCAATGAACGTCGTGGAGCGCCAGCCAGCCGTAGGGCTCGAGCTCTTTCATTTTCTCGGCGACGAGGGCCTCGCCGGCCGCGCCTACGGACCAAGAATGGGCATTCCGCTCCGCCCGCTCCAACTCCCGGCGCAGCCGCGTGACGCGTTCTGCGGCCAGACGAGACTGTTCGGCGGCTCCGTCTCCTGCAGCCATGACTTCCCCCAAGTAGCTCTGGCGATGCACCCCCGCACCGGAGTGGTGCGGTGATGGCTGACACGATATGCCACTTGCGGGATATTTACCCAGTCAATTGCCGGGCGGCCCGTAATAACGCAGTCCAGGAGTAGCGCCGCGCAGGCGCAGTCCCCTTACCGCGCAGCGATCGGGAAGAACACCCGCGGGTCCTGCAGCAGTGCCGGGTAGTCGAAGTCCCGGCGTGCCAGGATCTCGCTGACCTGGAAGTTGCGGGCGAAGTGGCCGTCCACCGTGACGGGACGGCCCTGGACCTCGCCGACCGCGAACGACTGGCCGCCGTCGAAGGGGATCGCCACGACGGACTTCCCGGGCAGCGTGGTGAACGCCTCTTCCTGCGCCAGGCGCTTGCGCGTGGGCTTCTTCACCAACGGCTTGGCGGGGCGCTTGCGGGCATTCTTGTCCGGCCGGCGGGACCCGTTGTCCACGTACACAAACTGGTACTCCTCGTTGGCAGCGCTGGCGGCCCTGTTGCCCCGCACCGGCGGCAGGCTGATGGTGTCCAGTTGCTGCGGGTCGGTGTCGCCCAGCGGCAGGCGGAGGACCCACATGCGGTCGCCGGCGGGATCTTCCGGCAGCAGTTCGTGCTTTGGTTCGGGCCACACATACTCAAGGTCCGGGTCCGTGCCGGGGAACACCGACTCATAGAACCGGTGGTCCTTCGCGAGCAGCCGGGAGCGGTGGCTGAGGTGGAAGTCCGGGTTTCCCAGCCAGTACGGCATCGGGATTTTGGCGGCGTAGTCCGGGTGCGCGGCCTGTGGAGCGAATTCCATGATCTTGTCCCGGGTGTTGTCTTCGCCGCCGCGGGCGGTCCATTCGTCCACCACGGCGAGGCCGTACATGGTCAGCGCCGGGACATGGCCCATCCACATCCGGACGGCCGGGTGGGACTGCCAGCCGTACTCGGGGATCACCAGCGCGCGCAGCATTTGCAGCGCTTCGACGCGCTGCTTGCCGAGCCGCTCGCGGTCAAGGGCCGCGGCGCTCTGCCGGAAATCGGGGAAGGGGAGAAAAGTCTGCATCTCTCCAGTTTGGGGCCACCGGGCCGCAACGCCAATTGCTGGGGCCTGCGGGTGAGCGCGTTCACATCGCGAAATGCTACAGACAGTTCCCAGCTGCGGGATCTATCATTTACGGGAACCACCACTGCCGCCCGGAAGACCCGCCATGACCCTTGAAGCAGCGGCGCCCTTTGCGCCTAAATACGGACAAATGCTCGGACCGGAAGCCAACGGCATCCTGGTCCTCGAAGAATTCACCTTGGACCCTGCCGAGGCCCGCAAGGAGCAGAGCGGCTTCCGGACGGCCTTGGCCTCGATGGCCCTGACCATGCGGCGCCTGATGGCGTTGCGGCTCTTCATCGCCGTCGTCGCCATCGCCAACCTGCCGCTCTTCCTGCTCTCCAGCGGCTGGGAAATCTACGTCGTCTCGCTGACGCTGGTGGTGGCGGTCCACGCGGCCGTGTCCTGGCTGAACCGGCATGAGCCCAAGTTGCGTCAGCGCCGGCTGCTCGAACTCCACCTGCACCGGGAGCGCAGCGCCAACTACCGCAAGGTCCGCGACGCGGTGAAGTACGTGATCGACACCCCGGCCCGGATGAACGAACAGCTCTACCTGGAACTGCTCGCCGCCAAGCGCGTCGCACTGAACCTCGCCCTGGGCACCGTGGCTCTGCTAGACACCAGCAACGACCTCGCCTGGAAGGTCCGCATCGTCCGCGAAATCCCGCGGACCGTCTGACCACGGACTGCCTGAAGCCGGACTACCCAAAGATTAAACGACGACGCCGGAGCGACCCCCCAAGGGCGCCCCGGCGTCGTCGTTTAGACACACGCAACTAGTCACGCCGTGGCAGCGTAAGCGGACGGCTTAGGCGGGGAGCTGCAGGATCTGGCCCACCAGCACCAGGTTCGGGTCGCTGATGGTGGCAGCGTTGGCGTCGGCCAGGGTCTGCCAGCCGCCCTTGATGTTGAGCTGGTCCGCGATCTTGCTCAGGCTGTCGCCGCTCTGGACCGTGTAGGTCTGGCCGCTGAGGGCCACCGCGGCGACGTGCCGGGGTGCTGCCTGGACGGGCGCCGCCTGGACCGGGGCCGTGCGCACCGGGGCGGCCTGGGCCGGCGCGTACCGGACCGGTGCGGGCACCTGGGCGGGGGCGGCGCCAGGGGCCGCGCCTCCGCTCAGGCCCAGCTTGGCGGCGCACGCGGGCCACGCACCCCAGCCCTGGCTGGCTTGGACATTTTGCGCCACGGCGATCTGCTGCTCGCGGCTGGCGGAGGCTGCCGAGCCCGCGCCGCCGTGCGCGGCCCACGTGCTCTGGCTGAATTGCAGCCCGCCCGAGTAGCCGTTGCCGGTGTTGGTGCTCCAGTTGCCGCCGCTCTCGCACTGGGCCAGCGAGTCCCAGGTGGACGTGGCGGTGGCGGTGGGGATGGCCGCGCTCGCCGCGGTGGCGGAGAGGGCGACGCCGGCCACCGAGATGGCGGCCAGGGTGGCTCCACGGCGCGCGGCAGTAGTAAGGGTTGAGGTCTTCATGGTTTCAGCTGCTCCTGAGGGCCACCGGCGCTCGGTCCGTCCCCGGACGTTATCGCGTCTCTGCCCGCCCCTGACAATAGAGGTCATTTTCGGTGGCTGCCGGTCGGGCAGATCATGGTGGAGACAGCACCGGGCATGCATCTGCCCGATTGCGGGCATGCGTACACGGTAGGGCAGCCCGGGACGCAGATCAACCCTTCGCGGGCTTTTGGGCACCGATCAGCCGCCCAGCACCGACGCCAGGTACGGGGCGGTCCTGCTTGTTGTGGAGCGCGCGACGACGGCGGGTTCCCCGGCGGCAATGATCTTGCCTCCGGCGTCGCCCCCGGCGGGGCCAAGGTCGATCACCCAGTCCGCGGCGGCCACCACGTCCATCTCGTGCTCCACCACCACCACGGTGTTGCCGGCGTCCACCAGGCGATGCAGCTGGGCCATCAGGAGTTCGACGTCGGCCGGGTGAAGTCCCGTGGTGGGCTCGTCCAGCAGGTAGAGCGAGTGGCCGCGCTGGGCACGCTGCAACTCGGTGGCGAGCTTGATGCGCTGCGCCTCGCCGCCGGAGAGCTCCGTGGCGGGCTGGCCCAGCCGGAGGTAGCCCAGCCCCACCTCGCGCAGGGTTTGCAGGGCCCGTGCGGCGGCGGGCACCTCGGCGAGGAACTCGGCGGCGGCGTTGACCGTCATGCCCAGCACTTCCGCCACGTTCTTGCCCCGGTAGGTGACTTCCAGGGTGTCCGGGTTGTAGCGCGAACCGTGGCACACCGGGCACGGGCCGTAGCTGCCGGGCAGGAAGAGCAGTTCAACAGCCACGAACCCTTCGCCCTGGCAGGTTTCACAGCGTCCGCCGGCCACGTTGAAGGAGAAGCGTCCGGCGCCGTAGCCGCGCGCCTTGGCCTGGTCCGTGGCAGCGAATTCCTTGCGGACGGCGTCGAACAGCCCGGTGTAGGTGGCGAGGTTGGACCGTGGGGTGCGCCCGATCGGCTTCTGGTCCACCTTCACCAGGCGGTCGATCTGCTCCAGCCCGGACACCGGGCCGACGCTCAGCGGGGCGCTGGGTTCGGCATCTTCCGCCGGCTCCTCCGGTGCTGCCGCGGCGTCGGGGTGCAGCCAGGCGCCGGCCACCTCGGCGAGGACGTGGCTGACCAGCGTCGACTTGCCGGAGCCGGACACGCCGGTCACCGCGGTCAGGACGCCGAGAGGGAAGCTGGCGTCGAGGTTTTGCAAGTTGTGCCGGCTGATGTCGCGCAGTTCGAGCCAGCCGGCCGGCTCGCGGCGGGCGCCGCCGCCGTCGTGCGCGCCGGAGGCGGACCCGCCGCCGCGACGGGTGCCCTCCCCGTCGTCGTCGTGCTTCTGCTGGCCGGCGCCGTCCGGGAACAGGTACGGCCGGGTCACGGACGCCTCAACGTCGGCCAGCCCGGCCACGGGGCCGCTGTAGAGCACCTCGCCGCCGCCCTCGCCGGCGCGCGGGCCCACGTCCACCAGCCAGTCGGCGCGGCGCACCACGTCCATGTTGTGCTCCACGACGAACACCGAGTTGCCCGAGGACTTCAGCTGGTCCAGGACCGCCAGCAGGGGCTCGGCGTCGGCCGGGTGCAGGCCGGCGGAGGGTTCGTCCAGCACGTAGATCACGCCGAACAGTCCGGAGCGCAGCTGCGTGGCGATTCGCAGTCGCTGCATCTCGCCAGGGGAGAGGGTGGGGGTGGAGCGTCCCAGTGCGAGGTAGCCCAGGCCCAGGTCCACCAGCACTGTGACGCGTTGCAGCAGGTCGCGGGTGATGGCGACGGCCACCTCGTTGCGCTCGCCGGCGGACTGGCCGGCCGGGAGCCTTCGCGACGCGGTCCCGGCCTCGGTGAGCTCGGCGGTGGGGCGGATGATCTGCGTCAGTTCGGTCATCGGCACGGCGTTGAGCTCGGCAATGGTGCGGCCGGCGAACGTGACGGCCAGGGCCTCCGGGCGCAGGCCGCTGCCGCCACAGCGCGGGCACGGGCCGGTTTCCATGAAGCGCAGCACCTTCTCGCGCATGGTATTGCTCTTGGAGTCGGCCAGGGTGTGCAGCACGTAGCTACGGGCGCTCCAGAAGCGGCCCTTGTACGGTTTCGCCACGCGGTCCCGCTGCGGCATCACCTCCACCACGGGCTGTTCCTCCGTGAAGAGGATCCAGTCGCGGTCCTTTTTGGGCAGTTTCCGCCACGGGGTGTCCACGTCGTAGCCCAGGTGGGTGAGGACGTCGCGCAGGTTCTTGCCCTGCCAGGCGCCGGGCCAGGCGGCGATCGCGCCGTCGCGGATGCTCAGCGTGGCGTCCGGGACCAGCGAGGACTCGGTGACGGTGTGGGCGATGCCCAGGCCGTGGCATTCCGGGCAGGCGCCGGCGGCGGTGTTGGGCGAGAACGCGTCCGAGTCCAGCGGCGCCGCGCCGTCGGGGTAGCTGCCGGCGCGGGAAAAGAGCATGCGCAGGGAGTTGGACAGCGTCGTCACGGTGCCCACTGTGGAACGGGAGCTGGGGGTGCCGCGGCGTTGCTGGAGCGCGACGGCGGGCGGCAGCCCGGTGATCAGTTCCACCTTGGGATTGTGGCCCTGCTGGATCAGCCGCCGGGCGTAGGGCGCGACGGATTCGAAGTACCGGCGCTGGGCCTCGGAGTAGATGGTGCCGAAGGCCAGCGAGGACTTGCCGGAGCCGGAGACGCCGGTGAAGGCGACGATCGCGTCGCGCGGCACATCCACGTCCACGTTGCGCAGGTTGTTTTCCCGGGCACCGCGGACCCGGACAAAGCCGTCAGCGGGGTGGTCCGGCGCCAGGCCGGCGGGATTGGAAGCCTGCTGAGTGTTCTGCATCTATTCGACTCTATCCGGCGTGGCTTCCGGCGCGCGTATCGCGTTCCGGCGGGCATATCCTTACCGAATGGAAATTTACGACGGCGGCGCGGACGCGTCACAGGCAGAGCAGCAGGCTGAGCTGCAGGTTGAGGGCGTCCCCGAGTTCGCCGAAATCCCCGAAGAAGTCCACGCCCCGCTGCCGGTCGCGGAGCTGCACCTGCACATCGAGGGCACGCTGGAGCCGGAGCTGATCTTCGCGCTCGCCGAACGCAACGGGATCACCCTGCCGTACGCGGACCTGGACGAGCTCCGCGCCCGCTACGAGTTCACCGACCTGCAGTCATTCCTGGACCTGTACTACGCCAACATGGCCGTGCTGCGGACCGAGCAGGACTTCGCGGACATGACCCGCGCCTACCTGACACGGGCAGCGGCGGCCGGGGTGCGGCATGCCGAGATCATGATGGATCCGCAGGCGCACCTGTCCCGCGGGGTGTCCCTGGAGACCTGCGTCAACGGTGTGGCGTCCGTGCTGGCCGGCTCGGAGCAGGAATTCGGCATCTCCACCCTGCTGATCGCCGCGTTCCTCCGCGACCTGTCCGAGGAATCGGCGCTGGAGGTGCTGGAGCAGCTGCTCGCCGTGAACGCGCCGATCGTCGGGATCGGGCTGGACTCGGCCGAGGCGGGCAACCCGCCGTCGAAGTTTGAGCGGCTCTTCGCGCGGGCCAAAGACGCCGGGCTGCGGCGGACCGCGCACGCCGGCGAGGAGGGCCCGCCGTCGTACATCATCGAGGCGCTGGAGCTCCTGGACGTGGAGCGGCTGGACCACGGCATCCGCTGCATGGAGGATTCCGAGCTGGTGGAACGCCTGGTCACCGAGCACATGCCGCTGACCGTCTGCCCGCTCTCCAACGTCCGGCTCCGCGCGGTCGACACCCTGGCCGAGCACCCGCTGGCGGGCATGCTCGCGGCCGGGCTCAACGTCAGCGTGAACTCGGACGATCCGGCGTACTTCGGCGGCTACGTGGACGACAACTTCGCCCAGCTCAAGTCCGTGATCGGCCTCTCCGAGTTCGACTGCGTGCGGCTGGCGGCCAACTCCATCCGGTCCTCCTTCGCGAGCGAGGAACGCAAGACGGAGCTGCTGGCCGAACTCGCAGCCTCGGGCCGCTGACCCCGGCGTTGAACCGGCAGTTGCCCTATCACTCATGGTCGCTAACTCAGGTAGTTGGGAGCCACAGCTGATAGGGCAACGGGGCTAGACGTCGATGCTGCCCATGTCCGGGTACCGCGCGCCCGCCTCGTAGCCGGCCGGGGCCAGGTCATCGAGGCGCCTGAGGTCCTCTGCGGAGAGCTCGACGTCGACGGCGCCCAGGTTCTCGCGCAGCCGTTCGCGCTTCTTGGTCCCCGGGATCGGCACGATGTGGCCGCCCTGGGCCAGCAGCCAGGCGAGGGCCAGCTGCGCGGGGGTGCAGCCCTTCTCGGTGGCAAGCTCCGTGACTCGGTCCACGAGCTGGACGTTGCGGGTGAAGTTCTCGCCCTGGAAGCGGGGCGAGTGTCGCCGGAAATCGTTCTCGGCGAAGTCGTCCTCGCTGCGCAGCCGGCCGGTGAGGAAGCCGCGGCCCAGCGGGCTGTAGGGGACAAAACCGATGCCGAGTTCGGCGAGGACCGGGAAGACCTTGGTCTCCGGCTCGCGCTCCCAGAGCGAGTATTCGGTCTGCAGGGCGGCGATCGGGTGGACGGCGTGGGCGCGGCGGATCGTGTCGGCGCTGGCCTCGGAGAGCCCCAGCTGCCTGACCTTGCCGGCCTGGACCAGCTCGGCCATGGCGCCCACGGTTTCCTCGATCGGCACGGTTTTGTCCACCCGGTGCTGGTAGTACAGGTCGATGTGGTCGACGCCGAGGCGCTGCAGGCTCGCGTCGCAGGCGGACCGGACATATTCGGGTTTGCCGTTGATGCCCACCCAGGAGCCGTCCTCGCGGCGTTCGTTGCCGAACTTGGTGGCCAGTACGACGTTCTCGCGCCGGCCGGCGATGGCGCTGCCCACGAGCTTCTCGTTGGTGAACGGGCCGTACATGTCGGCGGTGTCCAGCAGGGTGCCGCCGGCGTCGAGGAAGGCATGGATGGTGGCGACGGACTCCTGCTCGTCGCCCTGACCGTAAAACTCGCTCATGCCCATGCAGCCCAGGCCGAGGGCAGAGACGGTGAGCGATCCGAGGGTGCGTGTTTCCATGGGGATCTCCTGAACCAGAGGGGTAGGTAGCGCCGTGGATCAGCCCGGGGGACGGCTCGGCCGGAGGGGCTGCGGCGATCAGGCCACTCTAGCCAGCCTGCTTGCCGCGGGCAACGGTTTTCCGGACCGTCATAGTGGGTTAAGGAACGAAGAGTTAACCTCATCCGGTCGCGTAACCGGCCGAACCTTGGCAAGATGCAAGTGGATCAATTGCTGCTAAAGGAGACCCATGGGCGCGAACTCTGCGGAAAACACGAACCTTCGTCTTAAGGCTGTCTTGGACGTCCTGGCCGAGGGGGTCTGGTCCGGCGAGAAGCTGAATGCCGGCGTCGTGCTCGGCGAAGCGATCGCGAGGGTGCCGCTGAACGACCATGAGCGCGAACTGCTCAGCGGCGGCATCCCCCGCGGCCACAAGGCGCTCACCAGCGCCACGGCCAGGCTGGTCAAGGCCGGCTGGCTGGTCAAGGGCCGCTCCGGCTGGACCATCACCGAGGACGGCCAGCGCGCCACGGTCGCCTTCGCCGACCCCGCCGCCTTCACGGCCGCGCTCGACGCCGGTACTCCCGTTCCGGCCGGCACTCCGCTGCCGTCCGCCCCCGCCGGAAAGCCGGCGCCCAAGGCAGCACCGAAGGCCGTCAAGGTCGCGGAGAAAGTGGCCGACAAGGCAGCCAAACTGGTCGAAGACGCCGTCGCTCCCGTGGCCAAGGCGGTCCGGAAGCGGAAGTCGGCGGATAAGGTGGCCGTCGCTGAAACGCAGGCAGAAGCACCAGCCGAGGCCCCGGCCGCCAGCGCACCGCCGGTGGAACAGCCCGCCGCCGTGGCCGTTGCCGGCGATTTCAACGTCCTGCTGGGCGCCCCCGGGAACTGGGCTCCGCAGTATGACGAGTCCCAGATGCAGCTGGATGAAGTGGACCAACTCTGGAAGCTCGCCGCGGATCTGCCGGCAGGTTCCTACAGCTTCAAGATCGCCATCAACCGCTCCTGGGATGAAAACTACGGCGCGTTCGGAGCGTTCGACGGCGCCAACCACGAGGTGCATCACCGCGGCGGCCTCCTGGTCATCCGCTACGACCACCGGACCCGCGACATCGTCATCGACTAGGCGCCGACACCCAAAGATCCAGCCGACCTGCGCCTCGCGAGCCCGCCGGAACCCAGGCTCAGAACCGGGTGGGGTCCGGGCCGGGCGGAACGGGCGGCGGCGGGACCGGGCCGGGATCCGGGATCGGCAACGGACCTGGCGTGGGGCTGGGTGTTGGGCTTGGACCCGGCGTGGGGACGGGCGCCGGCGGTGGCCCCGGATCCGGCGGGAACGGATCGCCGGGCTGCGGCTCCGGCGTTGTCGGGCCGGGTTCGGGCGGGAACGGGTCAGGACCAGGTGCCGGAGGGATCGTCATGGCTCCGATTATCGACCCACGTGGGCAGGCAGGGAAGACCCTGGCAGGGGAGACCTGCCAGAGAAGACCTGGCCGGCGAAGACCGGCCACGGAAGACCCTGCGCTCCCGAGCGATCCTAGTTCTTCTGCGCCGCGATCGACTTGTCCCGGTCCTCGAATACGTCCTCGCCGGGCCCGGCAAACGCGCGGGAGCGCTGCACGGCCTCGAGGGAACCGGTGAAGAGCTGCGAGTCGTGCGGGTCGGAGGGCATCCGCGCGCTGGTTTCGTCGGCAGCGGACAGCCGGCCCGGCTGTTTCGCCCCGGGCCGGGCGGACGCCGCCGGCTGGGTGGAGGCCGTGGCGGACGGCATGGAGTCGGGTAGTCCTGCTGCAGGAAGAGCACCAGCTCCTCGCGGATCAGGCAGCGCAGGTCGAAGAGCGAGGCGCTGTCCCCGGCGCTGACCAGGATGCGCACGCGGACAAAGCCCGCCGTCGCGTCGGTGATCTGCAGGACGCCCACGCGCCGGTCCCACAGTTCGGTGCTGGCGAGTACCTTCTTGAGCTCGGCGCGCATGGCTTCCACCGGGGCGCGCCAGTCCAGGTCGAACTCCACCGTGCCCATCACCTCGGACTGGCGCCGGGTCCAGTTCTCGAAGGGGGTGGTGGTGAAGTAGGTGGAGGGCAGGATCAGCCGGCGGTCGTCCCAGATGTGGACCACCACGTAGGTCAGTGTGATCTCCTCGATCCGGCCCCATTCCTTCTGGACCACCACGACGTCGTCCACCCGGATGGCGTCCGTGAACGCGAGCTGGAGGCCGGCGAAGACGTTGACCAGCGAGGTCTGCGCGGCGAGGCCGGCCACGATCGAGATCACGCCGGCGGACGCCAGCAGCCCGGCACCGAGCGCCTGGATGGCCGGAAACGTCAGCATGATGCTGCCCAGCGCCACCAACGCGATCAGCGCGACGCCGATCCGTCGGGCCATGATCACCTGGGTGCGGAGCCGCCGAGCGCGCCGGTTGTCCGCCACATCCACCCGGTAGCGGGTGAGGATCATGGTTTCGATGACCAGCAGGACGGCGATCGCCAGCCAGGCCAGGGCGGCGATCAGGGCGATCACCAGGGCATGGTCCACGCTTCGGCGCCACTCGGCGTCGTCCGTGGTCATGCTCAACGCGATCCGCACCCCGATCAGGCAGAGCGCAAAGCGCAACGGAAGCCGGGCCTCCCGCGAGGTTTCGCGGAGGGCCTCCTGCTTGCGGTTGAGCCGGAGGACAACGCGGCGCACCAGCCAGGAGGCGACCAGTCCGGCGGCCACGGCGAGGACTACAGCGATATAGGGCATAGCGGAGCTTAGAAATTCTTGCATTACTTTCAGGTCTAGCAAGCTTCGCCCGGTCAACTGAAATCGATGGAATGTCAACGTGGGCCTGCTCACCCAGGGCCGTTCCGGGCCGCCCCGGGCGCCAGTGCGCACGGCCGCCGGCCCGTTCGGGACCTAGTGCCCTTGATTCGGCGGCTGAATCCCCGAGAATGAGGCAAGTACTTGCATCTTTGGGGGAGGGTGACATGGGTCGCGCCGCGTTATTGACCGCTGCGGTTGGACTGGTCCTGGCGCTGGCGGCCTGCGGCATTCTCGGCACGGCGCCACCCAGCACGACGGCGGAGACCTCACCCGCCGCGTCCCCAGCCTCCGAATCCACAACGCCGTCGGGCTGGCAGACGTTCACGACGTCGGACGGGCTGGCCTTCGACCACCCGCCGGACTGGACCGCCAGGGATCCCGGCGACGCCCTGGGCGGGGCGTCCGTGGACGTCACGAACGCGGCAGGGAAACCGATGGCCCACTTGCGGACCAACATCGTCACCGGTGCGGAATGCAGCGAGCAGCACCCGTATCGGGTGTTCGATTCGCAAGCTGTCCAGGCGCTGGCGCGACCGGGCGCCGCGGACCGCACGGTGCCGCGCTACGTCTTCGAATCGCGCGGGGACGGCACCGGGCCGGTTCAGACGCAAACGACGACGGCCGCCTACGGGATCACCATGATGCCCGAGGAATCCGGGTCGCTCGCGTGCCCGATGTTCTTAATGTTCCTGTGGCCGCCGAGCGGGGCCTTGTTTGGCAGCGCCTACAACCCGGCCAACAATCTCACCCCGGGCGAGGCCTCGCTGCCGTACCTGGAGAAGGCGAAGCTCTACGCCGGTACCCCGGAGTACCGGGAGATCCGGACCATGATCACGTCGCTGCGGCCGGCTAAGGCGGCCGGGTAAGGCATCGATCTGGCCCGGGGCGCGCCTGGAGTGCGCGAGGGCCCGCCCGGCTACGAGCCGGGCGGGCCCTTATCGGAACCGATTCACACCGCGGGGAGGTGCCTCCGCCGGTGGGAGTGCTGCTGCGCCGGTTGGCTGCCTCTTGTCCGGGCGGCGCCCCAGGGGGTGGCGTGCGATTCCCTGATCAGCCCGGTGCCAGCGCACTCGCGTACAGCCATAATGCCGTCTGCGGCGGCGCGCTTGTCCTGGAAGGCCTTGGAGACGGCCAGCACTGTGCCATCCGCGCCCAGCAGGCGGAACCGGACGTTCGATTCTGCGTCGGTGAAGATCTCGAATTGCCCTGCCATGTCTTTATCCTTTCAGCGTTCCGGCGGGCGGCGCGGGGTGTCCGCTGCATGCCCGGTGCCGGAGGACTTCTATCCACCCTGCCCACCGCGCCGGGGGGACTAAAGGGGCGAAAGTCCCGGATGTTCCCAATGACGGGCGATCGCGGCGGACAAGCGCGGCTTTAGGATCGACCCTAGATAATCGATTTCCCTTACGATAGTGTTTTATTTGATACGAAATGCAAAAAATTGAGATCGCGGAAGTGCGCGAGGAACAGGAGACAAGGATGTCTTGGGGATTGATCAGTGCCATGGGGCACATCGGCATTCAGACGACGAAACTCGAGGACTCGGTGTTCGACGCAACCCAGATCCTCGGGCTACGGGAAACCGAACGGACGGCGGGCGCGGTCTACCTCGCCGCCGGCAACGTGCACCATGAACTGGTCTACGTTGAGTCCGACGTGGACGGCGTCGACAGCTTCGGCCTCGTGGCCCGGGACGGCGATGCGCTGCGGATCATCCGCAAGCGCGTGGAGGATGAGAATTTCCGGATCGTCAGCGAGAAACCCCGGGGTGCGGGCATCGAAGACGGGTTCTCCTTTGTGGGACCCGAGGGCTTCGTTTTCGAGATCTACGTCGGCATGCAGGAGAACCACGCGCCCCAGCTCTCGTTCGGTCCAGACCGCTATGGCCACATCAACTTCCACCCGCGGGATGTGGGCGGGATGATGAGGTTCCTGCATCGTGTCCTGGATTTTCGGCTCTCTGACGTAATCGGCGACGACTTTGCCTACTTCATGCGCTGCAACCCGGACCACCATGGCATCGCTCTGGTCCGCGGCGAGGGTACGCTGCACCACCATGCGTGGCAGACCCAGAGCATCGCCGATCTGGGCAAGCTCGGCGACCGTTTGAACAAGCTGGGGCGGGACCTGATTTGGGGCCCGGTGCGCCACGGGGCGGGCCATAACATTGCCGCCTACTTCGTGGAAACCTCGGGCGCTGTCGTCGAGCTGTACACCGACCTGGAGCAGATCTACGACGATGCCAGGCCCCCGGTTGTCTGGGGCGAGGATGAGAACTGGTACAACATGTGGGGCCAATACCGCCCGCTCGACTTCCGCCAGCACGGGCTGGCTCCCGTGGACCTGCGCTCAGTTGGCGCCACACGCCGCTAGGAGTGAATAGCCGCCGTGCGGCCAGTCCACAGCGCCCACCAGAACGAAGTTCAGATAAAACACTTTTACGGGATTATGCGTAATCCATTTGATGGATGGGTGTGAGGCGCGTCATACTGGAGCCTGCCTGTGATGCAGCTCATGGTGGCCCTGACGGGCGCTCCTAAGAGAAACGAAATGAGCACATGCCCAACCCCAAAAGCACCCTGACACCCCTCGACCGGCCACACCCCGCTGTGGGTCCTGGTACCGAGCCCGCGACTGCTTCAGTCAAGGCATCGGACTCGCTAAATACGAAGAATATGCGTCGGATCCTCGGATCGAGCCTCGTTGGCAGCATCATCGAGTACTACGACTTCATTCTTTATGCCACCGCGGCCTCGCTGGTGTTCGACAAGGTCTTCTTTGCCAACCTCGGCCCGGGATTCGCGCTGTTCGCGTCCTTCGCCACCCTCGCGGTCGGCTACGTCGCACGCCCGCTCGGTGGCATAATCTTTGGCCATTTCGGCGACAGGATAGGCCGAAAACACGTGCTGGTGCTGTCGATGCTGCTCATGGGCGGCTCCACGGTGCTGATCGGCGTCCTGCCGACGACGGCGCAGATCGGGATCGCCGCGCCCGTGGTGCTCGTGCTGCTGCGGGTGGTCCAAGGCATAGCGGTCGGCGGTGAGTGGGGCGGCGCCACCTTGATGGCACTCGAACACGCCCCTGCGAAGAAACGCGGGCTGGCGGCCTCCTTCGCCAATGCCGGCGGACCGGCCGGCGGCCTGCTGGCAACGCTGGTGGTTTCCGCTGTTTCCGCGTCCACAGGCGATCAGTTCCTGGTCTGGGGCTGGCGGCTTCCCTTCCTGTTCAGCGCGCTGCTGATCGTGGTCGGACTGGTCATCCGCCTCAAGGTGGCGGAGACCCCTGCCTTCCAGGAACTCAGCGCCAAAGCCGACCAGACCCGCCGGACCCCGCTGGTAGAGGTGCTGCGCAGCCACCCCCGCGCCGTCGTCGTCACCCTCGTGGCGACGCTGGGTTTCTATTGCTGCCAGGGCCTGCTCACCGTCTGGGGTGTGTCCGTGGCAGTCGCGAGCGGCGTGGACCGCTCTGAGGTGCTGAACTGGAAAGGTGCTGCGGCGGTCGTGACCGTGGCAGTCTGCTTCTACTCGGCCAGGCTAAGCGACCGGATCGGCCGCCGCGCGGTGCTCACGGGAGCCGGCATTGCCGCGGCGGTCCTGGCATATCCCTTGATCATGCTGGTCAGCAATGGGACGCTCTGGGGCTTCGCCACCGCCGTCGTGATCGGCAACGGGCTGCTTCAGGGAGCTCTCGGCGGACCTATCGGCGCCTACATCTCCGAGCAGTTCCCCACCGACGTCCGCTACACCGGGGCATCCCTTTCCTATCAGGGCGCCTCGATGATCGGCGCAGGCTTCACCCCGATGATCGCGACCGGGCTGGTGCTCGCCGGGAGCGGATCGATGTGGCTGGTGGGGGTCTTCTGGGTCGCGGTCCTCCTCGCCGGAGTCTGGGCAGTCCGCCTGACCCGGGAGGGCTCCGAGCTCGCGCTCTGAACTTCCTGGCCCCTCGAGCCCGGCTGCGCCGCTTGCGGCGCGCCGGGCTCGGCGTTGCCCCAAGGAAACTGCTAAATCAATTTTTCTGATCTCCATGCTCTGAAACGTGTCATTTACGCAACAAGTGGACACTGCCATGATGGATCCAGCGAGGCGCCGCAGCTTGGCGCGAACCACGAAAGGAATCAAGGCAATGAAGCCGAAGAATCATATGGTGCTGACAACGTTCATGTTGCCGGCGGGCTACCACAAGGACAGTTGGCGCATGGAGGGCAGCCGGGCCGAGGAACTGGGGAACCTGGAGTTCGTCGCAGACCTGACGGCCATGGCGGAGGCTGCCAAGCTCGACGCTGTGTTTTTCGGCGACATCGTCCATGCCAATACCGTGATGCGCGGAGATATCAAGATGAACGGGTTCTACGAGCCCATGACCGTGCTCGCCGCACTCGCCGCCAGGACCAAGAACATCGGTCTCATCGGTACGATGTCGACGTCGTTTTCGGAACCCTACAACCTGGCTCGGCAGCTGTGCGGACTCGACCATATGTCCAACGGCCGGGCGGGCTGGAACATCGTCACGTCCTCCGACGGCTTCCGCAACTATGGCGTCGACGAGGTCCCGGATCCGGCCGTGCGCTACCGGCGCGCCACCGAATTCGTGGACGTGGTGCAGCGCCTGTGGGACAGCTGGTCTGATGACGCCATCATCGTGGACCGTGCCTCGGGAGAATACGTGGACCGGAGCAAGCTCCGGCCCATCAACCATAAGGGTGAGTTCTTCGAAATCGAGGGGCCGATCAACATGCCACGCTCGCCGCAGGGCCGTCCGGTGCTGGTCCAGGCCGGTTCCTCGGGCCCCGGAATGGACCTGGGCTCCTCGGTTGCCGACGGCATCTACACGGCCCAGCCGTTCAAGCAGCCGTCGGTCGAGTTCTACACGAAGTTCAAGAACATGGTGGCCGAGAAGGGCCGGAACCCCGACGACGTGAAGATCATCCCGGGAATCCTGCCGATCCTCGGGGACACCGAGAAGGAAGCACAGGACCTGGCCAATGAGCTCGCGGGCTACGTCCACCTCGGCAACGGACTGCAGCAGGTCGGGGCGGACCTGCGCATGGATCTTTCCGAGCTCGAGTTTGATGAGTCCATCCCCGCAGAATGGTTTTCCGATGACCCCAAACTCGGCAGCCGTTACCAGATTTACCGCAAGAAGAGCGTGGACATGGGCATGACGCTGCGCGAGCTGATCGTGGACCTGGCCCGTTCCACCGGCCACCAGTGGATGGCAGGCACGCCCTCCCAGGTCGCGGACCGCATGGTGGATTGGTTTGAGTCGAAGGCCTGCGACGGCTTCAACCTCAACGCCCCGTTCAATCCCGGCGGATTCAAACTGATCTGCGACAAGCTGGTCCCGGAGCTCCAGGACCGCGGCTACTTCCGCAGCGAATACGAGGGCACCACGCTGCGGGACAACTTCGGGCTGTCGCGCCCGTCGGCCTAATCCCGAGGTTCGTCGCCGCCGGGCCGGAAGCGCTCGACGGCGACGTCAACCCACGCTTGGGCCCGTGCGTTTAAGCGCATGCTGCGGGCCCAGGCGAGGGATACCGTGGCCCGCGCGCCCCCAGTGGCTCGCGGCTCCGAGACCTGCTTGAGCACCACGCGCAACTCCTCATAGGGTGCGTCGAGCATCGGCTGCTGGAAAAGAACTGCTACGCCACGGCAGCCCGCAACTAGCGAGCGGACTGTGGCGTAGCTGCGTGAGCGGTGCCGTATGTCGGGGGCCAGGCCGGCCGTGCGGTACATGTCCAGGACTCGCGTGGAGATCGGCGGCGCATCGAAAAAGATGACCGGATCTGCTGCCACGTCCTTAAGGGTCACCACCTGGGCTTCGCGAAGTGGATGGTTGTCCGGCAACAGGATGTACGGATCGACGGAAAGCAGGGGGGCCGTCTTGAGCGCCGGAGACACATCCATGTCATAGAGGAATGCTGCGTCAATGGAGCCGTTGAGCAGCCGTTCCTGGAGATCCTCGTGGTAGCCCTCGACGAAGTCGACCTCCACGTGCGGGCATTGGGTCGCGAAGTCGGTGAGCATCGGCGGGATGATCGTGGGCCCCAGTGGCATGTAGCAGCCGACTTTCAGAGGGCCGCGGATGTCCACGCGGTCCCTCTTGGACAGCGACGTGATGTCATCCGCGAGATCCAGCAACTGCCTCGCCTGTCGGAACACGACTATTCCCGTCGATGTCAGGGTCAGCCCCTTTGACTTGCGCTTGATGCACAGCTGGGCGCCCACGATCCGCTCCAGCTCGGCGATAGACATGGAAATCGCCGACGGTGCCATATGGAGCCGCCGGGCAGCCTCACTCATCGTCCCCGACTCGGCGGCGACCACGAAGTGAAGGACTTGGCGAAGGGTGATCGAGGGGTGCGAGACAAGATCCATATTGTCAATTCTACTGATAACGAACCGCAGAAATCGACGGTTTACTTGAGGCATCCATGTTGCCATGATGGAATGGCGCCCCAGACGGGCGCCAGTGTGACGGCCGCCCCGTGGCGGCGCCTTCCCGGAAAGTGACGTGAACGTAGATGGACGCCCAAACGCAATTCCTCGACCTGGCCGAAGCCATTGTCGGCGCGGATAATGTTGTCCGAGCGACCCCGCAAGAGGGCTACATCGATCCCTACCCGCTGAACTCGGGACGGGCGAAGTGGCCGGGCGTGCGCCCCGGCAGTGTGGAAGAGGTTCAGGACGTCGTCCGGATCGCCAACGAGACCGGCGTGCCGCTGTGGTCTTTCTCCAAGGGTAAGAACCTCGGTTACGGCGGCCCGGAGCCGCGCACCCGGGACATGGTGGCCCTGGATCTGAGCCGGATGAACAAGATCATCGAGGTGGACGACCAGCTCAACTACGCGGTGATCGAGCCCGGTGTCACCTTTTTCGAGCTTTTTGACTACATCCAGGCCAAGGGCCTGAAACTGTGGATGTCCGTCCCCGCACTCGGTTGGGGATCGGTCATGGGCAATGCCCTGGACCGGGGGTACGGCATGACGCCGATGGGCGACCACGTCCAGTCAGTGTGCGGAATGGAGGTGGTGCTGCCGGACGGCGAGCTGCTCCGCACCGGAATGTGGGCCATGGAAGGCACGGACCTCGGCCCCATCTTCAAGGGCGGCTTCGGGCCGACCCTGGACGGCATCTTCACCCAGTCCAACCTGGGTGTTGTGACCAAGATTGGTCTGTGGCTGATGCCGTGGCCGGACGTCTACATCAACGGCGACGTCGTGGTGGAGCGCGAGGAGGACATGCCCCGGCTGGTTGATATCCTCACCCAGCTCCGCCGGGAGGATGTCATCCAAAACAATGCACTGTGCGGCAACGTGGTCAGGGCCGCGACCATGAACGGTCCCCGTTCCCGCTGGTACACCGGCGAGGGGTCAATCCCCGATGACCGGCTGGAGGAGATGCGCCAGGAGATGGGCATCGGGCAATGGAACGCCAAGTTCGCCATCTACGGCGACAAGGGCCTGGCCGAGCGCCGGCTGGAAATCATCCGGGAGCGTTTCGCCGGGCTCGAGGGATTCACCGTCAGAGCCCGCCTCTATGAAGGTGCCGAGGGCGCCCAGGTGGCGTACGAGGACATCGCCCAGATCGACCGCACCCAGATGGCCGGCGTTCCGACGCTCAAACCGCTGTCCACGGTTGCGTGGGCCGCCGAGAACGGCGGCCACATCGACGCGGCCCCCATCATTCCGGCCAGGGGCGAGGAGGTCTGGGAGTTCTACCAGGAGGCCAAGGAGCTTTACCGCCGCCACGGCTTCGACCTGTACATCGGCTATCACCTGTATCCACGGCACATGGTGCACGTGACCATGATCTTTTTCGAGAATGACAACCAGGAGCAGCTGGCCCGGGCGCGGACTCTCTATGCCGAACTGCTTGCCGCTGCCCGCCGCCGCGGCTATGCGCCTTACCGCAGCCACGTGGACTACATGGACGTCATCGCGGACGGCTTCGATTACGGCAACCATGCCATCCGCCGCGTCCAGGAGAGGCTGAAGGACGCGCTGGACCCGAACGGGATCCTGTCCCCGGGCAAGCAGGGCGTCTGGCCCCGCCGCTACCGCGCGGTCGAAGCGCAGGTGCCGGACGGCGTCGCGGTCTCCGTCCTGGAGTAGGGCGGCTGTCGACAAGACCTGCCGACTGTCGCTGGACGGGAAGACAAAATGACAAAAAAGGGCCGGACGCTGGTGGAAGAAACCAGCGTCCGGCCCTGTTCGCTTGCGGAATCCGGGCGGCGGACTAGGCGCCGCTGATATTGACCGCCACGGACTTGACCTCGGTGTAAGCCTCCACGCCTTCGCGGCCGTTCTCCTTGCCCCAGCCGGACTGCTTGAAGCCGCCGAACGGCATATTCGCATCCATGCCGCCGGCAGCGTTGACCCGCACATTTCCAGCCTTGATCCGGCGCGCGAACTGGTGGGCCCGGGAGACGTCCTTCGTCCAGATGGTCGACGAGAGGCCGTAGATCGTGTCATTGGCCCGCGCCACGATGTCCGCGACGCTGTCTCCATCCCGGAAGGTTGCCGTGGAGAGCACGGGCCCGAAGATTTCCTCGCGGACCACCCTCATTTCATGGGTCGTGTTCCGGAGGATGGTCGGCTGGATGAAGAAGCCATTTCCCGGGACTGCCGCACCACCGGTGACCAGTTCTGCGCCCTGCTCCCGGCCGCTCTCGATGTAGCCGAGGATGCGCTCGCGTTGCTGCGCGGAGATCACCGGGCCGAGCTGGGCCTGCGGGTCGATCCCGGCGCCGATCCGGAGCGCCCCGGCCCTGTCCGCGATCCCGGCAATCACCTCATCCGCCACGGCCTCATGGACGTAGAGACGGGAGCCGGCAGCGCAAACCTGGCCGGTGTTGCCGAAGATACTCATCGAGGCGCCATCGATGGCCCGTTCGAGGTCCGCATCCGGGTAGATGACCACCGGGGATTTTCCGCCGAGCTCCAGCGAGACGCGCTTCAAATTCCCCGCGCAGGAGGCCAGCAGGTGCCTGCCCACGGCCGTCGATCCGGTGAAGGAAATCTTGTCCACGAGCGGATGGTCCGCGATCCGCTGGCCGGCAACCGCACCGAGGCCCTGGACAATGTTCAGCACGCCGGGCGGGAATCCCACCTCCAGGGCCAGCTCGCCCAACCGGACTGCGGTCAGCGGTGTAAGTTCCGCGGGCTTGAGCACGACAGTGCAGCCGGCGGCCAAGGCAGGCGCCAATTTGGCCGCCGTGATGGCCAACGGGCTGTTCCACGGAACGATCAAACCAACGACGCCGATGGGTTCGCGAAGGGTATACGCGTGCCACTCGCCTGGCAATGAGACGTTGCGGGTCTCGCCGTTTAGCTTCGTCGCCCAGCCCGCGTTGTAGCGGAACGACTCCGCGGCCCCGCCAATTTCGAAGGCACGGGCAATGCCAAGCGGCTTTCCTGTGTTCAGCGTTTCCAGCAGGGCCAGCTCGTCGGCGGCGGTCTCGATGGCCTCGCCGAGCTTCCAGATCAGCCGGCTCCGCTGGGCCGGGGTCATCGCCGGCCAAGGACCGGAGTCAAAGGCCCGCCGGGCGGCCTCGACGGCCCGGTCGACATCCCCCGCGGTCGCGGAGGCAGAGTCGACCAGCTGTTCGCCGCTGGATGGATCGATGAGGGACAAGGGCTCGGCGCTGCCTTCCACCCATGCGCCGTCGATGAGCAGGCGCAGCGGCCTGGCCAAAAGGTCCGGGCGCGCAGGCGTGGAGAGGGTCTGGGTGAGGGGCATCGTTGGCTTCCTTCCGGGAGGCGGATTGCGTCGCATCTCAAACTATGTCTTCTGTGATGGTTGCCACATCGTATCCACCAAGATACATTGTTCTAGGAATTATGCATTTATTTGTAACCTTCGTATCGGGCCTGCCGCCCAATCGACCAGCAAGCATTCAGGCGCCACGTGGTCCGGGTTCCCCGGCACGGGCGCCAGTACTCAATGAGGAGATTCTGGATGGAAAAGCACAAGCGTTACTCACTGTTGGCCAAGGTCCTGACGCCGGCCGTTGCCGGACTTACCCTGCTGTCGTTGGCCGCCTGTGGCGCCCCCAGCGCTGCGAGCAGTGCGACCAGCGGAGGATCGGAAGGCAAGACCTCGATCAAGGTGGTCGTAGCACCTATCCAGTTCGAAACGGCGTACGTCGCCAAGGAGAAGGGCTTCTTCGATGCAGCCGGCCTCACCGTCGAGATCGTCCCGGGCGCCGATCCCGCGGCCAACCTGGCGCAGACCGTGAGCGGACAGGCCGATATCACCACGGCGTCGTGGGGCGTCATGACAACCGCGACGGCCAAGGGCATGCCGGTGAAGGTGATTTCCGGTAACGGCGTGGTTGATCCCAACGTCGACAACTCCGGAATCCTCATCCCCAAGAACAGCGGCATCAAGACCGTCGCCGATCTGAAAGGCAAGAACGTGGCCGTCGTCGGCGTGAACACCGGTGGCGACATCCCGATGCTCCAGGCGGCCGCAGCGGCAGGAATCGATCCCAAATCGATCACGGAAATCGCCGTCCCGTACGCGGGCATGCAGGCCGCGCTGGAACAGGGAACGGTTGATGCGGCGTTCGCGGCGGATACCTTCTACCACCAGCTCGTTGACGCGGGCTTCAAGAGCATCGCCAGCCCGGTGCGGGAGTTCCAGGGCAACATGCCCGTGACCGTCTGGGCTGCCACCGATGCATGGCTCAAGAGCAATCCGGGGACTGCCAAGAAGTTCAACGACGCAATGACCAAGGCCGCCGCGTTCTACACGGACCCGGCCAACGTCAAGGCAATCGTGGACATCACCGCCCGGATCAAGCAGGTTGACGCTTCGAAGGTCAACCCCAAGGCCTACGTTCCGGTGAACGTCTCCATCAACCTGGCGACCGGACAGGCCGGCATCGATGCCATGAAGGACCTCGGGTTTGTCACCAAGCCGTTGACCGCCGAAGCCATGCTCTGGGCCGACGCCCCGCGCTTCGCCAAGTAAGGCTGCACGGGCACCACGAACATGACGGAGAGATCGATATGAAGACAAGCACAAAGTCGCTGGACTGGGGTCTGAACGCCCAGCGGCTGTTGGCGGTAGCCGTACTCCTGGCCATCTGGCAGGTGGTCATCTGGAGCGGCACACTGCCTTCGATGACGCCGGGCGTCGCCGCCCTGGCATCCTCCATCGGGGAGGCAGTGGCGTCGGCAACGTTCTGGTCAGCCTTGGCGCAGACGATGGCGGCGGCGGTCAGCGGCTGGCTGATCGCCGTGGTGGCCGGGACCGTGCTCGGATTGCTGATCGGCTCTGTCCGCGTGCTGGACCGCTCGACGTCGATCCTGATCGACTTCGGGCGTTCTTTCCCCGTACTGGCACTGATGCCGGTGGTCATCATGCTCCTGGGTGCAACCGCACAGATGGAGACCGTCGTCGTCGCCCTGTCCTGCCTCTGGCCGGTATTGGTGCAGACAATTTACGGGGCCCGGCGGATGGAGGCGGCGGTGGTGGATACGGTGCAGATCTTCCAGATTCCGGCGTTCCTGCGGTTCCGCCGGGTGCTGCTCCCGAGTGCCACACCTTTTATTGCCACCGGGATCCGGATCGCCGCCTCGATCTCCATCCTTGTCGCCGTCGGCGTGGAGGTGCTGAGCCAGACGCCGGGTATCGGCCGGCAGATCACCCTTGCACAGCAAGCGCAGCGGTGGGATTCGGCCTTTGCTTACCTCTTCTTCGCCGGGTTGGTGGGCTGGGGCATCGCCAGCCTGCTGCATTTCGCTGAAGGCCGGATCCTCAAATGGAATAGGCAGACCAATGACTGATACCGCACTCCGCCCCGAATCAAAGACGGGGACCCCGGCCCGGCCCAGGCGGTCAAAGGTGGAGCGCGTGCGCAGCCGTCCCGCACAGCTGGCCTTGAACATATTGCAGCGCACGTGGTTGATCGTCGTCGTGTTTGCCGTTTGGTGGATTGCGACGGCAGACAGTACGAACGTCTTTATCCCTTCGCTCGAGTCGATCCTGACCAGCCTGTTCCGTGACCTCAGCAACGGCGTGATCGCCTCGGGAGCGGCCTACAGCCTGGGCAACCTGGCTGCCGGCCTCCTGATCGCGGTGGCTGTCGGGATCGTCGGGGGACTGATCCTCGGCGAGACGAAGCGGCTGCGGGAAATCGTGGATCCGGTGATCCACTTCTTCCGGTCGGTTCCGCAGGCGGCCCTGGTTCCCCTGATCATTGGTGCGTTCGGGATCGGACAGGGACCGAAGATCTATACGATCGCCTTCGCCTGCATGTGGCCGGTGCTGCTGAACACCATCGACGGTGTCCTGGGCGTGGAACCGACCATCCGGAAGTTCTCCAAGGTCTACCGCATCCCGCGGGGCCTGCATTTCCGCAAGGTGGTGCTCCCGGCGGCGCTGCCGCAGATCGTGGCCGGCGTTCGCGTGGCGCTTCCGATTGGAATCACGGTGATGGTGGTGAGCGAACTTTTCGCCGCCAACAAGGGCTTGGGTTTCTACATCCTCAATTCCTCCGCGACCTTCATGGTGCCGGAGACGTGGGCCGGGGCGCTGCTCGTCGGCGTCATCGGATATATCCTCTCCCTCCTGTTCATCGTCCTTGAACGCAGGATCCTGGGCTGGTACTTCAAGTCAGGCGCAAAATGACACTTCCGATCCAACAGAAATACGAAGGAGCTCCCATGGCCATTCAGGCAGCACTCGAGGAGGAGCAGGTGGCAACGACGCCGCTGCTCCAGGTCCAAGGGCTGACGATGAGTTACGGCGTCGGTGACTCCGAGAACAAGATCCTGAGTGATCTGAATCTTGAGGTGAACGACGGCGAATTCGTCTCCATCGTCGGTCCGTCCGGTGTTGGCAAGACCACCCTGCTGCGGTGCCTCTCGGGCCTCATCCAACCCCGGAGCGGCACCGTGAGCGTGGGCGGGGAAACTATCAACGGCCCCCACCGGGACCTGGCCGTAGTCTTCCAGGACTACAGCCGCTCACTGATGCCCTGGATGACCACGCTGGAGAATGTGGCCTTTCCGTTGCAGGGTCGCGGGGTGGGCAAGAAAGAGCGGAACGAAACCGCCGAGAACAACCTTGCGGCGGTGGGCCTTGCCGGCCAGGGCCACAAGTATCCGTGGGAAATGTCAGGCGGCATGCAGCAGCGCGTGGCAATTGCCCGGGCCTTGGCCTACAACGCCAAGGTCCTGCTGATGGACGAACCGTTCGCGTCCGTGGACGCTCAGACCAGGTTTGACCTTGAGGACCTCGTGATCGATCTCCAGGCGTCTTTGGGAGTCACCATCATCCTGGTCACACACGACATCGACGAAGCGTTGTACCTGGCGGACAAGGTGATCGTCCTGGCGGAGAAGCCCGCCACCGTGGTGGACGTCATCGAGACCGGGTTCGGCGACCATCGCGACCAGGTCGAAACCAAGGCGGACCCGCGTTTTGCCGAGGCGCGGGCGCGCATCCTCCACCGACTGCGGGACCACTAGTGCCAGCCTGCCGAGAGGACGCGAAGTGAAACTGGGAACCATCGAACGCCCCGGAGGCAGCGCCGTCGTCGTACAAGCAGGCGAGCACGAGGTGGCTGTCTTGCCGGGCTTCAGCAGCGTGGACGAAGTAGTGCAGACAGACGAGGCCACGTGGCGGGCGGCGGCCGCCGAGGCCTTGCGCAGCGGGCAACGGCTGCCATCCGCCGAGCTGTCCTGGCTGCCGCCGGTGGTCCGGCCCGGCAAGATCCTCTGCGTCGCGCTCAACAACAGCGCGAACCCCGATCGCATCATGTCCGGTCCGGACACTCCCGCGATGTTCGTCAAGCCGTCCTCCTCCTTGGTGGGGCACGGCAAGCCGATTGTCACGAAGCCTTCCTATGGGCGGGTTCATCCCGAGCCGGAGCTCGCCGTGGTCGTGGGCACCGGCGGGGCCGACATCGCAGAGGACGACGCCCTGAAACACGTCTTCGGTTACACGATCATCAACGACATCACCTCGCCAACCATGCGCGATACGGATACCTTCCACTACCGGGCGATCCATCCGAGTACGGAAGAACCCGAGGGTGTCCGATACGTGGATAGCTGGGTGAGCTACCCTGCCCGGTACAAGGGATCTGACACTTTCGGGCCGCTCGGTCCCTGGGTCGCAACGGCCGAGGATATCCCGGACCCGCACGCGCTCCGCATCACGTGCAGCCACGACGGCCGAGTGGTGACGGACGATAACACCGCCAACCTCCGCTTTAGCGTGGCCCAGGTTATCGCCTTCGCCTCCGAGTACCTTGCGCTGGAACCAGGTGATGTCATCGCCATGGGTACGGCACTGCGCCGGTCCGCCAAGGGAGGCGCCGTGCAGAACCTCGACCTCGCCAAGGTGGGCGGCTCCGTGGCAGTTGAAATCGAGGGGATCGGGGTGCTCTCCAACCCCGTGGAGTGCCGGTGACAGTTTTGACTCCGGAGCACCGCGCCGCCATTGGCGATCTCAATGCGAGGTTCGCCTGGGCACTTGACCTGAAGGAATACGACTCGCTGCGGGACCTCTTCACCCCTGACTGCCACTATGCCAGCACGGGCGGGGAGTTCTTCGGGGTGGACCAGCTCATCGAATCCTTCCGCGCTCGCACCGGCACCCGCACCACACGCCACGGTCTGGGCAACCTGCTGTTGGACGGGGTCACAGCGTCCACGGTGAACGGGCGGGGGAGCTGGCACACGTTTGCGAGCAACGCCGAACCACCCCAGGGCGTGGACGTGTACATGGTGGCGGACTTCCGCGATAGGTATGTCCTCGCCAAGGGAACCTGGCGCATCGCCGAACGTCTCATCTCGCCGGTCTTCCGAAGGCCCGAGCTCGGGCCGCCCGCCACCACCAGCCCTCCAGGAAGGATCTGACATGCTTGACGACGACGCCGAGAGGGTCCGGGATCTGGCACACCTCGGTCACGTATCGCTTCTAACGCCCGACCTTGACCAGACGCGCCACTATTTCGTCGGATTGCTCGGCATGGACGTCGTCGAGGAGTCCGGCGACTCGCTTTATTTGCGCGCCTACGGCGACTACGAGCGGTGGAGCCTGAAACTCACTCGTTCCCAACACGCTGGGGCCGAGTACGTTTCCTGGCGTGCGGTCAGTCCTCGGGCCTTGCGGCGGCGCGTCGCCTGGCTCGAGGACAATGGACACGCCGGAAGGTGGGTCCCCGCCGAACTTGGTAAAGGCCGCGCCTACGAGTTCGAGGACCCGGACGGCCACACCTTCCGCCTGTATTACGAGACGGAGCGCTACGCGGCGCCCGACGGGAAACGCGCGGTTATCCCCGTGAACGTGCAGGCCTACGCCGGGCGGGGAGCGAACGTCCACCGCCTTGACCACATCAATCTCCTCGCACAGGACGTACGCGGCTGCCGGGAATTTTGGGAGGCCGGGTTCGGGCTACGCACCTACGAGATCATCCAGGACTCCACCGGCCAGTCAGAGGTCGGTGCTTGGATGAGCAGCTCCATCCAAGGTCACGAGCTGATCTACACCCAGGAAAAGACAACCGGCAGCGGCCGGCTGCATCATCTTGCCTATGCCGTGGACACGCGCGAAGAGGTGCTCCGGGCGGCGGACATCATGGCCGACGCCGGCATCTACATCGAGGCGGGCCCCTCCCGGCATACCGCGATCCAGGGCTTCTACCTCTACACCCGCGAACCTGGCGGGAACCGCATTGAAGTGGCAAATGGCGGCTACCTCGTCTTTGCCCCGGACGCGCAGCCGTATGTTTGGACTGCTGCAGAGTGGGCCGCCAAGCCGGGGTGGGGAGCGGTGATACCGCCGGAGTTCCATATCTACGGCACGCCCGTGGCGGAGGTGGCCCATGTCTAGGCCCGGCAACGCGCGGGTCCCGCTGCGACCGCCCGGCGAGCTCGACGACGGCCAGCTCGCCCTGTACAACCGCATCGTCGGGGGACCACGCCAGTCCCAGGCGGGCCAGATCCCAATCGTTGACCGCTCCGGTGCACTCCTCGGGCCCTTCGGGCTCATGACCATCGCCCCGGAGATAGGCGATGCGATCCAGGCCGTGGGAGCCGCCCTGCGGTTCGCCAGCAGCCTCGAGGACCTGGTGCGCGAAGCGGCCATCCTGTTGGTCGCCACCCGCCACAGTTGCGAATTCGAGTGGTACGCGCATGCCGGGGCGGCCCGCGCGGCCGGACTCGACGACGGGCAGCTCGCGGCACTGGGCGAACTGCGGATCCCGCAGGGATTGCAGCCGGCGCAGCGGGCTGCCCTGGGGGTCATGCTGGCCCTACTGGAGGACCAGTCGCTAGGCGACGCGCAGTACCACGACGCCGTCGACATTCTTGGAGAGCGACAGCTCGCCGAGCTCGTCTGGCTGTGCGGGTACTACAGCCAACTGGCCCTGGCGCTCGCCGTTTTTCGTCCTCCGATGCCGGCTGCGGCTCCGGGCGCCTAAGCTTTGCGCCTAGGCTTTGGCCTTCTCGAGTCCGGGCTCGGCTGCTTCCTTCTCGACTCCGGATTCCAGGATGGCTTTCAGCGTGATCTCGTAGTGGTTCCGGATGAGCCGGGAGGCGAGACCCGCATTCCGGTCCAACGCGGCGGCCATAATGTCGCGGTGCTCCTGTGCGATGTCGCGGTCCATGAATCGGGTGGCGCGGCCGGCCCAGCGGCCGTACAGCTGTGCCAGGTCGGACAGGGTGGAGGCGAGGTCGATCAGCACCGGCACGCCACAGGCTTCGAGCAGTTTGGCGTGGAACGCCTGGTGCGCGCGGTCCCACGCTTCCGTCAGCTCGCCGTTTGCGCTCTCCTCGCGGTAGGGAGTGCGCTCCAGCGTATGGTGGGCCGCGATGAGCTCCGATTCCCAAGCGAGGTCCCCGCGCTTGACGGCCAACCCGATCCCGAACTCTTCCGAGACGCAGCGCAGTTCCGTGATGTCCTTGATCTCGTCCAAGGAGAGCGTAGGAACGAAGAACCCGCGGTTGGGTTTGAGTATCACCAGGCGGTCTCCAACCAGCCGCGTCAGCGCCTCACGGATTACGGTGCTGCTGGTCTTGTAGTGCTTGGTGAGTGCCACCAGCTGCAGCTTGTCACCGGCGCCCCAGCGGCCAGCCAGGATGTCATCCCGCAGCGAGTCACGGATCTGCGTGCTGAGGGTCTCAGACTCGATACTTTTCGACATGTGCATTATTGTACCTCACAGCAAATTATGTTTTCTTTATTGACTTATGCAATTTCACTCCTAGAATTGGATGAGCATACGGAGAGACCTGAATCACAACAGACCCCGTCATTACCAAGGAGAACCGCCGTGACCAACTCCACCACCGAAGCCCTCCAGACCCGCGAGGAGCACGTCATCGACGACCTCTACTGGCGGGACAGGTATGAGCCCATCGCGGAAGACGACGAGTTTTTGCAGAAGATTGTGGACACCTCAGACCTCCCGGCGCTGATGGTGGCGCTGGCTGCGGTAACGAAAGACTTCTCCCTGCTGCGCGAAGATCTGCGTCCACCGCAGCCGCCGGCGGAAATCGTCGGCCAGCCGCATGGCGGCATGAGCCAGGAGCAGCAGGCGACGGCGCGGGGACTGGCTTTCGAGGCGCTGAAGCGGGTTCGCGATGAGCACCTGACCAGCGTCGGCCCCCTGACCGAGGCACAGGCCGACGACGTCCTGACCTGGATCACCAATGCGGCCAACCCCGAATACCACCCCATGCTGATGCATGACATGGCCCTGGTCGAGGGCAAGAGCGGCAAGCCCGCGTGGGACTTCAATGACATTGCCGTGGGCCGGGAATTCAGCGTGGCCGTCATCGGTTCCGGGGTCTCCGGGATGGCCGCCGCGTACCGCCTCAAGCAGGCCGGGGTTCCGTACACGGTATTCGAGAAGGGGCATACCGTCGGCGGCACCTGGTGGAAGAACACCTATCCGGGCGTCCGGCTGGACACGCCGAACTACGCCTACAGCTTCTCCTTCGCCCAGCGCGACGACTGGCCCCAGCAGTTCTCGCAGGGATCTGAGATTTTCGAATACACCCGGCAGGTGGCCGAACGCGGCGGCATCCTCGGTGAGATCGAGTTCAACACCGAAGTCACATCTGCCAGCTATGACGAGGCCGCGGGCCTCTGGAACGTCGACATCATCGACGCCACCGGCCAGCCGGCCACCCGCCGGTTCAACGCCGTGCTCTCCGCCGTCGGTCAGCTGGACCGTCCCAAGTATCCCGATGTTCCGGGACGCATGGACTTTGCCGGCATCCAGATGCACTCCGCCGAGTGGGACAACAGCGTCGACGTGACCGGCAAGCGGGTGGCCGTCATCGGCACCGGTGCCAGTGCTTACCAGATCGTCCCCGCAATCGTTGACCAGGTCTCCTCCTTGACCGTCTTCCAGCGCAGCTCACCCTGGATGTTGCCCACCCAGGGCTACTACGCGGACATGCCGGACTCCGTCCAGTGGCTGGTCCGCAAGCTCCCGCACTACGGACAGTGGCTACGGTTCTGGCAGCACTGGCTCGGCGTCGAGGGCCGCCAACACACCACCGTGGCGGAACCTGGCTGGGACGAGCCCGGCAGCGTGTCCGCCGTCAACGCGCAGTGGCGCCATGGCCTGACCGACATCCTGGCCAAGCAGTACCAGGACCGCCCGGACCTGCTCGCCAAGGTCACCCCGGATTACATCGTGGGCGGCAAGCGCATGCTCCGCGACAACGGAGTCTGGGCTGATTCGCTGAAGAAGCCCCAATCCACGCTGGTCACCGAGGGCATTGAGCGCATGACCCCCGAGGGTATTGTCACGAAGGATGGTGTGCTCCACCAGGTGGACATCATCGTCTACGCCACCGGTTTCCAGGCCTCGGAGTTCCTCGAACCCCTGAAGATTACCGGCCTCCACGGCACGGACCTGCACGAATACTGGGGCGGCGACGCCAAGGCCTTCGCCGGCCTGACGGTCCCGAACTTCCCGAACCTCTTCATCATCACCGGTCCCAATACCGGCCACGTGGTCAACGGGAGCCTGTACTCGATGATCGAATACGGCGTGGAGTACATCATGGAGGCGATCCGGCTCATCATCGAAAACGACCTCAAGGGTCTGGACCTGAAACAGGAGGTCCTCGACGAGTTCGTTGCCGGCCTCGACGCGGCCAACGCCACCAAGGCCTGGGGCCACCCCAGCGTGCACACCTGGTACAAGAACAAGTTCGGCCGGGTGTCCCAGATCTGGCCCCACCCGGTGTTGGACTTCTGGAAGATCACCCGCACCGTGAACCTCGACGACTACGACCAGCTGGCATGAGCGCCGCCGCTACCGCGCCGATGGCGCGCATCCGTGCCGGGGAGGCGCTGTACAAGGCGGAGACGCACGACGGCGTGATCAGCGTCCGCGGCGTCCGTTACGGCGAGCGGCTGGATCCCTCAGACCGCTTCTCCATGTTGGGCGACCCGTCACCGGAACGCCCCCAGGCCGCCGCGACCGTGTTCCCGCAAGCGCCCGGATCCCTGGACTGGCTGCTCGGCCCCGCCCTGGCGCGGATGCCGCAGAGCGAGGACTCCTTCCTGCTGGACATCTGGGCGCCCGAAGGCGCAAAAGATCTCCCGGTGCTGGTCTTCCTGCCCGGGGGAGCCTTTATAAGCGGCGCCGGAAACGTGCGCTGGTATGACGGCGCCCGGCTCGCCCGGGAGGGCGGGGCCGTCGTCGTCACCGTCAACTACCGGTTGGGTGCGCTCGGTCTGATTGACGGCGTCGGCGGGGCCGCCAACCTTGGCGCCCGGGACATCCTGCAGGCCCTGACCTGGATCCACCGGAACATTGCCGCGTTCGGCGGCAATCCAGGGGCGGTCACCCTGGCCGGGCACTCTGCTGGAGCCTGGTACGCCTACGTCCTGAGCCTGGCCGAGCAGGCGCGAGGCCTGTTCTGCCGAACCGCCCTGTTCAGCCTGCCGTGGCAGCCGCCGCTAAATGCCGCGGAGTTTACCGAGCGCTTCGACCTGTTTGCCGCCGCCCTCGGCGGTGCTCCTCAAGCCACGGCCCCGGTCGGGGCGCTCCTGGCTGCCCAGGCCGAGGTATCCAAGGCTTACGCCGGACGGGGCCTGGGTCTGATGCCGGCCGCTGATGGGGAACTGGTGCCGGCATGGGCCATGAACTTCGAACGGGCGGCGGCTGCAATGCATGTGGACGCGCTGCTGCTAAGCAGCACCGATGATGAAGCCGCCGCGTTCCTGCAGGCGCTGCCCGTTCGGGCTGTAGGCCCGGAACAGCTGGCCGGTTACCTCGGCGCGCACTTCGAAGCTCCCGCCGAGGCAGCGTCCTTCATCAATGCCCGGCATCCCGCGGCGACGGATCACGCCAAGCTGGTGGAAGCCATGAGCCTGCATCAGTTCCGGCTGGCTGCCACCGAGCTCGCGGACCGGGCGGCCGCGGCGGGAATCCCCGCGACGCTGCTGAGATTCTCCGTCCAAAGCAGGCTGGAAGGCGCCGGAAGCCCGCATTGCTTCGAGCTGCCCTTCCTGTTCGGGAACGGCCAGGACTGGCAAGACGCGCCGATGCTCGAGGGGTTCCCCGGCGAGGTGTTTGATGACGTGGCGGACCGGCTCCGGCCGCTGCTGCTCGGCTTCGTTGCCGACGGCGTGGCGCGGACGCCGGAAGGCCGGCCCGCCCCGCGCTTCGATCCGAAGAATCCAGCACTGAATACGGTGAGCGAAACCGGAAACGGCACCGCCGTCGTCGAGCCTGAACTGCATCCGCGACGCTAGGTCCGCCCGCAGGCGGGAGACACTATTCAACCGAAAACGCCCGTGGAGCCGTCCGAAAGGGCGGCTCCACGGGCGCTAAGCGGATGAAGGCGGATCTCAGAAGCTGGTGATCACCGAACGGGCCACCGACCCGCCGCGCAGCAGCTCGTAGCCTTCATTGATCTGTTCCAGCGAGATGCGATTGGAAACCAATTCATCCAGCTTGAAACGGCCCTGCAGGTAGAGCTCCGCGTACATCGGGATGTCGATCTTCAGGTTGGTGGAGCCCATGGCCACGCCGCGGATGCCCTTCTGCTTGCCCATCAGGTCGCCGAACGGCGTCACTTCCAGGCGCGTTTCCGGTTTCTGGACACCGATGAGGAACGCCGTTCCGCCAATGTCGAGCATGGCAACGGCGTCCATCGCCGTCTGCTTCAGGCCGATTACCTCGAAGGCGCAGGTGACGCCGCCGCCGGTGAGGTCCTTGACCGCCTGCACGGAATCCCCGGCGCCGGCATTGATGATGTCCGTGGCGCCGAACACCTTGGCGAGTTCAAGCTTGGCCGGCTGGAGATCGATGGCGATGATCCTCCGCGCACCGGCCAGGGCGGCGCCCTGGATGACGTTGAGGCCCACCCCGCCGCAACCGATGACGGCAACAGTGTCGCCGGGGCGGATGCGGGCCGAGTTGATGGCTGCCCCGGCACCCGTCACCACACCGCAGCCCAGGAGCGCTGCACGGTCGAAGGGGATGTCCCTGCTGACGGAGACAACAGTGTTCTCGTGGACGATCACCTGCTCGGCAAACCCGCCGACGCCGATGAACTGCGTCAGTACCTCGCCGTTGCGGCTCAGCCGCGGCGCCTGGCCCGGGGCCCTTTGTGTTTCCTGCGGATGGCGGCACTGGTAGGGCCGGCCCGTCAGGCATCCCCGGCAGTGGCCGCAGCTGTGGATGGGCGATGACACCACGTGATCGCCCACGCGGAACTCCGTGACGTCCGGGCCTACTTCGGCAACCACTCCGGCGATCTCGTGGCCGAGCAGGGCGGGCATGGGGAAGCCCACGTTGGTCTCGGCCACATGCATATCACTGTGGCACAAGCCGCTGGCACGGACATCGATGAGGACTTCGCGGCCGATCGGATTTGCAATGTCAATGTCCTGGACCTGGAACGGCTGGCCCACTCCGTCGATTACCGCTGCCTTCATTTTTGTTTGGTCCCTTCGATGAACGAGCCGGAATCAGCCGGCATGGACGTGACTCAGGCCACAAAATAAATATACTATGAACTGAAGTGCAAAATCAGTTAATAATCGATTACATCGGCAAGTTTGCCTAGGGCGCCAAGTGGGGTGCCGGCAGGGGCGCCGACAGAGACAAGGGAGTCCACGATGAAAGCCGCAGTCATCAACGAAATCAACGGCCGCTTTGACATCGAAGACGTCAGTATCGGGGCTCCGGTGGGCCATGAGGTCCTGGTCGAGGTCAAAGCCGCAGGCCTGTGCCATTCGGACCTGCTGGTCGCCTCGATCGATCGCGGACGTCCGCTTCCCATGGTCGTGGGGCACGAAATGGCCGGCGTCGTCGCCGCCGTCGGCCCCGATGTCCGGGACCTCGCCGTGGGGGACCATGTTGTTGGCTCCGAAGTGAAGTTCTGCGGCCATTGCGAGGAATGCCTCGCTGGCCACAGCTACCGCTGCCTCAACCCCGGTGAGGTGTCCCGGCCGGTCTCCGCTGGCTCGAAACTCCGCGGCGGTGGCCAGGAGGTGCATGCATTCGGGGTTGCGGCCTTCGCCGAATACACCATCTGCCATGCCAACACCCTGGTGCGGATCCCTAAAGAGATTCCCTTCCCGCAGGCCGCCGTGCTCAGCTGTGCGGCGATCACCGGTGTCGGGGCCGCACTCAACACCGCGAAGGTCCAGCCGGGTGACACGGTGGCTGTCATCGGCCTGGGCGGCATCGGCCTCAATATCCTCTCGGGTGCCCGGATCGCCGGTGCCACGACCATCATCGGCGTTGATGTGCATCCGGCCAAGCTGGAACTGGCAGCCCGCTTCGGAGCGACCCACGTGGTGGACTCCGGCACTGAGGACGCCGTGGCCAGGGTGCGCGGGATCAGCGGGCGGGGCGTGCATCACGCCTTCGAGGCCATCGGACTTGGGGTGACCCAGGCCCAGGCCGTCGAGATGACGCGCGTGGGCGGTGGGGCCTACTTCATTGGCATCCCCAACGGCGGTCCACTTGAGGTCGACGTCCTCCGCTCGCTCATTGCCTCCCAGCGGCGCATCCAAGGCGTCTACATGGGCTCGAGCAACATCCGCAGGGACATTCCGATGTATGCCGAGCTCTACCTACAGGGCCGCTTGAACCTCGATGACCTGATCGCCCAGGAAATTCCGCTCGAGGGGATCAATGATGCCTACCGCCTGCAGGAGTCCGGGGCGATCGCCCGCAGCGTCATCACGTCGTTCTGACGAATGCCGGCGGGCGGGGCATTGCCAAGCCTCGACTTTTTATATAAAATCTATCCAAGAATACATTTTTAGCTCACAAATGTTGTGGAGCTTTCCACGGGTGCCAGAAGTGGTGCCAGCCCAAGAAGGAGTTCACAGTGACTGCACGCACCGGAGCAGAGTACAAGCGGGGCCT
>JAPLAM010000098.1 GCA_026393275.1 Arthrobacter sp.
AGCGCTCCAGGAAACGCTTGCCGTCGAACGTCTTCAGTGTGTAGGACGTGTAGAACTTGAACGCGCCCAGGAACGTCTCGAAGCGGAACTTCTTCTTGTAGGCGCGGTTGAAGAGCTCACGGATGAAGTTCATCGTGTACTGGTCGAGGGTTTCCCGCTCGTAGTACTCGTTCTTGACGAGGTAGTCGAGCTTTTCCTCGAGGTCGTGGAAGAACACGGTGTTGTTGTTCACGTGCTGCAGGAAGTACTGGTGCGCGGCCTCGCGGTCGGCCTCGAACTGGATCTCGCCGTTGGCCCCGTACAGGTTCAGCATGGCGTTGAGCTCGTGGTAGCCCAGGCCCTGGTAGGCGGCCGGCATGGCCGGCTTCTCACCGGGGACGGTGTGCTTCTCGACGGCGGTGCTGCCGGCGGTGCCGGTCCCCGCTACTGCGGTGTCTGCGACAGTCGTGTCCAAAATTCTTCCAATCCTTGTTGTACTCGGCTGACGTCTTCAGGCGTCCCCATGAGTTCGAAACGATATAGGTGCGGGACCTGGCATTTGGCGGCGATGATGTCGCCGGCCATGCAGTAGTTGTCCCCAAAGTTCGTGTTGCCCGCCCCGATCACTCCCCGGAGCTGCTGCCGGTTCCTCGGATCGTTCAGAAAGCGGATGACCTGCTTCGGAACGGATCCCTCTCCCCCGGTCCCGCCGTACGTCGGCAGCACCAGCACAAAAGGTTCGGTCGCCAGCAACGCCGGTTCCCTCGCGTGGAGGGGGATCCGGGCGGCGTCGACGCCCAGCTTCGCAACGAAGCGTGTGGTGTTCTCGGAGGTGGAGGAAAAGTAGATGAGGTGGCTGCGCGTGGTCCGGACTGTGGCTGAGTCCACAGTGTCTGAATCCGCAGTGCCTGAGTCCCCACCCGCTGCTGCCAGCGGCCTGCCGGCGGTTGCCAGTGCCATGGGAGTCACCTCATCCGACGTGTTGGTGCCGTGTGTTGGCTTTCAGGCGACCGCGACGGCGGCGGCCTGCGCCAGTTCTTCGATCTTGTCCGGGCGGAAGCCGGACCAGTGGTCCTGGTCGGTGACGACGACCGGGGCCTGCATGTAGCCCAGGGACTTGAGGCGCTCGAGGGCCTCGGCATCCTGTGAGATGTCGACGCTCTGGTACGCGATGCCTTTTTTGTCGAGAGCGCGGTAGGTCGCGTTGCACTGCACGCAAGCCGGCTTCGTGTAAACCGTAACGGTCATGTCCTGAGTCCCCTTAGTTAAGTCTGTGGTTCGTGTCCGGTGGGGCCTACTCGGAACAGGAATCCTAATCCGTTATTGGCCTCGCCCTGCGGTCTGCAACCGCTCTGCTCGAACTGTATGTCGATACTACATGTAGTGCAAGAGCCACGCGCTGACCCCAAGATGATGTATTACAAGTATGTCATTTAACCCACTTTTAATCCACAGGCAGAGGGCTTCAAAATGTCCGGATTCCAGCCGTTTTCGCGGACGAAATCCACACCCTGTGGAGTAGTTAGCCACAATTAACCGCCCCGCGTGTCGCATCGCGGACGGCGTGTCGCGCACCGGTGTGCGGAGGGGTTTGGAGTGGCACGAAGCACTGCATGCAGTGGGCGAAGGCACAGAAAAGGCGGGCACCTGCCGGTGCCCGCCTTTTCCCTACGCTTTTCGGTCCAGCACGATCTGCTGCACGTCCAGGTAACCGGTCTCGAAGCCGGCGCGGGAGTAGCAGAGGTAGAACAGCCACATCCGCTGGAAGATCTCGTCAAACCCGAGAGCGCGGACGTCCTCGCCGCTGGCCATGAAGCGCTCCGACCAGAGCCGCAGGGTCTGGGCGTAGTGCTCGCCCATCGCGAGGCGTTCCCGGACCCGGAGCCCGGTCTGCTTCTCGGTGACTTCCTCGATGGCCCGGACCGACGGGATGACGCCGCCGGGGAAGATGTACTTGTGCACCCAGGTGTAGCTGGTCCGGGTGGCGATCAGCCGGTCGTGGCCGATCGTGATGGCCTGGATGGCCACCTTCCCGCCGGGAGCCAGGACCCGCTCGATGGTCTGGAAGTAGGTGGCCCAGTACTCGTAGCCCACCGCCTCGATCATTTCGACCGACACGACGGCGTCGTACTCGCCTTCCACCGCCCGGTAGTCCTTGAGTTCGATCGTGACGGCGTCGGCATAGCCTGCCTCGGCCACGCGCTGACGTGCCAGCTCCTGCTGTTCGCTGGAGAGTGTCACCGAGTAGACGGTGGCACCGCGGGCCGCGGCCCTCAGGGCCAGCTCGCCCCAGCCGGTGCCGATTTCCAGCACCCGGGTTCCTTCCTTGACGCCGGCCTTGTCCAGCAGCCGGTCGATCTTCGCCTGCTGCGCGGCGGCCAGCCCGTCCCATGCCACGTTCCGCAGTTCCTCGCCGCTCTCCGGGAAAAGCGCGCTGGAGTAGGTCATGGTGCCGTCCAGGAACGTCGCGAAAAGCTCGTTGGACAGGTCGTAGTGCCGCGAGATGTTGGACCGGGTGTTCTGCTCCGTATTGCGTTCGGTCCGCGGCGTGCGGGGCAGGTAGAGGCCGCGCAGCTTCTGCAGTGGCTCGGGCACGAGCGACCCCGCCCGGGAAGCGAAGACTTCCATCACCGCGGTGAGGTCATCCGCGTCCCAGTCCCCCGCCATGTAGGACTCGCCCAGGCCGATCAGGCCGCCGTCGCCCAGCCGGGCGGCGAAAGCTTCCGGACGGTGCATGGTCATGACCGGCACGGACCCGCCACGCTCCGACTGTTTCTGCTCCAATTGTTGCTGCTCCGATTGAGCCTTGCCCAGGACGGTGCCGTCGGGGTATCGCACCTCGAGCGGAAGCCGGCGTACGGCGGCCCGGAAGATGGCGTCTGCGGCGCGGCCCGCAAGCTTGGCCTTGAGGCCCGAGGGCACGGTGGCGATGCTCGGCCAGATGGCGGCGTCGATGACTGCGGGCGGCTGCGGCACCGTGTACGGCACGGCCGGAGTCTCTGCGGATTCCTTCTGTGCCGAATCCTTCTGGGCCGGTTCCATCTGCGCCTGGTTCTTCTGCCCTGAATTCACCTGCACCGGCTGTGATCCGGTCGCTTCGGTCATGGTCACTGGACTGCCTCCTGTGAAGAGTGGTGTGGTTTCTTGATGATGGGCAACCGACGTGCCCAAAGCTTGATTCCCTGCCAGCGGATCTGTGCTGCGACCCGCAGCGGCGCCAGCGGGACGGCGAGCGCCGCTGCCAGGATGTTCGGCACCGTGGCTTCGCGGCGGACACCGTCCACGGTGGCGACGAAGGGTTTGTGCCCTTCGCGTTCCAGGACGATCGAGACGGCGAGCCGATCCGCGGGTTCGGGCAGCTTCATCCGGTACCGGCCGTCGACGTCGTTGAACGGCGAGACGTAGAACGCCTTGGGCACGGTGGCCCGGCCGGCGCCGTCGGTCTCCAGCAGGTAGCAGTGCCGCTCCCCGTAGGTGTTGTGGACCTCGGCGACCACGCAGCGCAGCTCGCCCGCCGCGTCGTGGCACCAGAATAGGGTCAGCGGGTTGAAGACGTGGCCGAGGACGCGGGCGCTGGCCAGCATGGTGATCCGGCCGTCGTCGAGCGCGATGCCCTGGGTGGCGAGGTAGCGTTCGACGTTGCCGCGCAGCGTCCCGGCCGGGTCGCCCAGGTGGTCCGCGGCGGTGAACCGGGCCAGCGGGGTGAGCCAGCGCGGCAGCGCGGGGAGGGCGTCGACGTCGACGTACCAGCTGTAGCTGCGGTAGGTGAAGGCGTTGTGCAGCGGCGTGCGCCGCACGTGGGCGATCGAGGTGCGGTAGATGGCTGCGTTGCTGCTCATGCGCCCTCCAGTCCAGCAGCCTGCAGTTCGGGAGCCTGCAGTTCGGGGACACTGGCCGGTTCCCACTCGCGGCCCAGTCGGGCCGCGGCGCGCACGCCGGACAGGGCCCCGTCCTCGTGGAAACCCCAGCCGTGGTAGGCGCCGGCGAAGGCCAGCCGGCCGTCGCCCAGGCCTTGGATCTGCTCCTGGGCGCGCAGCGACTCCGGGGTGTACTGCGGGTGTTCGTAAACCATGCGCTCGAGGACGGTGCCGTCGCCGATCAGCTCGGACTCGCCGAGGCTGACGATGTAGCGCCCGCCGTCCGCCGGCTCCAGCCGCTGCAGCCGGGTCATGTCATAGCTGACCAGGACCCGGTCCGGCCGGGCGTCGCAGGAGGGCAGCCGGTAGTTCCAGGAGGCTTTCGCGTTCTCGCTGGCCGGCAGCACGGCGTCATCGCGGTGGAAGACGGTCTGGTTGACCGAGTACGGCATACCCGCCAGGGCGTCCCGCTCGGCCGGCGACGCATCCTCGAGCATCCGCAGCGCCTGCGCCGGGTGGGTGGCGATCACGACGGCGTCGAAATACTCGGTGCTCTCCACTCCTGTGCCATTCTGGCCTGTTCCTCGGCGCGTGGTGATCTCCACGCCGCCTGCGTCGCGGCGGACCCGGATGACGGGGCTGGACAGCCGGACGTCGGGCAGCGTCGCGGCGAGCTTGTCCACGTAGCTGCGCGAGCCGCCCGTGACCGTGCGCCACTGCGGGGAGCCCTTGACGCCGAGGAGGCCGTGGTGGCCGAGGAAGGTAAAGAGGTAGCGGGCCGGGTACGCCAGCGCGGTGGTCGGATCGCAGGACCAGACGGCGCTGACCACCGGGGTCATGAAGTGCACGATGAAGTAGCTGCTGAACTTCTCGCGGTCCAGGAACTCGCCCAGGGTCAGCTCGGCGGCCGAGGTGCCCGCCGTCGTCGTTCCCGGGAGGGTGTTGGCTTCGGCGGCGTCGGCTTCGGCGAGCAGGGCGCGGGCCCGGCGGTAGAACCGGGTGACCTCGAGCAGCATCAGCAGGTAGCGGCCGCGTAGCAGGGTGGACGCCTTGGGAATGATGCCCCGTGCGCCGCCCCGTGCGCCCGCGTATTCCAGACCGCAGCCGTCGCAGCGGATGGACATGCTCATTTCCGAGTCCTGGGTCTGCACGCCCAGTTCCTGGAAGAGCCGCAGCAGGGTGGGATAGGTCCGTTCGTTGTGGACGATGAAGCCGGTGTCGACGCCCAGCATGGAGCCGTCCGCCTGGGGTACGTCATGGGTGTGGGCGTGGCCGCCGAGCCGTGCGTCCGCCTCGAACACGGTCACCTGGTCCCGCCGGTTCAGGACGTAGGCCGCGGTCAGTCCGGCCACTCCGCTTCCGATCACGGCCACGCGCCGACCTCCCGCGATGCTTGCTGCTTGCTGCACTGGTCTACTCCTGTCGCTTCGCCTGAATTGTCCTGGTGGATCTTCTAAGGGGCAATTCGTCACCACGGGGCATCCGGATGAGTGCGATTTCCCAGCAGTTGCCTGGAACCAATGTGCCAGAATGAAGCGGGATTCCGCACCCGCCTCACCGCAACCACCCGAAGGGCAGCCGTTGATCAACCCCGTGCACCTCCGAACGCTGGTGGAAGTGGTCCGGCTGGGCTCGTTCGCGGCGGCCGCCACGCGGCTGGGCTACACGGCTTCCGCGGTGTCGCAGCAGATGTCCGCGCTTGAGCGTGACACCGGGGTGGGCCTGTTCCAGCGCTCGGCCCGCAGCATTCACCCCACGGACGCCGCCGTCGTGATGACCCGGCACGCGGCCAAGGTCCTCACCGATATCGACGCCCTGATGGCGGCGGCCGCCCGCACCCGGGACAGCACCGGCCAGGAACTCCGGCTGGGCATCTTCCCGAGCCTGGCCACCTACGTCCTCCCCCGGATCCTGCAGAACCCGGCGTGGAAAAACCTGGGGATCGAGCTGCGGGTCTCCGTGGCCGAGCCGGGCCAGACCATCCAGGGCCTGCGCACCGGCGGAGAGCTCGACGTCGCCCTGGTGTACCAGGTAGGGCAGTCCGGGCTCGCCTGGCCGCACACGGTCAACCGGCAGTGGATCGGCGACGACGACTTCCGCGTGGTGCTGCCGGCGGCCTGGGGCATCGGCCCGGAGTCGAAGGTGGCGGCCGACCACCTGTCCGACATGCCCTGGATCATGCACCACCCCGGCACCTCCGACGCCACGGTGATCGAACGGCTCTTCGCCAGCTGCAACCTGCACCCGCGCGTGGTGGCCAACAGCGACGACTTCCACGCCAGCCTGGAAATGGCGGCCGCCGGGCTCGGGGCCGCGCTGGTCCCCGAGCTGGCCCTGCTGCACCGGCCCGCCGGGGTGGTGGTGCTGGACGTCCCCGAGATCCGGCTGGCCCGCAACGTCTTCGCCCTGCTACCCAAGGAGCAGCAAACGGCCCAGGTGCAGCTGTTCGTGGAGCTGCTGGCGGAGACGATGACCAAGCTCGGCACCACCCGCCGGGACTGAGGCCTAGGGCCGGGCGACCTTCGGCTTCTTCCCGGCCGGCGCCACGAGTGTGCTGATGATCCGGTGTTTGGCCTTGGTGTAGGGCGGGAAGATCAACGCCAGGGTCTCCGGCCAGAGCGGCTTGGACAGGGTGGCGCGCTCGTGCGAGAAGGTCCGGAGCGAATGCTCTCCGTGGTAGGCGCCCATGCCGCTGTTGCCCACTCCGCCGAACGGCAGCCCCGGAACTGTCAGGTGCGCGGCCGGGACGTCGAAGCACAGCGCCCCCGAGGAGGTTTGTTCGGTGAACGCCCGGCGCGTGTCGGCGTCGTTGCTGAACACGTACAGGGCCAGCGGCTTGGCCCCGGCGTTGATCATCCGGATCGCCTCGTCCCGGCCGTTGACCGGGACCAGCGGCAGCAGCGGCCCGAAGATTTCCTCCCCCATCACGGCGTCCCCGGGCGCGGGCCGGAGCAGGGTCGGGGCGAAATACCGGCTGCCGGCGTCGCGCTCGCCGCCATGGACCACCGTACTGCTGTCCGCGAGCGCCGCGAGCCGGTCGAAGTGCCTGTCATTGACGATCCGGCCGTAGGAGCCGCTCCGCGCCGAATCCGGCCCGAACAGCGCCCCGATGGCCTTGACCAGCTCTCGCTCCAGCGGCACCAGGACCTCCTCCGTGGCAAGGATGTAGTCCGGTGCCACACAGGTCTGGCCGGCGTTCATGAACCGGCCCCACGCCAGCCGCTTCGCCGCCGTGACCAGGTCAGTGGAGGCGTCCACGTAGGCCGGGGATTTGCCGCCCAGCTCCAGGGTCACCGGCGTCAGGTGCTCGGCGGCGGCGCGCAGCACCACCTTGGCGGCTACCTCCCCGCCGGTGAAGAAGATGTGGTCGAAGCGCATCGTCAGCAGCTCCGTGGTCTCGGGGATCCCGCCCTCGACCACCTCGGCCGCGCCGGGCAGGTACTCCGGGATCCAGCGGGCCAGGGCCGCGGACGTGGCGGGTGCGTGTTCGCTGGGCTTGAGCACGACGGTGTTGCCGGCGGCCAGGGCCCCGGCCAGCGGGGCCAGCAGCAGCTGCATCGGGTAATTCCACGGTCCGATCACCAGCACGACGCCCAGCGGGGTGAGTTCGGTCCAGGCCTTCGCCGGCTGGACGGCCAGGGGCACGGACACGGGCCGCGGGCGCAGCCAGGCCTCGAGGTGTTTCTCCAGGTGCGCGGCTTCCGCGGTGACAAAACCGATTTCCGTCAGCTGCGCCTCGGTTTCGTGCTTCCCCAGGTCGCTGGCCAGCGCCTCGGCAAATTCCCGGCGCCGTTCCACCAGCATCCGCCGCAGGTTGCCCAGCTGCTCCAGCCGCCAGGCCAGCGGCCGGGTGGTTCCGCTGTCAAAAACTTCGCGGGCACGGGCGACGGCGGCGGCAACTGTTTGCATCCGAACAATGTACCGGGCGACCGCCGCGCACAGGGCCCGGTATCGGATAAATGCCGGGGAAAGCTGGAAGGGACCCGTATTGAGGACTATGTTGAAGATATGAGCAAGGTAGCGAGCCAGCACTTTGGACAGATCGAGCTCAATCACGGCCGTGACCATAATTTCGCCGCGAAACACGAGCTGGCGGGCCAGACCCTGGAAATCGACCTGACGGTGAACGCGCATGACCACTTCGATGAGGCGGCCCTGCACAAGGTCGATTACCGGCTGCGGTTCCTGCCCGAGCTCGTGGACCAGGTCCGCGAAATGATCGCCGAGGAGCTGGAGCAGGAAGGCACCAGCCCGCAGGAATACCTCCGCTTCCACTGCAACGCGCTCAAGCCCGAGACGCTGCGCCAGATCTTCGGCGTGAAAGATCGGTCCCAGCTCACCACCCAGGTCTTCCTGAAGGCCCTGAAACTCGGCCATGTGGGCATCTTCCCCGGCCAGCCGGAGCGGTACTTCGTCCTTGACTTCACCCTCGGCGCGCACTTCACCGACGAGGTCCTGGTGGCCTCCGCGGACGAGGACGGCGTCGTCGACGACGAGATCGTCTGGGAATCCTGAATCGACTGCTATTTCAGGACACTGCAGAACGTACGACGGCGGCCGGTCACCTTTGAAAGGTGGCCGGCCGCCGTCGCGTGCGGTGGAGCAGGCCTACTTGGCCGCTTCCAGCAGTCCGGCGCGGACCGTCCGGGTGGCGGCGACCAGGTTGCGCAGGGACTCCTCGGTTTCGGCGTAGCCGCGGGTCTTCAGGCCGCAGTCCGGGTTGACCCACAGCTGGCGGGACGGGACGTGCTTGACCGCGGTGCTGAGCAGCTCGGTGACTTCCTGCTCGCCGGGCACGCGCGGCGAGTGGATGTCGTAGACGCCCGGGCCCACGCCGCGGCCGAAGCCGTGCGACTCGAGGTCGTGCACCACCTCCATGCGGGAGCGGGCGGCCTCGATCGAGGTGACGTCGGCGTCGAGGCCGTCGATCGCGTCGATGATGGCGCCGAACTCCGAGTAGCACAGGTGGGTGTGGACCTGGGTGGCGTCCGCGGCGCCGGCGGTGGCGAGACGGAAGGACTTCACCGACCAGTCCAGGTACGCGGCCTGGTCGGCTTTGCGCAGCGGCAGGAGCTCACGCAGCGCGGGCTCGTCCACCTGGATGATCTTGATCCCGGCCGCTTCGAGATCGGCGATCTCGTCGCGGAGCGCGAGGGCCACCTGGTTGGCGGTCTCGCCGAGCGGCTGGTCGTCGCGGACAAAGGACCACGCCAGGATGGTGACCGGGCCGGTGAGCATGCCCTTCATCGGCTTGCCGGTCAGGGACTGCGCGTACCGGGCCCATTCCACCGTGATCGGGGCGCTGCGGGTGACGTCGCCCCACAGGATGGACGGCCGGGTGCAACGCGAGCCGTAGGACTGGACCCAGCCGTGCACGGTGACGTCGAAGCCTTCGAGGTTCTCGGCGAAGTACTGGACCATGTCGTTCCGTTCCGGCTCGCCGTGGACCAGAACGTCGAAGCCGAGGTCCTCCTGCAGTTCCACGACCCGCTTGATCTCGTCCTTCATGAGCTGTTCGTATTGCCCTGTGCTGAGTTCGCCCTTGTTGGCGCGGGCCCGGGCGGTCCGGATTTCGGCGGTCTGCGGGAAGGAGCCGATGGTGGTGGTGGGCAGCGGCGGCAGGTGCAGGGCACCGGTCTGCGCGGCCTCGCGGACGGGGTACGCCGAGCGGCTGAAGTCTGCGTCCGTGAGGGCGGCGGTGCGGTGCCGGACCTCGGCGCGCCGGACGCCGTCGGCCTCGGCGCGGGAGGCGATGACGCGGGTGGCCTCCTCGATGGCGGGCCGGGCGGCGTCGGGGTCGGTCAGCAGCCCGGCCAGGGTGACAACCTCGGCGGCCTTCTGGTCGGCGAAGGCGAGCCAGCTGCGCAGCTGGGCAGGCAGTTGGACTTCTTCTTCCACGTCGTGCGGGACGTGCTGGGTAGACGTGGAGGTGCTGACGGCGAGCGTGGCGACGGAGTTCTGCAGTTCGGCGATCTTGGCCGCGGAGGCGGCGAGGTTGTTGCGCCAGATGTTGTGGCCGTCCACGACGCCTGCGACGAGGGTTTTGCTGCCCAGGCCGGCCAGGGCCGCGGCGGAGGGGACGCCGCCCTTGAAGACGTCCAGGTGAAGGGCGTCGATGCCGGTCGCGGCGAGGGTGCCGAGTTGGCCGTCGAGGGCGCCGTAGGGGGTGGAGACGAACACCTGCGGCCGGGTCGCGGCGGCTGAGAGCACCTCATAGGCGCGGGCGACGGCGGCCTGGATTTCCCCTGTGGGCGTCTCCTGATCCACCACGAGGGCGGGCTCGTCGAGCTGGACCCAGCTGGCGTCGGCGGCGGCGAGCTTCTGCAGCAGCGCGGTGTAGACCGGGAGGATGTCCTCGAGGCGGGACAGCGGTCTGAAGCCGGCCGGGGCGTCGTCGGAAGCCTTGCTCAACAGCAGGAAGGTCACCGGGCCCACGAGGTACGGCCGGGTTTCAACCCCGTTGGCGAGGGCGTACTCGAATTCCTCGACGATCCGGTTGGAGGTCAGCGCGAAGTTGGTCTCCAAGCCGATCTCGGGCACGAGGTAGTGGTAGTTGGTGTCGAACCACTTGGTCATTTCCAGCGGCTGCTGGTCCTTGGTGCCGCGGGCCAGAGTGAAGTAGCCGTCGATGTCGAGCTGTCCCTCGGCGTCGAGGAGATTCCCGAAGCGGACCGGGACGGCGCCGAGGTGGGCCGCGGCGTCGAGCACCTGGTCATAGTAGGAGAAGCTGCCGGGGATGGCCGCGGCTTCGGTCAGACCGAGGCCCGTCAGGCGCTTGGCCGTGCCGAGCTGGATCTCCTTGGCGGCGGCGTCCAGGGCGGCGGCGTCGATCTTGCCGGCCCAGTAAGCCTCGACGGCCTTCTTCAGTTCGCGGCGGCGGCCGATGCGCGGGTAGCCCAGGATCGAGGCGGCCGGGAACGGAGTGGGGATAAGGGTGTGCTGTTCAGTCATGGGAAAGTCCTTGGATTGGTGAGGTTCGTCAGGGGGAAAGTTCAGCTGGCGAGCTGGCGGCGGGCCGCCGAGCGCTGGATGCCGCGGCGCGGCCGAGGCAGCGCGAGCTTGTCCAGCACCTCGAGGGCGCTGGCGTGCTCGTTGAAGGTGTAGAGGTGGAGGCCGGGGGCGCCGGCGTCGAGGGCCGCGTTGGCCAGGTCCACGGTGGCGGCCACCCCGATCCGGTTGCGTTCGGCGTCGGTAGCGGCGGCCGCGAGCCGTTCGATCAGCTCCGGCGCCGGCTCGACGCCGGTCAGTTCCCCCAGCCGGGTGAGCCTGCGGACGCTGGTGAGCGGCATGACGCCGGGGATGATCGGGATGGTGACGCCCGCCCGGCGGGCCCGGGACAGCAGCCGTGCGTACTGTTCGGTGTGGAAGAAGACCTGGGTGATGGCGAAGTCAGCGCCGGAGCGCTGCTTTGCCAGCAGCACCTCGACGTCGTGCGCCTCACTCGGCGATTCCGGGTGCCGGGCGGGATATGCGGCGACCCCGACCGCCACCTTGCCGGCGCACAGCAGGGCCGAGCGGCGCTGTTCGACGCGGCGGATGAGCTCGATCAGGTCCTGGGCGTAGCGCAGCGAACCCTCGGCCGGGAGGCCCCCGTCCTTGGGCTGGTCGCCGCGCAGGGCCAGGATGCCGCGGACGCCGACGTCGAGCAGCTCGCCAATGACGTCGGCCAGCTCCTGCGCGGTGCTGCCCACGCAGGTCAGGTGCGCCAGCGGGCGCAGCGTGGTTTCCTGCACCAGGCGGTTGATGAGTTCGACGGCGGTGCCCCGGTTGGAGCCGCTCGCACCGTAGGTAACGGAGACATAGTCGGGGTCGGTGGACTCAAGTTCCCTGATGGTGGTCCAGAGCGATTCAGCGGCGGCTGGTGACTTCGGCGGGAACAGTTCGTAGGACAGAGCCACAGGGGCCGCGCCGGCAAGATTTGGATGTGAGTCAATAAGGCTGGGTGGTGACATTTGCGTCCTTGGCTGTGAGCCATTGGCAGGCTGGGGGCCGGAGTCCGGCCGGCGCTGCCGCCAATGAGTTGAGTTTGGGGAACACGGAAAGGACTTCAGCAGGACGCAGCCGCGACTGTTACGCCTGAGACGAAGTTCTCCGTGAGCAAATGTCAGGCCCACATGGGGGCACCCACATCCTCCTGGGCCGCCCGGTGAAATGACGCCACTGGCCGGTCCTGCAACGGAGGATCGCTGACACGTTACCGCGGTAACTTGTCTACGACTCTAAGGCCAGCGATCGTGCCGGACAAGCCATCTGCCGAATTAAGACGTGTCTTTACGCTTTCGGACTGGCCGCGGCAGAAGATTCTTCGACGAAAGGGCTGGTCCTGTTGGCCCTCCCCATGCCCGCGGCGCAGGTCTATCCTGAGGGCATGATCCAGCTTCCAGCCAGTTACCAGGAGTATCTCGCCCGCCAGAGCGAGAGTGTCATCAACGCCGTCCGCCCCATTCTGATGCAGTCGGCCGCGGACAAGCGGCACGGGGTCCGGGTCGTGATTCACCCGCACGACCACCAGGCCCATCTTGACGAAACCATCCCGTTCGGGACCGTCATCGAGGACATCGACTGACGTCCTTTCCCCGGCACGGGGCAGGGACGGCGTCCGGCTAGCCTTCCAGCAGGAGGCGCTGGGAGCGCGGAGCCAGGGTGTGCTCCAAGACCAGACAGGCCGCGCCGACGGCGGCCACATCCTCGCCCACGCCCGTGCCCACCACTTCGATGCCATGGATCTTCCGGGTGGCGCTGTTGTCCCGGACCAGGTCCGGGATCTGCTCCAGATAGGCCGGCGCGAGGCAACTCCAGAACGGGCCGCCAAACACCACGCGGTCCACGTCCACGGCGTTGGTGACCGCGGAGACGGCCCGGGCCACCAGCACGGCGGACTCCCTGATGATTTGCATCGCTGCCTCGTTGCCGCCGTAGGCCAGTGCGCAGAGTTCCGCGAAGTCTTCCTGCACGGCCGGGGCACTCCGGTCCGTGCCGGCGCCATCCAGCACGCCGGCGGCCCGGGCTCTCGCGACGAGTGCCTGCGGGATGGCGGAGGACTTCACGCAGCCGCGCTGGCCGCAGTCGCACAGCGGACCGTCCGGGTCCACGATGATGTGTCCGATTTCCCCGGCGTTGCCCGACGTGCCGCGGATGACCTCATCGTTGAGGACCACCCCGCAGCCGATCCCGGTTCCCATGTACATGAAGACAAAACTGCCGGCGCCGCTCGGACCGCCGGCCCAGGTTTCGGCCACGGCGGCGCTGGTCACGTCCTTATCCAGCAGCGTGGACAGCCCGGTGGCCTTGGCAAGGGCGTCGCGCAGCGGAACGCGTTCCCAGCCCGGCAGCAGCGGCGGATCCACCACTGCCCCTTCCTTCAGGTCGATCGGTCCCGGTGAGGCGACACCCAACCCGGCGACCTTCGTGCGGTCCACGCCGGAGTCCTCGATCAGCTGCTCGATCGCGGCGGCGATGATGGCGATGATGGATCCCGGCTCAGCGTGTGAGGGGGTGGTGATCCGTTCATGCTTGACGACGGCGCCGACGAGGTCCAGCAGCACGAAGGTCAGGACCGCCGGATCGAGGTGCACGCCCACGGCGTACCTGCCGCCCGGATTGAGCCGGAGCATGGTCCGCGGCTTGCCAGGTCCGGTGCCTTCCTTGCCCGCCTCGACGATGAGGCGCTGGTCCAGCAGCCGGCGGGAGATATTGGAGATGGTTTGCGGTGAGAGTCCGACGATCTGCGCGAGTTCCACCCGGCTGAGCCCAGCCGGGGCGCGCCGGATCGCGTCCAGGATGACCGTGAGGTTAAAGTCCCCCATCCGTGGGAGGTTGGTTCCGCGCCGCGGCGAGGGTGTGCGGATCTCAGTCACTGATACCTCTATCGGCGTTCGGCGGAGCACTGCTGATGTCAGCATGCTACGTCACGCGCGGCCCCGCGACTGCACCCTCCGGCTTCACATTGCAAGGATTTCGCCGGGCCCGGCGGCGGGTACCGAAGTCGGCCCTAAGGCAGTGGCCGGCGGACACTCGCGGTGACCGTGAATTTCGGATTGCGGCCTACCTCGCGGGTGGGGCCGACCAGCCGTTCCAAGGCGGTCCGGTAGCGCAGGTGGCTGTTGAAAACGGTCCACAGTTCGCCGCCGGGAACCAGGACCCGCGCCGCGGCTTCGATCAGTTTGATCCCGGCCCCGCTGTGCACCGCCGCCCCGAGATGGAAGGGCGGGTTGAGCAGCACCAGCTCGGCGCACGCATCCGGCAGGGTGCTCATCGCGTCGTCCTGCAGGACGTCGATTTGCCCGTCCAGGCCGTTGGCGCGGGCGGTCGCCGCGGCGGATTCGACGGCGGCCGCGGACCTGTCGGTGGCGGTGACCCGGGCCTGCGGGTGGCTGCGGGCGTACAGCGCGGCCAGGATCCCGGTGCCGCACCCGAGGTCGACGGCGTGCGCGGCGGTGGGCAGATCCGGGAGGAAGTCCAGCAGGAAGCGGGTTCCGATATCGAGCCCGGTGCCGGCGAACACCGCGCCCCGGGCACAGACCGTCAGGTCCAGCTCGGCGTTGCGCTCAGTGAGCGGGAACCGCGAGGCGCCGTCGACCACTTTCGGGGCGCGGGCCAACAGCACCCGTGACTTCTGCCGCGCCAACTGGGGCTGCACCTCGCCGAAAAAGCGTTCCAGCATGGCGTTCATGCCCAGGCTCATGTGCTTGACCCTGCCGCCGGCCAGCAGCACCACACCGGGCGCGGCATGCCGGGCGACAGCATCGGCGATCTCTTCCAGCTCGGCGAGGGACCTGGGCAGCTGGAGCAGGACCAGCTCGGCGCCGTCCACGGCGGCATCCAACGGGAGCTGTTCGAACCCGTCGGTGAAGCCTGCGGCGGCGGCGTTGTTGCGCAGTGCGCGTTCGCCGGTGATCAGGTCCTCGTGCACCCGGACGGGGCCGCTCTCCGTGGCCGGCTGCCAGCCCAGCGCCAGCATGCCGAGGGTCAACGCGCCGTAGCGGTCGCCGACGACGGCGATCCTGCCGCCGGAGGCCAGCCGGCCGGCGGACCGCAGCTCCGCTGCGGTGTCCAGCAGCAACCGGTCGGTGGCGTCCCAGGCCTGCAAGTTGGCCGCCTCGACGTCGGGGAATCTCCGGAGGCGGGAGAACAGGGGATCAAGGGTGTTGTCCGCCACGCGGGATGCCGCCGTTTCTTCTCGGGCCGTCACGGATACCGTTCCGGCTCAGGCTTGGGTGGATTGCAGGGCCGGGCGGGATGCCGGACCCGTCAGCAGGTTGACGATGCCGGCCACCGCGGCCCGGCCGGCGCGGTTGGCCCCGATGGTGGACGATGACGGACCGTAGCCCACGAGGTGCACCCGGGGCTCCGCGGCGACGCGGGTGCCGTCCATCGCGATGCCGCCGCCGGGTCCGCGCAGGTGCAACGGCGCCAGATGCTCCAGCTCCGCGCGGAATCCCGTAGCCCATAGGATCACGTCGGCGGCCTGGAAGCTGCCCTCCGCCAGCCGCACTCCCCCGGGCTCGATGCCGGTGAACATGGGGTGGCGGTCCAGTACGCCGCGGGCGGCGGCAGCGCGCAGGGCGGGGGTCCAGATCAGGCCCGTCACGGCGACGACGCTCTGCGGCGGCAGGCCCTGCCGCACCCGCTCCTCGACGAGGGCGACGGCGTCGTGGCCGGCCTGCCGGTCGAAGGCGGCGTCGCGCCAGACCGGTTCCCGGCGGGTGAACCAGGTGGTGCCGGTGACCTTGGAGATCTCGTCGAGCAGCCCGACGGCGGAAATGCCGCCGCCGACCACGATCACGTGCTGCCCGCGGAACTCCTCCGCGGACACGTAGTCCGCGACGTGCAATTGCCGGCCGCGGAAGCTGGACTGGCCAGGATAGATCGGCCAGAACGGGCGGGTCCAGGTGCCGGTGGCATTGATCACGGCCTGCGCGGACCAGGCGCCCCCGGAAGTGGCGATGCGCAGCCGGCCGGCCGGATTGATGTCCTCACGGCTGACGGTGTGGACCTTGACGGGCCGTTGGATGGCGAGGCCCAGTTCGGCCTCGTATTCGCCGAAGTAGCGGCTGAGGAAGCTCGAGCTGGCCTCCCGCGGGTCGACCGACGGCTGCGGGATGCCGGGGAGGTCGCTGATGCCGTTGACGGTGGCCATCAGGAGGCTTTTCCAGCGGTGCCGCCAGGCGCCGCCGGGGCCGTCCTCGGCGTCGAGCACCACATACGTCGGCGGCCGGCCGGCGCCGCCCGGGCCGTCGGAGGCCGAGGCGGGGTCGCTGCCGGTTGCTGCGGCGGGGACAAAGCCGCGGCGCTGCAGGTGGTAGGCGGCGGACAGTCCCGCTTGCCCGGCGCCGATGACGACGACGTCGGCAAACCGCAGCGGAGGTTCCTGCGACGGGACGGACAGCTTCACGATCCACATCCTAATTCAGCGTTAAAAGTTTGAGGCCCCGCTCAATGAGCGGGGCCTCGTTCGGTGGAGCTGAGGGGACTCGAACCCCTGACCCCCTGCATGCCATGCAGGTGCGCTACCAGCTGCGCCACAGCCCCGAATATTTGCCGCTCCGACTTCGTTCTCTCCGAAGCAACTCAAATATCTTAGAACAGGCCTTCCGAAAATTCCAAATCGGGCATATTCGGGCTTGTGGGCCGCCAGGCCGTGCCCCTTACTCCGTTTCGGTGGCAGCGGTCGCTTTCGCGGAGACGTCGTCGCCCAATTCAAGGTCAACCACCGGGCAGTCCTTCCAGAGGCGCTCCAGGGCGTAGAAAACGCGGTCTTCCTCGTGCTGGACGTGGATGATGACGTCGGCGTAGTCCAGCAGCACCCAGCGTCCGCCGGAGCGGCCTTCGCGGCGAACCGGCTTGAGGTCGAACTTGGACAGCTCGTCCTCGATGCCGTCGACAATGGCGTTGACCTGGCGCTCGGAGGGGGCCGAGGCAATCAAGAACACGTCGGCCAGGGCGAGCCGCTCGCTGACGTCGAGGGCGACGATGTCTTCGGCCAGTTTTTCCGCGGCAGCGCGGGCTGCGTGGCGGGCTGTGGCGATGGATGAATCGGTTGCAGTCACGGGACTCCTTGTTGAAGATAAAAACTGTTGAAGATAAGAACTGTGGGATGTAGAAAGCTGTGTGCCCGGCCGGCGGCACTGGTTGCGGGGCCGGAACGTGGCCGGGCCCCTACCGCTGCAGGGTGGCGGCTAGTGGGCCATGCCGGTGATGATCAGGATGACGCCGGTGATGAGCGCCAGCAGCCCGAGGGCCAGGACGCCGAGCTGAAGGGCGCGAAGGCGCCGCGCCCGGCCCAGGCCCGCCGTGGCGGCATCCAGTGGATCCAGTCCGTAGGCGGCGTTGGCGGCGACCGGCGACCGTGCCGCCAGGTCCTCCTCCGACACCGGTGTGTCGGGATGACCGGGGGTTGCTGCCACGGCCGGCCGGCGGCCCGCCGCCTGCGCTGCCGCTTCTGCGCGGGCCAGGACGCCGGAGCGGCCCTTGACCGGGCCGGCGTCGCGTTGCCGGGACGAGCCGGGACGGCGCGAGGTCCGTGCGGGCCGGACCGTGGGGCTGGGGTTGGTGACCAGCGGGACGTATGACGTGGCAGGGCGCTTCATGACCGGCCGCTCCACGCCAGGGACCTCGACAAATTCCAGCGGCGTGACCATGGCCAGGTTGCTGGCCGTCGAGGGATCGTTCTTGGGTTGTTCGCCGTCTTTGGACGGCTGGCTGTTCTGCTCGGCCAGCTTCTGCTTCGCGGCCGCCCGCCGGTTCAGCACAGCGGCACGCTCGGCCAGGGCAATCTGCTCGGCGAGTACCTCCGGGTTCACGGCGTCCGGATCCGTGGCGGCGATGTGCTCCATCTTTGCCGCCTGGTTGCGGGCCTGCTCGGCGAGGAGCTGGCGCGCGGCCAGGGCCTGTTCCACACTCATCCCGTCGGGCAGCTTTCCGCCGGCGGCCGGCGCGACGGCGGCGGGGCCCGGCTCTCCGGCAGTCCGGTCCGAGGCCGTCCCGGCCGGCGCACTCGGCGCCTTGCCTGCCGGCGCCTTGCCTGCGGGCGCCGTGCCGGCGGGCGCGACGACGGGGTGCGAGCGGGTTCGTGGCGAGGGCATCGGTACGATCGGATTGGCGGAGGTGGCGGGCGCCGTTTCCTCGGCCAGCTGCTGGAGCCTGAGCTGGCGGCGCGTCAGCTGGCCGCCGCCGGACAGCTGGCCCTCCTTCTCGGCGAGCTCTTTGATGGTGCGCAGCGTCGCCCGGTCGCGGGCGCGGATCTGCGAGGACCGTTGGTTGGACGTGGTCTGGACCGCGTCCGCCGGGCCGGTCACACGGCGTCGGCCGGTGGTCTCGGAGTCGGTCGGTTCCTCGGGCCGCGCCGAGAAGGCGGGATTCGCGGCACCCTGACCGGCGCCGGAACCTGCCGAGCCGCCCCGTTCGGGAGCAGCCGGAACAGCGCCGGCACCAGTGGTGCCGGCGCCCGGGTTCACTTCCTGGCGTTCATCCCTGGCCCGGCGCAAGTCGCGGCGGCTGCGGATGGGAGGCTGTTCCTGACTCATTAAAGGCTCATTCGGTGCTGGCGGTTTGGTTGGTTTCGAGGACCGGCGCGGATTCCTGGAACTCCTGCCCGGGAGCGGGCTGGTCATACAGGCCGTACTTGGCGATGTACTGAACCACCCCGTCGGGAACGAGGTACCAGACGGGATTTCCGGCGGCGACCCGGGTCCGGCAGTCCGTGGAGGAGATCGCCATGGCGGGGACCTCCAGCAGGCTGACGTCGTCGCGGCCCATGCCGTCCAGCACGTGCCCCGGCCGGGTTACCCCGACGAAATGCGCGAGCGACCACAACTCGTCGATGTCTTTCCAGGAAAGAATCTGGGCCAGTGCGTCGGCGCCGGTGATGAAGAAGAGGTCGGCTTCCGGCCGCAGCGTGCGCAGGTCCCGGAGGGTGTCGATGGTGTAGGTGGGGCCGGGACGGTCGACGTCGACCCGGCTCACCGTGAACCTCGGGTTCGAGGCCGTGGCGATCACCGTCATGAGGTAACGGTGTTCGGCCTCGCTGACACGTCTGCTGTTCTTCTGCCAGGGCTGCCCGGTAGGGACGAACACCACTTCGTCGAGGTCGAACTTCGCCGCGACCTCACTGGCCGCGACGAGGTGGCCGTGATGGATCGGGTCAAACGTTCCGCCCATCACACCGAGTCGCAGGCGGCGCTTGGCGCCGTGCTGCTTCACTGTGGCGGAAATATTAGTGTCCCGGGCCCGGGTGCTTCGCCGGGTGCTGGCGGTGCGGATCCGCGTGCTCCTCGACGGCCTCGTGGCGCTTGCCGAGGTTGCCGTAAGACAGGGTGATGAACATCAGGAGCAGCAGGATCGCGAACATGGAGCCGCCGATCACGAATGGCGGCGCGATGAGCGGCGCAAGTTCCTCGTGTGCGACTGCTGCGGCGACGGACGTGGCGATCTGCTGAAACAGCATGTTCTCCCCTAGTAGGTTCACAAATTTACGACGGCGGAGGTTCCCGCCGTTCCTGGCTTCTGTTCCATGTTACCGCGTTGCTAGGCGCGGATCTGGCCTTCGCCCTGCACGATCCACTTCGTGGTGGTGAGCTCGGTCAGCCCCATCGGGCCGCGGGCGTGCAGCTTCTGCGTCGAGATGCCTACCTCGGCGCCCAGGCCCAGCTCTCCCCCGTCGGTGAACCGCGTGGATGCGTTGACGATCACCGCGGCCGAATCCACCTCGGCGATGAAGCGCTCGGCGTTGGCGAGATCGTTGGTCAGGATTGCCTCGGTGTGCCCGGTGGACCAGGTGCGGATGTGCTGCACCGCCTCGTCCAGGGAGTCCACCATGGCGACCGCCAGGTCCAGGTCCATGTATTCGGCGGCCCAGTCCGCCTCGGTGGCGGGGACGGTGTCCACGGCGGCGGGGAGCGCGGCGCGGATCCGGCCGTCCGTGTGCAGGGTGACGCCGGCGGCACGCAGGGCCGCGGCGACGGCGGGCAGCACGGTGGACGCGGAGTGGACCAGCAGTGTCTCCACGGTGTTGCAGACGCTGGGGCGCTGGGTCTTGGCGTTGAGCAGGATCTCGACCGCCATCTCCTCGTCCGCCGAGGCGTCGAGGAAGATGTGCACGTTGCCTTCGCCGGTTTCGATAACGGGCACCGAGGAGTTCTGCACCACGGTTTGGATCAATTCGCGCCCGCCGCGGGGAATGAGCACGTCGACGCGGCCGCGGGCGCGCATCAGGACATTGGCGCCGTCGCGTCCGTACTCGTCGACGCTCTGGACGGCGTCGGCCGGCAGGCCAACAGAGTCCAGGGCGTCCCGAAGGATGCTCACGAGCGCCTCGTTGGTGGCAGCGGCGGCACTGCCGCCGCGCAGGATGACGGCGTTGCCGCTCTTGAGCGCCAGCCCGGCGATGTCCACGGTGACGTTGGGGCGTGCCTCGTAGATCGCGGCGACTACCCCCATGGGGACGTTGACCTGGCGCAGGCGCAGCCCGTTGGGGAGGGTCTGCCCGCGCACCACGTTGCCCACCGGGTCGGGCAGGGTGGCGAGGTTTTCCAGGGCGGCCGCGAGGGCCTGGACGCGGGACTCGGTGAGGGTGAGCCGGTCCAGAAGCGCCGCGGAGGTGCCGCGGGCCCGGCCCGCTGCGACGTCCCTGGCGTTGGCGGCCAGGATCAGGTCCTTGTGCTCCAGCAGCGCGGCGCCGACAGCCCGCAGGCCGTGGTCCTTCAACGCCCGGTTGGCATGGGCCATCCGGCGGGAGGCCGCCCGGGAGCGGTCGGCGACGGCGTGCACGGCGGCTTCGACATCCGGAGTGGCCGACGGCAGGCTTGTGGCAGAAGCGTCGTGAGCCGGCAGGTCGGGGTGCGAAGTCAGGGCCTCAGTCATGCTCCAAGTTTAGGCGAGCGGAGGGTTTAGACCAGCACCAGGTCGTCAACATGAACAACTTCACGGTCATAACCGCGTCCCAGCGCCTTGCCGAGTTCACGGGTGGAGCGGCCGAGCATTTGTGGCAGTTCCGCGGCGCCGTAGTTCACCAGGCCGCGGGCGATCACCGTGCCGTCGGTGCCGACCATCTCGACGGCGTCGCCGGCTTCGAAGTCGCCGTGCACGGCGGTGATCCCGGCGGGCAGCAGCGAGGTGTGGCGGTCCCGCACGGCGCGGACGGCGCCGTCGTCGAGCACCAACCTGCCCTGCACCGACGCCAGGTGCGCCAGCCAGAGCAGCCGGATCGGCTTGCGGGAGCCATTGACTGAGAACCAGGTTCCCACGTCCTCCCCCGCCAGCGCGGCGGCGGCGTTCGCGGTGGAGGTCACGAGGGCATGGATCCCGGAGCCGGCGGCGATGGACGCGGCCTCGACCTTCGTGACCATTCCGCCGGTGCCAACCCCGGCCCTGCCGGTGCTGCCGATCGAGACGCCTTCGAGGTCTCGCGGGCCGGAGACGTGCGCGATCCGCCGGGCGCCGTGCGAGGGCGGCCCGTCATACAGCGAATCGACGTCGGAGAGCAGGACGAGGGCGTCGGCACGGACCAGGTGAGCCACCAGGGCGGCGAGCCGGTCGTTGTCGCCGAAGCGGATTTCATGGGTGGCGACGGTGTCGTTTTCGTTGACCACCGGGACCACGCCGAGGTTCAGCAGCCGGTCCAGGGCACGGAAGGCGTTGGTGTGCTGGCTGCGGCGCATGAAATCGTCCGCGGTGAGCAGTACCTGGCTGACCGTGACGCCGTGCGCGCCGAAGGCGTGGGTGTAGCGGGCCATCAGGAGCCCCTGGCCCACGCTGGCGGCCGCCTGCTGCGTGGCGAGGTCGCGGGGGCGCTTGGCGAGCCCCAGCGGCGCCAGCCCGGCGGCGATCGCCCCGGAGGAGACGAGGATGATTTCGGTGCCCGCGTTGCGCTTGTGCGCGAGGGCATCGGCGAGGTCGGTCAGCGCCTCCTCGGCGATGCCGCCCTTGATGGACGTCAGCGAGGAGGAGCCAACCTTGACCACGATCCTGCGGGCGCCGGAGAGCACGGCGCGGCTGGCTGCCCCGGCCGCGCCGGGAACGGCGACGGCGTTACTCGTCATCGGCTTCGCCGACTCCACTCTCCTTGAGCGGCTGCGCGGCGCGGCGGGCACTGACCGATTCGGTCCAGATGCCGGCCTTGCGCTCGGCCTCCAGCTCCGCCCGGGCGGCGGCCTTGGCGTCGCGGCGCTCCTGCTGGTCCTCGCGCTTCTGGCCGCGCGTGGGCCGGTCGCCGATGTCGGCGAAGCGCACGTCGGTCCCGCGCGGGGAGGCCAGCAGTTCGGCGCCGGCCATCATGGTCGGCTCCCAGTCGAAGACGACGCCGTCGTCCTCGCCGATGACAACCATGTCGCCCGGCTTGGCGCCCTGCTTGAACAGCTCGTTTTCGACGCCCAGCTTGGCGAGGCGGTCGGCGAGGTAGCCGATGGCCTCCTCGTTGGTGAAGTCGGTCTGCTTGACCCAGCGGACCGGCTTGTCGCCCAGCACGCGGAACAGCGGCTCCAAGCCCTTCTCCTCGCGGCGGATCGTGAACCCGGATTCGTTGACCGCGCGGGGTCGAAGCACGGGGGCGTGAACCTTGGGCGGTGTGGCGGCCACCGCGTCGCGGGCGGCCTTGACGATCTCGGCCATGGCGAAGCCGAGCTGGCGGAGCCCTTCGTGGCTCGTCGCGGAAATCTCGAACACCTTGTAGCCGCGGGATTCCAGTTCCGGACGCACGAACTCGGCCATGTCCTTGCCGTCGGGCAAGTCAACCTTGTTCAGCGCGACCAGCCGGGGGCGGTGATTAAGCGGAACGACTTCGCCGTCGGTCCCGCTGTAGCTCATGTCCACGGCGTATTTCTCGAGCTCGGCCTCAATAATGGCGAGGTCCGAGAGCGGGTCACGGTCCGATTCGAGCGTGCCGCAGTCCAGCACGTGCACGAGGGCGGCACAGCGCTCGACGTGGCGCAGGAAGTGGTGGCCCAGGCCCTTGCCTTCGCTGGCGCCCTCAATGAGGCCCGGCACGTCGGCGATGGTGAAGCGGACCTCGCCGGCCTGGACGACGCCCAAGTTCGGGATCAGGGTGGTGAAGGGGTAGTCAGCGATCTTGGGCCGGGCGGCCGACATTGCGGCGATCAGGCTGGACTTGCCGGCGGAGGGGAATCCGACCAGGGCGATGTCGGCAATGGACTTCAGTTCCAGGACCATGTCGCTGGATTCGCCCTCGATGCCGAGCAGCGCGAAGCCGGGGGCGCGGCGCTTCTGGGAGGACAGGGACGCGTTGCCGAGGCCGCCGATGCCGCCGGCGGCCGCGATGTATTCGGCGCCTTCGCTGACGAGGTCGGCGAGGACTTCGCCGGACTTGGTCTTCACCACGGTGCCCACGGGCACCGGCAGAATCAGGGTCTCGCCGTTCTTGCCGCCGCGCCAGTCGCCCATGCCGGGGCCGCCGTTGGTGGCGTGCCGGTGCGGTGCGTGGTGGTAGTCGAGCAGGGTCGTGGTCTGGGGATCCACGCGCAGGATGACGTCGCCGCCGTTGCCGCCGTTGCCGCCGTCGGGACCGCCGAGCGGCTTGAACTTCTCGCGGTGGACGGAGACACAGCCGTGGCCGCCGGTACCGCCGGATACGTGCAGTACTACCCGGTCTACAAAGCTCGCCACGTGGATCTCCTCAGTGCTGTTCCCTAGGTCCCGCTAGGGCCCAAGATGATTGTAATGCGGTTAAAACACCGGTGGAGCGGACCTAATGGCCCGCCCCACCGATTTAGAACTTGTTGTTACTCTGCAGCTGCAGCAGCCACGATGTTCACAACGCGACGACCACGGCGGGTGCCGAATTCGACAGCGCCGGGGGTCAGTGCGAACAGGGTGTCGTCGCCGCCGCGGCCAACGCCGGCGCCCGGGTGGAAGTGGGTGCCACGCTGGCGGACGATGATCTCGCCTGCGGAAACTACCTGGCCGCCGAAGCGCTTGACGCCGAGGTACTGGGCGTTGGAGTCACGACCGTTGCGAGTGGAGCTCGCGCCTTTTTTATGTGCCATTTGAAATGCCTGCCTCTAAATTCTGGGGAATCTGCTGAAAACCTGAACAGTAACGGAAGGTTACTTGATACCGGTGATCTTGACCTTGGTCAGTTCCTGACGGTGACCCTGGCGCTTCTTGTAACCGGTCTTGTTCTTGAACTTCTGAATGACGATCTTGGGACCACGGAGGTCTTCCAGGATCTCAGCCGTAACCGTTACCTTGGCCAGGTCCGCAGCAGCGGACGTGACCTTGTCACCGTCCACCAGGAGCAGTGCGGGCAACTCAAAGGTGCTGCCGGCTCCACCGGGGACGCGGTTCAGGGTAACGAAGTCTCCAACGGAAACCTTCTCTTGGCGGCCGCCTGCGCGGACAATCGCGTACACCACTGGGGAACTCACTTCTCTCGACGTTTATTACTAGATTTGCGTGCGGAACCTGGGGCCAAATTGTTTGGACCGGCTCACGCTGTGCCTCAACGCCGGTGGATTCCCCGGGGGAACCCATGAGCTATCCTGTGGAAAATCCGGCCCGTAGTTACGGGTGAACTGTTCCTCAAGGTCATAACCCAAGTGTTGGCGTAAGCACCGAAGATCTAGACTACGCTAATTTCGCCTTCGGCCGCAAACGAGGCTGGTCCCGGCGGGTAGTGCGTGACGGGAGCCACACCCTGTCCCCGGGGGGCCAAAGCTGGGCTGCCGCAGCGACTTCCGGAACCGCGCCCCATCATCCTACCGGTTGTCCCGGCCCGGCCCGTTCAGGCGTGCAGCCTCGGCGCGTCGAAGAACGCCACCTCGTAGTGCGCGGACTGCGCGAAGGCGACGGCCATCGCGTTGCGCTCCCCGTTGGACCCGTGCAGGGCCGCCGCGTCCGTGTACCTGATCGCCTGCCGCGTCGACTCCGCGAAGGCCTCGTCGGCGTAGGTGCGTAGCCACTCCGCGTACGGGTGCGCTGCCGGGGCGCCGGCGGCGAGGAACTCCCCATGCAGCGCCGCACCGACCTCGGCATAGAGCCAGAAGCACGGCAGCGCCGCGGCCACGAGCACGCCGTAACTGCCGGCGAGCGAGGCCGCGTGCAGGTGGTCCACGTAGGCCTTGGTGACCGGCCCAGGCTCCGCCTGGACCGTACGGCCGGCCAGCCAGCTCCGGTGCAGCTGGGCTTCGACTTCGAGGCACTGCACCGCCGACCGGGACCAGAAAAGCTGCTCGGCTTCCGACGGCGCGAGCGCGGACGCGCGGGACAGCACCCTGGCGTAGCCGTTCAGGTACAGCGCGTCCTGGCCAAGGTAGTAGGTGAAGTCCCGCTCCGGCAGGGTGCCGTCGGCCAGGCCCCGGATGAAGTCCAGGCCGTAGATCGCTTCCAGCGCCGGGGCCGCGTGCCCATCGAGTGCCGCGGCGAAGTCGCCCGCGGCAGGCGCGGACGACGCCGGCGCCGCCTGCGAGGCACCGTGCTGAAAGTGGTGAAAATGGTGCACCGGGCCGTTGCCGTGTCCCACCTCGAGCCGCCCGGCGTCCCGCAGCGCGCCCAGCAGCCACGGCTTGACCTGCCGCAGCGCCGCCTCCCAGTCCCCCGCCCTGGCGTGCGCCGTGGCCAGCGCCGAGGACAGTGAGCAGCCGGTACCGTGGCTGTTGCGGGTGGTGATCCGCTCACCCGGCACCACCACGGTCTCCTGGCTGAGCAGTCCCCCGGTGTTGATCAGCGCGTCCGGGCAGCCTGCGCCATCGTCGTGAAGGTGGCCGCCCTTGACCAGCACCGTGGTGCCGGTCAGAGCGGCGAGCCGTTTGCCTTGGGCCAGCGCCGCGGGCCAGTCCGCGGCAGCCGGCTCGCCGAGCAGCAGGGCCAGTTCGGCCAGGTTCGGGGTGATGAGGTCCGCCAGCGGGAGCAGGGCTTGCAAGGCGGCCTCGGCCGATTCCTGCAGCAGCCGGTCACCGCTGGTCGCGACCATCACCGGGTCCAGGACCACGACGGCGGGGCGGACCTTTTCGAGCCACGCCCGGACGGCGTCGATCACTGCGGCGTCGCCGAGCATGCCGATCTTGACGGCGTCAATGGTGATGTCGTCGCTGATCGCGTCCAGTTGGGCGGTCAGGAACGACGCCGGCGGCACGTGGACGGCTCGGACGCCCTGGGTGTTCTGGGCCGTCAGGGCGGTGATGGCAGCCATCCCGTAGCCCCCGTTCGCGGCGATGCTCTTCAGATCGGCCTGGATGCCGGCCCCGCCGGAGGGGTCCGAGCCTGCGATGGCCAGTACCCGGGGAATCCGGGACCCGGCGGGGGTATCCGGTGCCGGCACAGCAGCCGGCGCCGGGAAAGCGGACTGGAGGATGAACGAGGGACCACGCCGGGGAGAGTCGGGCGGCGTGAGTGTTGAGTGAGTCGCTGAAAACAAGAGACATCCCTTCGCCGGTGCTAACCGGACAGGTTCAACGGGTCTGGATCTCAGCCGGCTTGTTGCTCGGCACCCCGTGTCAGTCCCCCCAGCCTAGCCGTTCCCGACCGGGCACTCCGCCGCCCGTTAACGGACCCGCGGGTCCTGTCCGGGCTCGACGTATTGATACGCCGAGCCCGGACAGGACCCGCGAACGGTGGTGTCTGCTGAGTCCTACAGCTCAGATGCCGGAACGCCGACGCCCAGGATGACCGGTTCGTTGGCCGCAGGCTTGGCAGGGCCCTTCGTCGGCTCCGGGGCCTTGGCCTCGTGGACAGTGCCGGCCGCAGCCTGCGGGGTGGTCTCGCGCTGCTGCACGGACGTCGCATTGGCGGCGCCTTGGGCGCGGCTGGCGCTCCGGTTCCGGCGTACCCGCCGGGCCGGGGTGGCTTCGGCGGCCCTGACCGGCGCCTGAGCCGGTGCCTGGGTGGCCGGCGCCTTGGTCTGCGCCTGGGCAGGAGCCTGGGCACGGGTGGCCGGTGCCGTGGACTGGGTTGCCGCGGACTGAGCAGCCGGTGCCTGGACTCCTCGTCCCTGGGCGGCCGGTGCCTTGGCGGTATTGCGGGCAGCCGGCGGCTGGGCGTCGTGGGTCCGGACGCTCGGCGGCTGGATCCGCGCCGTCCGGGCCCGGCCCCGGCCGCGGGTGGCGCGGGACGGCGCCGTAGCGGCTGCTTCGGCCATGGACACCTCGACAGCGGGCGCCTCGGCGGCTGGGACCGCTTCGGCAGCCGGCGCCACCTCGGCTGCCCTGCCGGCGTCGGCGTCGCCCAGGTGGGCGAACGCCTCGGTGAGGACGTCCAGGGTCAGTGCCGGCTGCGCGGTCTCCTCGGCGTGTTCGACGAAGGGCAGTGCCACCTGCTCGCCGCCGAAGGTCAAGACTGCTGCGGGACGTCCGGCAGCCTCTTCCGTCGAGGCCAGTTCCATGGCTGCGTCCAGCGCGGTCTGGCGGGTTTCGGCGTTGGGCGCTGCTGTTGCTTCGCCGTCGTGCAGGTGAGCGGCGTGCGCGGCGGCGGCGATGTTGGCCAGCGCGGCGCGGGTGGCCTCTGCCTTGGCATGGCGCTCGGCCTCGGAGGGCTCGGTGTGCATGAGCGCGGGTTCGAACGGCATGGTCTCGCCAGCACCCTGCCCGCCCTTGCCGCGGCGGCGCTTGCGCTCATTGCGGGCGGCAGGCTGGTGCTCGGTGCGCGGCACGTGGTGCTCCGCGGCGACGGTGTTGGCGCGGCGGTGTTCCACCGGCTCGTCGTGGGTGACGATGCCGCGGCCGGCGCAGGCTTCGCACTGTTCGCCGAAGACTTCCAGCAGCCCGGTGCCCATCCGCTTGCGCGTCATCTGCACGAGGCCCAGCGAGGTGACCTCGGCGACCTGGTGCTTGGTCCGGTCCCGGCCCAGGCACTCCACCATGCGGCGCAGCACGAGGTCGCGGTTGGATTCGAGCACCATGTCGATGAAGTCGATCACGATGATGCCGCCGATGTCGCGGAGCCGGAGCTGCCGGACGACTTCCTCGGCTGCTTCCAGGTTGTTCTTGGTGACGGTTTCCTCAAGGTTGCCGCCGCTGCCGGTGAACTTGCCGGTGTTGACGTCCACCACGGTCATGGCTTCGGTGCGGTCGATCACGAGGGAGCCGCCGGAGGGCAGGAAGACCTTGCGGTCCAGGGCCTTGTGGATCTGCTCGTCGATGCGCCAGGCAGCGAAGATGTCCGTGTCCTTGGTCCACTTCTCGAGCCGGCCCACCAGGTCCGGAGCCACGTAGGTGACGTAGGCCTCGATGGTGTCCCAGGCTTCCTCGCCGGAGACGATCAGCTTGGAGAAGTCCTCGTTGAACACGTCGCGGACCACCTTGATGGTCAGGTCAGGTTCGCCGTAAAGCAGCTCCGGGGCCAGGATCTTGGTGGACGTCGACTGGCTTTCGATGCCCTCCCACTGCGCGCGGAGGCGGTTGATGTCGTGCGTCAGTTCTTCCTCGGAGGCACCCTCGGCCGCGGTGCGGACAATGACGCCGGCGTCCTCAGGCAGACGGTCCTTGAGGATCCGCTTGAGGCGGTTACGTTCGACGTCGGGCAGCTTGCGGGAGATGCCGGTCATGGAGCCGCCGGGCACGTACACGAGGTAGCGGCCTGGCAGCGAGATCTGGCTGGTCAGGCGGGCGCCCTTGTGACCGACCGGGTCCTTGGTGACCTGGACCAGCACCGAGTCGCCGGACTTCAGCGCGTTCTCGATCCGGCGCTGCTTGCCTTCGAGGTTGACGGATTCCCAGTTGACTTCACCGGCGTACAGCACGGCGTTGCGGCCGCGTCCAATGTCGACGAAGGCGGCTTCCATCGACGGCAGGACATTCTGGACCTTGCCCAGGTAGACGTTGCCGATCAGGGAATCCTGCTGGGTCTTGGAGACAAAGTGCTCGGCCAGCACGCCGTCTTCCAGGACGCCGATCTGGATTCTGTCGTCGCGCTGCCGGACGATCATCTGGCGGTCGACCGATTCGCGCCGTGCCAGGAATTCGGCCTCGGTGATGACGGTGCGGCGGCGGCCAGTGTCGCGGGATTCGCGGCGGCGCTGTTTCTTCGCCTCGAGCCGGGTGGAGCCCTTGAGGGACGTGACGCGGTTGTTGACCGGGGCCTCGGTGGCCGCACGGGGGGCGCGGACGCGGGTCACCGTGTTGGGCGGGTCGTCGTCTCCCCCGCCGGTCAGTTCCAGGTCCTGGTCGCCACGACGACGGCGACGGCGACGGCGCGAGGTGACGCCGTCTTCGAGGGTCCCTTCGGAGTCGTCGGCGGTGTCGTCGGCGCCATCAGCGGCGGTGTCAGAGTCGGTGTCAGCATCGCCGGCACGGCTGCGGCCACGGCGGCCACGGCTGCGACGACGACGGCGGCTGCTGGCGTCGTCGCCGTCTTCGTCGTCCTCCTCGTCAGCATCTTCGGCAGCGGCTACGGCCTGTACCGGCGCCGGGCGGACAACCGTGCTCAGGTCCGGGGCCTGGAAGATCACCGAGGTGGCCGCGCCGGGCGCAAGGAACAACGAGGGGGCTTCGGATGATTCAGGTGCTTCGGCGGCCGGAGCGGCGGCCGGAGCCTCCGTCGGAGTGGTCTCGGCGGGGACGGCGGCGGGGGCCGGGTCCGCGGCGAGCGTGGACTGGGCGTCGGCGGCGTCTGCTGCCGCGGCCACCGGGGCGCCCTTGGCGCGGGAAGCCCGGCGGCGGACCGGCTTCTCGGGAGCTACGGGTACCTCAGCCGGAGCCTCCATGGTTGCCCCGGCAGGGGTCTCGCCGGCGGTTTCTGAGCTTTCCGCCGCGTCCTGGGCCGGAGCGACGGCAGGCAGTTCGTCGGCCTCGGTCTTCTTCCGTGAACGGCTGCGGCGGACCGGGGCCTTGACCGGCGCGGCGGCGTCGGGGTTGTCAGCAGCTGGGGCGGCGGCGGTGTCGGGATTATCAACGGCGGCGGCGGCCGTCTCGGCTGCCTCCGGCTTGGGCGCGGCCTTGCGGCGGGTCCGGGTGGCCTTCTTGGGCGCCTCAGCGGCGGCGGTTTCCGGTGTTTCCTCGGCAACATTGGCTTCGTTGTTACCGGCTACAAGCTGGTCATTATCCATATGTGGCGACACTCCTGCCCCTGATGCACCGCCACATCCGGCGCCCTAGGGGGCAAATATTTGTCAACACCCGCGGGCATTGACAGAAGTCAATTGGATACCTCCAGGTTCGCACCGGCAGTGGGGTGCGGCAGCCCTGGAAGGCCGGCGAGATTGTGTTGAACCCGTTGATCTATACGTCACAACCAGGTGCCGTCCAATGGCATTGCGGGATAGGCCGGATCGAAGGATCCGAAGTATGCCCTGCTCCTCATTGGCGGTCTTGAAGACAAAGTCGCCGGACCGGAACCCGAATGTGGATCGCGTCCCAGCCAGGTTCATTGTCTCACAGGAGCCGCAAAAGCAGGGCTAGGCGTGGCAATCGGGCGCGTATGTTGGGCAAGGGCCATTCGGACCACCGCCTAAACGCCAATCTCGGGACCCTGCTGGCCCAGTTATCCGGCACCAACGGTCTCGACGCGGGCCTCCGTCGGACATTGGACAGTTGAATGCTGGGCCAGCGATTCCGTCCGCAGTGGCCCTAGCTCTGCGGACCAGGCTAGCCACCAATTTCGTCGGCTCGTCGGGATTCAGGGGCCACGGTCCCTGCTCCCCGGGAGGACATGCTCCTTGGCCGCGCATTGGACCGGGCATAACCCGAATATGCCCATCCGCCGGCCCCGGCGCGGGACATGTCCCTAGCCGACGGCGTGCGCGGGTGGCTCCGTGGCCTGGGACCCGGCACCCCGGGAGGACATGTCCATTGGCCGCGCAGTGCACTGGGCATAACCCGAATATGCCCATCCGCTGGCCCCGGCGCGGCGCATGTCCCTGAGCCCCGGCCCAGGTCGGACCCGCCGGCGAACTAATGGAAAGTCACACCAGTCCGCAGGGGTAGGCGGGACATCCCGCCCGTGCCGCGGACCGAATCACTGACGACGGCAGGACGCAGACCGGCTTCACCCAGCCTCCGGCGATAGAATCAGCCCAAGAGCACCCCGACGCAAAGGACTCGAATCCCATGCCCAGCATCTCCCCCGCCCCCGCCCGCGGCGACGCGACCGCCCATGAACGGGGCGCCGGCGCGACCGTTGCGGAGCAACCGCTGCCCCCCATGACGCGTGATCGGCCGTTCGCCTGGCTCTTGATTATCACCGGCGTCGTCGGCTGGCTCGCCTCCGGCGCCCTGGTCTTGGAAAAACTGGCGGTCCTCAAGGACCCCAGCCATGTCACGGTCTGCGACGTGAACCCGTGGATCTCCTGCGGCCAGGTGATGCAGACCTGGCAGAGTTCGGTCTTCGGCTTCCCCAACATGTTCATCGGCATCGTCGCGTTCGCCATCACCATCACCACCGGCATGGGCCTCCTCGCCGGAGCCAAGTTCTCCCGTTGGTACTGGATCGGGCTGCAGACCGGTGTCACGCTGGGCTTCGCCTTTGTGGTGTGGCTCTGGTCGCAGGCGCTGTACTCGATCCACATTCTTTGCCCGTTCTGCATGATCGTCTGGGCCTCGATGATCCCCCTGTTCATCTGGGTGACGGTCCGCAACGTGCGCCACGGCGTCATCCCTATGCCTGCCCGTGCCGCCCGGATCCTGGCCGACTCGGGCTGGATCCTGACGGCCCTGCTCTACGTCGCCGTCATCGCCACCATCTTCTTCGCCTTTATCCAGGTCTTCGTCGGCACCTCCGGCTACTGATTCCCGGAACGCCGCGAGGTGACAGCTAAGGCCAATGTTCGCACTGAACATTGGCCTTAGCTGTCACCTCGGTGGGATGCTGCGGGGTGTTAGAACCAGATGGTGATCTCGCGCTCGGCGGACTCCGGCGAGTCGGAGCCGTGGACCAGGTTCTGCTGGACCTTCAGGCCCCAGTCGCGGCCGAAGTCGCCTCGGATGGTGCCGGGCGCCGCCGTCGTCGGATCCGTCGTGCCGGCGAGGGAGCGGAAGCCCTCGATCACGCGGTGGCCCTCGAAGATCGCGGCAACCACGGGCCCGCTGAGCATGAACTCGACCAGCGGCTCGTAGAACGGCTTGCCGACGTGTTCCTCGTAGTGCTGTTCGAGGAGTTCGCGGCTCGCGTTGACCTTCTTGAGCTCGGCCAGGGTGTAGCCCTTGGCTTCGATCCGGGCGATGATGCTGCCGGTCAGGTTGCGGGCGACGCCGTCGGGCTTGATCAGGACGAGGGTGCGCTCAATGCTCACAGCTGCTCCTAAGTGTTGGGGTGGGGTTCGGGACAAGTCTAATTGCTTTGGCCGTCGGGGTTCGCGGCCTCCCAGGCCGCCTGCTCCCGGTCGCGCTGGCCGGCCTCGCGGTCGATCCGGATGCCAGTCCGGATGCCGTACCACCAGGTGATCGCGAACAGGCCGCCCACCAGGTACATGGTGGGCTCCACGATGCCGGTGAGGATCAGCAGCAACTGCAGGATCCAGCCCAGGGCAACACCCCACGGCTTCGAGAGCACGGCGCAGGTCAGAACCAGCACCACACACAGTCCGATGCCGACCCCGAAGATCAGCAGCGGCGGCAGCTCCCCGCGCCGCAGCCCGAAGACCGCCAGGGTGCCGAAGAGTGCCACGAAGGCCTCCAGCAGCAGCACCGTGGAGGCGAACATGACCTTGGTGGAGCGGCGTTTCTTGGGCATGCCCGGGCGCCATTCGCGCTGGGCCTTGGTGAGTTTCGCCATGGGTTACGCCTTGGCCTTTCCGAGCAGGATCCTGGCCTCGGCCACGAGCGTGATGGACCCCGTGACCAGGATCCCGCCAGCCAAGTCGTCATTGGCTTCGGCGCGCTCCACCGCCCATTCGAGGGCATCGTCGAGCTTCTCGGCCACGTGGACGTTGTCGCCGCCGAAGCCCAGGTCCAGCGCCAGCTCCGCGAGGTCCTGGGCCGGCACGGCGCGCGGCGAGTTGGACTGGGTGAAGCAGTACTCCGAGGCGAGGTCGCCGAGGGATTCCTTGAGCTGGCGGAGGATTTCCTCGGCGTCCTTGTCCTTCAGGACGCCCACCACAACCACGAGCTTGCTGAAGCTGAAGGCCTCGTGGATGGCCTCGGCGGAAACCCGGATGCCCTCGGGGTTGTGCGCGGCGTCCACGATGATGGTCGGCGCGGTGCGGAGAACCTCGAGGCGGCCTGGGGAGGTGACGGACGCGAAGGCCTCCTGCAGCAGCTCGCCGTCGAGCGGCTTCTCCGCCCCGAAAAATGCCTCCAGTGCCGCGATCGCGACGGCGGCGTTTTCCGCCTGGTGTGCGCCGTGCAGCGGCACCAGCAGGTCTTCGTAGCGTCCCGCGATGCCCTGAATGTTCACCATTTGGCCGCCGACGGCGACGGTTCGGGATTCGACGCCGAACTCCACGCCTTCGAAGCGGAAGGGCACGTTTGCTTCCTTGGCCTTCTCCAGCAGGACCTGGGCCGCGTCGACGGGCTGTGCCGCACTGATCAGGAACCCGCCCGGCTTGATGATGCCGGCCTTTTCGTAGGCTATGTCCTCGGTGGTCTCGCCCAGCAGGTCGGTGTGGTCCAGTGAGATCGGGGTGACGACGGCGACCTGGCCGTCGCCGACGTTGGTCGCGTCGGTGATGCCGCCCAGGCCCACCTCGATCACGGCAACGTTGACCGGCTGGTCCGCGAAAACCGCGAAGCCCAAGATGGTCAGGCACTCGAAGTAGGTCAGCCGGGGCTGGCCTTCGGCGACGAGTTCGCCGTCCACGATGTCCAGGTAGGGGCGGATCTCATCCCAGATCCGGACGAACGTCTCGTCCGAGACCGGTTCGCCGTCAATGCTGATCCGCTCGGTGACCTTGGAGAGGTGCGGGCTGGTGTACCGGCCGGTGCTCAGCCCGTGGGCCCGCAGCCCGGCCTCGATCATCCGCGCCGTGGAGGTCTTGCCGTTGGTGCCGGTGATGTGGATGATCGGGTACGCCTTCTGCGGCTCGCCCAGGATGTCCATCGCCCGGCGCAGCGGAGCCAGCCGCGGCTCCATCTTGTTTTCCGGCGCCCGGCCCAGCAGTTCGGCATAGACGCTCTCTACGGAAAATTCGTCGGTCATGGCTTATGCCCCTGCTTCATTGGCTAGTTTTTCGACGGTGATCAGCGGTTCCTTGACCTCGGCGGGAACGGTCTCCAGTTCGAGGGTCAGGGTCTCGGTCTTGACCAGTTCGGCGTGCGCCAGCAGTGCCGCGACGGTGGCCTGCGCGGCCGTTACGGTGGTGCGGATCCGGTCGCTGACGTTCAGTCCGGCGTCCTTGCGGGCCTGCTGGATGGCGCGGACGAGGTCCCGTGCGGCACCTTCGGCCTCGAGCTCGGGCGTGACCTCGGTGTTGAGCACCACGAAGCCGCCACCGGGAAGCACCGCGGCCGCGCGCGACGCCTCGCCCTCGGCAGCGTCGGCCACCACGGTCTCCAGGGTGTATTCCTGCGGTTCGAGCGCGAGCCCGCCGGCGGTGACCACCCCGGCCTCGTCCACGGACCAGTCGCCGGACTTGGAGCCCTTGATGGCCTGCTGGACGTTCTTGCCCAGCCGCGGTCCGGCGGCCCGGGCGTTCACCACGAGTTTCTGCTCGATCCCGAACTCCTCCGGGGAGGCGCTCTCGGCGTCGAGCAGGCGCACGGAGCGCAGGTTCAGTTCATCGGCGACGACGGCGGCGAAGCCTTCCAGCGCGGCCGCGCCGGGTGCCACCACGGTGAGCTCCTGCAGCGGCAGGCGCACGCGCAGGTTCGCGGCCTTGCGCAGCGAGGATCCGGTGGAGCAGATCTGCTGCACCCGGTCCATGGCCTCGACCAGAGCCGGGTTGGCCGGGAACAGGTCCGCGTCCGGCCAGTCGGCCAGGTGCACGGAGCGGCCGCCGGTGAGGCCGCGCCAGATCTCCTCGGAGACCAGCGGCAGCAGCGACGCCGCCACCCGGCAGACCGTTTCCAGTGCGGTGTAGAGCGCGTCGAAGGCGTCGACGTTTTCGTCGAAGAACCGCTGGCGGCTGCGGCGGACGTACCAGTTGGTGAGCATGTCCAGGTAGCCGCGGAGCTCGTCGCAGGCCCCGGAGATGTCGTAGCCGTCCAGCTGCGCGGTCATGTTCCGGACCAAGTCCCCGGTGTTGGCCATGAGGTACGTGTCCAGGGTGTCGGCGTAGCCGTCGTAGCGCAGCTTCGCCTCATACCCCTTACCGCTGTCCGCGGCGTTCGTGTAGAGCGTGAAGAAGCTGTACACGTTCCACAACGGCAGGATGACCTGGCGGACGCCGTCGCGGATGCCCTGCTCGGTGACCACGAGGTTGCCGCCGCGCAGGATCGGGCTGGCCATCAGGAACCAGCGCATCGCGTCGGAGCCGTCGCGGTCCAGGACCTCGGAGACGTCCGGGTAGTTGCGCAGGCTCTTGGACATCTTCTGCCCGTCGGAGCCGAGCACGATGCCGTGGCTGATGACGTTGCGGAAGGCCGGGCGGTCGAACAGCGCGGTGGAGAGGATGTGCAGCATGTAGAACCAGCCGCGGGTCTGCCCGATGTACTCGACGATGAAGTCGGCCGGGTTGTGGGTTTCGAACCATTCCTCGTTCTGGAACGGGAAATGGACCTGGGCGTAGGGCATCGAGCCGGAGTCGAACCAGACGTCCAGGACGTCCTCGACGCGGCGCATCACGGACTGGCCTTCTTCCGGGGTGCGGGGATCGTCCGGGTTCGGGCGGGTGAGTTCGTCGATGAACGGCCGGTGCAGGTCCACCTGGCCGTCGTTGTTCAGCGGCAGCCGGCCGAAGTCGGCTTCGATCTCGGCGAGCGAGCCATAGACGTCGGTCCGCGGGTAGTCCGGGTCGGTGGACTGCCAGACCGGGATGGGGCTGCCCCAGTAGCGGTTGCGGCTGATCGACCAGTCGCGGGCGTTGGCGAGCCACTTGCCGAACTGGCCGTCCTTGACGTTGCCGGGGATCCAGTTGATCTCCTGGTTCAGTTCCGACATGCGGTCCTTGAACTTGGTGACCTCGACATACCAAGAAGAGACGGCGCGGTAGATCAGCGGGTTGCGGCAGCGCCAGCAGTGCGGGTAGCTGTGCTCGTAGCTGGCCTGGCGGACCAGCCGGCCCTCGGCGCGGAGCACCTGGGTGATGGGCTTGTTGGCGTCGAACACCTGGAGCCCGGCGATCTCCGCCAGCGGGCCGGAGTTGAACAGGGGGAGGAACTTTGCGCCCTCGTCGACCGAGAGGACCACGGGGATGCCGGCCTCTTCGCAGACCTTCTGGTCGTCTTCACCGTAGGCAGGTGCCTGGTGGACGATGCCGGTGCCGTCGGTGGTGGTGACGTAGTCGGCGACGAGGAAGCGCCAGGCGTTCTCGGTGCCGTACTTCTCGGCGTCGTGGAAGTAGTTCCAGAGCGGCTCGTAGGCCAGGCCCTCGAGCTCCGCGCCGGTGTGCCGGGAGGTGACGGCTGCCTCGGCGGCGGCGGCGCCCTCGGCGCCGTCGCCGTAGCCGAGGTCCTTGGCGTACGCGCCCAGCAGGTCCGCGGCGAGCAGGAAGCTGCCGGTGACGGGAGCCTCGGGCGCGGCGGCCTTGATGCCGTTCGGGCCGGCGGGCACCACCACGTAATCGATGGCGGGGCCGACGGCGAGCGCCAGGTTGGTGGGCAGCGTCCAGGGCGTGGTGGTCCAGGCGAGCGCCTGCACCCCGGCGAGCTGCCGGGAGAGCTCGGATACCCCCTCCGTGATCGGGAAAGTCACCGTGACCGTCTGGTCCTGGCGGTTCTTGTAGACGTCGTCGTCCATGCGCAGCTCATGGTTGGACAGCGGCGTCTCGTCCTTCCAGCAGTAGGGCAGCACGCGGTAGCCGTTGTAGGTCAGGCCCTTTTCGTGCAGCTGCTTGAAAGCCCAGAGCACCGACTCCATGTACTCGACGTTGAGCGTCTTGTAGTCGTTGTCGAAGTCCACCCAGCGCGCCTGGCGGGTGACGTAGCTCTTCCACTCGTCGGCGTACTTCATCACGGAGGCACGGCAGGCATCGTTGAACTTGTCGATGCCCATGTCCTCGATCTGGGTTTTGTCCGTCATCCCGAGCTGCTTCATGGCTTCCAGCTCGGCAGGCAGGCCGTGGGTGTCCCAGCCGAACCGGCGCTCGACGCGGCGGCCGCGCTGGGTCTGGTAGCGCGCCACAAGGTCCTTGGCGTAGCCGGTCAGCAGGTGGCCGTAGTGCGGCAGGCCGTTGGCGAACGGCGGGCCGTCATAGAAGACGAACTCGTTGCTGCCGGGCTCGCCGCCGGGAAGCTCGGAATCCCGCTGGTCGATGCTGGCCTGGAAGGTGCCGTCCTGGTCCCAGTACTTGAGGATGCGCGCTTCGAGCTCCGGGAACTTCACGGAGGCGGACACGCCGGAGGTTGTGGCGGCAGAGGCGGTGGCATCTGACGCTGCGGCTGAGGCCTTGGGGTAATGGGTCATCTCGACATCCTGGGTTGAGCTAGTGAACAACGGGATTCATTCAGGATGCGAGGACGGTCCCTGTGCTGTCGGAACAACACCGGCGCCGCGGTACCACCTCACTTACCGGCACCGGTCCCGCACCCTTCCCCTAAGAATCCAAAGGAAAGCGCTGCACCGGCGTCGGCCGCTCGTTGACTGCTGTGACGGGCTTACCCGTCCGGTTCTACCGGCCCTGGCGCGTTATGCTGCTGCGCCGGGGCGTTCTTCCGGAAGCTCACCGGTGATGGCCGGGTCAAAGCTGATAAGTCGATGTTACCGGAAAGGACTGCCGCATGCGGTCCCGACGGTTCGGGCTAACCCTTGCGGATGACCTTGAAGTTGGCGGCCTGTGCCACCGGGCGGATCACGATCTGGTCCAGGTTGACGTGGTGGGGCGCGGTTACCGCGTAACGGACGACGTCGGCGACGTCGCCGGCCGTGAGGGGCTTCTCCACCCCGGCGTACACCTGGTCCGCGGCGCCCCGGTCGCCGAGCCGGTTCAGCGAGAACTCCTCGGTCTGCACCATGCCGGGGGCCACCTCGATCACGCGGAGGTTGTGCTCGGCCTCTTCGAGCCGCAGGGCCCCGGTGAGGGCGTGCTGCGCGAATTTGGCGGCGTTGTAGCCGCCGCCGCCCTCGTAGGCGGACAGGCCCGCCGTCGAGGTCAGGTTCAGGACGGTGCCTTCGCCGCAGGCGCGCAGCATCGGCAGGAACGCGCGGGTGAGCTTGAGGGTGCCGAGCACGTTGACGTCGTACATCCACTCCCAGTCCTCGGTCCGGGCATCCGCGACCTTGTCCGCGCCGCGTGCCCCGCCGGCGATGTTGACCAGGGTGTCGATGCCGCCGGCACGGGTCACCTCAGCCACCAGCCGGGCGACGGCGGCGTCGTCCGTCACGTCGGCAGGGAGAGCGACGGCGCCGGTCTCGGCGGCGAGCGCCTCAAGCCGTTCGGCGCGGCGGGCGACGGCGAAAACGGTCCAGCCTTCGTTTCGGAGTGCACGCACGGTGGCCTCGCCGATCCCGGTGCTGGCGCCGGTGACGACCGCCGCTTTGACTACTGCCGAATTGTTCTGGATGCCCTCAGTCATGGCACCACCCTAACTTGTTAGTGCTGCAGGAACTCCAGCAGCACCCGGGCGTGGTTGGTCTCCGGGTCCCGGGCGCCGAACAGCAGGGTCACCTTCCCGTGCCTGGCTGCCAGCTCCCGCAGGGTGTCAACGGCCGGGTTGGATTCGAGCTCCGCCTCGTAGGCGGCGCGGAAATCCGCGAACCGTTCCTGCATATGCGCAAATTCCGTGCGCAGCGGCGGTGAAGGCGCCACTTCCTTGAGCCACAGCTCCAGCTGCGCGCGCTCCTTGCTGACCCCACGCGGCCAGAGCCGGTCCACCAGGACCCGGCAACCGTCGTCGTCGGCGGGCTCGTCGTAAACGCGCTTAATCGCATAACTTCCGGTACGTTCCTCCATCTGCTGCATGCTACTGCAGGTCAAGGATGCGGGACGCAGTGCAAAAGAATGGAAGAATTAGCCCATGGCTGAAGACACGCAGGGTACAGACACGCCCACCACCGCCCCCATCAACGTTCCGGACAAGCCCGCCCTGGAGGGGCTGGAAGCGGCCCTCACCCGGCGCTGGCTTGAGGAAGGGACCTACAAGTTCAACCGGGACACCACCCGGGAACAGGTCTACTCGATCGACACTCCCCCGCCCACGGCGTCGGGGTCGCTGCACGTGGGGCACATGTTCTCCTACACCCAGACCGACGTCCTGGCCCGCTACCAGCGGATGACCGGCAAGAACGTCTTCTACCCGATGGGCTGGGACGACAACGGCCTGCCCACCGAGCGGCGTGTGCAGAACTACTACGGCGTGCGCTGCGACCCGGCCATCCCGTACGACGCCGGCTACCGGCCGCCGGCGGAGCCCGCCAAGAACCAGCGCGACTTCGACGTCATCGGCCGCCGCAACTTCATCGAACTCTGCGAAGAACTCGCCGTCGAGGACGAAAAGGTCTTCGAGAACCTGTTCCAGACCCTCGGACTGTCCGTCGACTGGGACCTGACCTACCGGACCATCGACGACAAGTCACGGGCCATCTCGCAGCGGGCCTTCCTGGCCAACCTCACCGCCGGCGACGCGTACATGGCGGAGGCCCCCACCCTGTGGGACGTCACCTTCCGTACCGCCGTGGCCCAGGCCGAGCTGGAGGACCGCGAGGTCGCCGGCGCGTACTACCGCTACCCGTTCTTCACCGCCGAGGGCGAGAAGATCTACATCGAGACCACGCGCCCCGAGCTGCTCGCCGCGTGTGCCGCCCTGGTGGCGAACCCCGACGACGAGCGGTACCAGCCGCTGTTCGGCAAGAAGGTCACCTCTCCCCTGTTCGGCGTCGAGGTGGAGGTCAAGGCCCACCCGCTCGCCAAGGCGGACAAGGGCTCCGGCATCGCCATGGTCTGCACCTTCGGTGACCTCACCGATGTCACCTGGTGGCGCGAGCTCCAGTTGCCCACCCGCGCGATCGTGGGCCGTGACGGCCGCATCATCGGTGACACCCCGGACTGGATCACGTCCGCCGAGGGCCGCACCGCGTTCGAGGCCATCGCCGGCAAGACGGTCTTCGGCGCCAAGGAAGGCGTGGTGGAACTCCTCGCCGCCGCTGACCTGCTGGACGGCGAACCCAAGAAGATCATGCACCCGGTCAACTTCTTCGAAAAGGGCGACAAGCCCCTCGAGGTCGTCACGTCCCGCCAGTGGTACATCCGCAACGGCGGCCGCGACGAGGACCGCCGCGGGCGCCTGATCGGCCGCGGCAACGAGATCGAATTCCACCCGGCCTTCATGCGCTCGCGCTACGAGAACTGGATCACCGGCCTGAACGGCGACTGGCTGGTTTCCCGCCAGCGCTTCTTCGGCGTGCCGGTGCCGGTCTGGTACCCGCTCGACGCCGACGGCAACCCGGACTACGACGCGCCCGTGCTGCCCGCCGACTCCCAGCTCCCGGTGGACCCCGCCGCGGATGCGGCCCCCGGCTACGAGGAAGCCCAGCGCGACGTGCCGGGCGGTTTCACCGGCGACGCCGATGTCCTGGACACCTGGGCGACCTCCTCGCTGACCCCGCAGATAGTGGGCGGCTGGAGCACCGACGAGGCACTCTTCGCGAAGGTGTTCCCGTTCGACGTGCGCCCGCAGGCCCACGACATCATCCGGACCTGGCTGTTCTCCACCGCCGTCCGCGCCGATGCCCTGCAGGACGTCGCCCCGTGGAAGCACGCGGCGATCTCCGGCTGGATCCTCGACCCGGACCGCAAGAAGATGTCCAAGTCCAAGGGCAACGTGATTGTCCCGACCGACGTGCTCAACGAATACGGTTCGGACGCCGTCCGCTACTGGGCGGCCTCGGCCAAGCTCGGCGCGGACACCGCCTACGAGATCGCACAGATGAAGATCGGCCGCCGCCTGGCGATCAAGCTGCTCAACGCCTCGAAGTTTGTGCTCAACCTGGG
>JAPLAM010000054.1 GCA_026393275.1 Arthrobacter sp.
CGAGCCGACGCCCGAAGAGGCTGCCCAGCTGAAGGAGCTCTACCGGGATTTTGACCGCGAAAACCTGATCCCGCTCTGGACCGAAATCGCGGACCTGATGCCGATGGTCCCGACCCCCAAGGCGGTGCCCCACGTCTGGCGATGGAGCGACCTGTACCCGCTGGCGGCCCGCGCCGGCGACCTGGTTCCGGTGGGCCGCGGCGGCGAACGCCGCGCCATCGCGCTGGCCAACCCGGGCCTGGGCAACACCCCGTACGCCACCCCCACGCTCTGGGCGGCCATCCAGTACCTCGGCGCCCGTGAGACCGCTCCGGAGCACCGCCACTCGCAGAACGCCTTCCGCTTCGTGGTCGAGGGCGAAGGCGTCTGGACCGTCGTGAACGGCGACCCGGTCCGGATGTCCCGCGGCGACTTCCTGCTCACCCCGGGCTGGAACTTCCACGGCCACCACAACGACACCGACGAGCCGATGGCCTGGATCGACGGCCTCGACATCCCGTTCGTGCACTACGCCGACGCCGGCTTCTTCGAGTTCGGCACCGAGCGCGTCACCGACGAGGCCACCCCGGACATCTCCCGGTCCGAGCGGCTCTGGGCCCACCCGGGTCTGCGCCCGCTGTCCGGCCTGGACGACACCACCAGCTCGCCCATCGCGGCCTACCGCTGGGAGTACACGGACCGCGCGCTGACCGAGCAGCTGCTGCTTGAGGACGAGGGCCACCCGGCCACCGTGTCCCAGGGCCACGCCGCCGTCCGTTACACCAACCCCACCACTGGCGGCGACGTCATGCCGACCATCCGGGCCGAATTCCACCGGCTGCGCGCCGGCGCCTCCACCGAGACCGTCCGCGAGGTGGGCTCGAGCGTGTGGCAGGTCTTCGAAGGCCGCGGTTCCGTGGTCCTCAACGGCGAAACCCGGACCCTCGAGAAGGGCGACCTCTTCGTGGTCCCGTCCTGGGCTCAATGGTCCCTGCAGGCGGAGTCTGAATTTGATCTCTTCCGCTTCAGCGATGCCCCCATTTTTGAACGACTGAACTTCAACCGCACCTACATCGAAGGACGCAAGAACGCATGAAACTTCTCACCCTCCGTCTCTCCCAGGGGGACAAAACTGTAACGAAGGCTGTCCGCCAGGACGGCGACACCCTCACCGAGATCGACGGGTTCGCTGACGTCGGGGCGCTCCTGAAGGACGCAGCCTGGGAGTCCATCGCGCAGGCCGCTTCCGGTGCAACGCACCCGATCGAAGGCGCGGACCTCGACGCCGTCGTCCCCTCCCCCGGCAAGATCATCTGCGTGGGCCACAACTACCGCAACCACATCAAGGAAATGGGCCGGGAAGTCCCCGAGTTCCCCACCCTCTTCGCCAAGTACCAGGAATCCCTGATCGGCCCGAATGATGACCTGGCCCTGCCGCAGGAATCGTCCACTGTCGACTGGGAATCCGAACTCGCCGTCGTGATCGGCAAGAAGGGCAGCCGGATTTCCGAAGCCGACGCCGCGGACCACATCGCCGGTTACGCCGTCCTGAACGACGTGTCCATGCGCGACTACCAGTTCCGCACCATCCAGTGGCTGCAGGGCAAGACCTGGGAGAAGTCCACCCCGTTCGGCCCCGCCCTGGTCACCAAGGACGAGTTCAGCGGCGGCCTGATGACCACCGCTGTCGACGGAGAAATCCAGCAGCAGACCCCGACGAACGACGTCGTCTTCACGCCGGAATTCCTGGTCTCCTACATCTCCACCATCATCACGCTGAACCCCGGTGATGTGATCGCCACCGGCACCCCCGGCGGCGTCGGCCACGCGCAGGACCCGAAGCGCTACCTGCAGGAAGGCCAGCTCCTGGTCACCACCATCGAGGGCCTCGGAGAACTGAAGAACCGCGTAGTCAAGGAAGCCTGATGGTCGCCCGCCACGACCAGACGACCGACCCGGAGCTGCTGGCCGCACTGCTGCAGGCTCGCCGGGGCACGGCGTTCTTCGCCCGGAAGCTCAACGAACTCAGCGACGCTGAGCTGGACGGCGACACGCTGCTGCCGGGCTGGACCCGCCGCCACATCACGGCACACATCGGCTACAACGCCCGGGCAATTGCCCGGTTGGTCGAGTGGGCGGCCACCGGGGTGGAAACCCCGATGTACGCCTCCACGGATATCCGGGACCACGAGATCAACTTTGGGGCGACCCTGAGCCCGATCGCGCTGCGGCACCTGTTCGACCACTCGGCGGTGCACCTGAACGTTGAATGGCGTGACCTGCCCGAGGACGCCTGGCACCATCGGGTGCGGACCATCCAGGGCCGCGAAGTCCCCGCCAGCGAAACCGTGTGGATGCGGACCCGAGAAGTCTGGATGCACGCGGTGGACCTGGACAACGGGGCCGTCTTCCGGGACATCCCTGTCCCGGTGCTGGAGCGGCTCCTGGCGGACATCACCGGCGCCTGGAAGACCCGCGGCACCGACGCGGGCCTGGTGGTCAAGGTCACCGACCGCGACCTCACCTTCGGCGACACTGAGTCGGCGTCGTCCGCGGTGGTTTCCGGACCGCTGGCCGGCATCGTCGCATGGGCCGCGGGCCGGGGCAACGACGGCGTCACCGCCGCCGGGTCCGGGTCCGAGGCTGCGGACGGCGAAGTTCCGGCTGCCCCGAAATGGATCTAGGCATGTAGCAGCGTCCCTTTCGAAAAAAAGAATAGCCCCCTCGACTGAACTTCCAGTCGAGGGGGCTATTCCTTTTTGCTGCGCGTGGTCAGCCCAGGTGGATGGCCGGGGCGTCGCCCTCGGTTCCGGTGAACTTCCTGCGGTCGATGTTGATCAGGAGCAGGGCGATCGGCACGATCAGGATGGCGAACCCGGCGGCCCAGAGGAACACCGCGGCGTAGCCCGTGGCGAGGGCCGCCAGCGAGACTCCGCCGGCCGTGGCCGCTGCGGCGATCGTGCTGAACAGGGCGATCCCGAGGGAGCCGCCGATCTGCTGGGAGGCGTTCACCAAAGCGCTGGCGACGCCGGAGTCATCCCGGTCCACGCCGAACAAGGCGAGGTTCTGCATCGGCACAAACACCATGCCCAGCCCGACACCCATCAGCAGCAGCGCGGGCAGCATGTTCACGAGGTAGCTCCCCTGGGAGGTGACCTGGGTGAGCCACAACATGGCGGCGGCCATGAACACCGGGCCGACGGCAGTGGGGATCCTGGCGCCCAGTTTCGGAAGGTTTTTGGCGACCAGACCGGCGGTAATGATCAGCACCACCGTCATGGGCAACGAGGCGAGGCCGGCCAGGAACGGCGCGAAGCCGAGCACGATCTGGATGTAGAAGTTGATGAACAGGATGCCGCCGATTAGGACGGCACCGGACAGGAAGGAGGCCAGGAAGGCCGCCCCGCGATTGCGTTCGGTGGCCACATGCAGCGGCAGCAGCGGGTGCTTGGCTTTCCGCTCGACCACGACGAAGACTGCCAGGAGCACGGCCCCGGCGGCGATGAAGCCCCAGGCCTCGGGGGCGTTCCAGCCGTGCTCGGCGTTGGTGAAGCCGTAGACCAGGGAGCCCAGTCCCAGGGCGGCCAGGATGACGCCGGGCCAGTCGTACTTGGTGGACCCGTGGGCCCTGCTTTCGCTGACGAGGGACCACACCCCGGCCAGTGCGATGACGGCGATCGGCACGTTGACGAAGAAGCACCAGCGCCAGGTGACGTGTTCGGTCAGGTAGCCGCCCAGCAGGACGCCGACGGCGGCGCCGACGCCGGTGATGGAGCCGAAGATGGCGAACGCGGTCCCGCGGTCCTTGCCGCCCGGAAAGGCGACCGTCAGCAGCGCCAGTGCGGCCGGAGCGAGCAGCGCGGCGAAGACGCCCTGAAGGGCGCGGGCGCCGATCAGTTCCCATGGCTGTTGCGCGATGCCGCCCAGCAGCGACGCGATGGCGAAGCCACCGGCGGCCACGATAAACGTCCGCTTGCGCCCCCAGAAGTCCGCGATCCGGCCGCCGAGCAACAGGAAGGCTCCGAACGCCAGGGCGTAGGCCGTCACCACCCAGGACCTCGTCGCATCGCTGATGCCCATCTCTTGCTGCAGGCGCGGCAATGCCAGGTTGACGATGGTCCCGTCCAGGACCACCATGAACTGCGCGAGGGCCAGGAACACCAGCGCCCACCAGCCGGCCTTGCGTCCGCTCCCCTGCTCTACGCCTCTGTCTGCTATCTGCGTTGACACGCCCACATCCACCCTTCGAAGTAATAATACTTATACAAGTATAACTACCGTCCGAGAGTCCTCAGTTCGGGAGGGTGGCGATCCGGGCTTTACTCCGGCTCGGCGAGGAGGGAGGCGAGACGTTGCAGGGCGGGCAGGCTGGCCGCGAGCTGCCGGCGCTCCTCCGGCGTCAGCCGGGAACTCGCCGAGGACAGAGCCTGTGCCCACGCGCCCTCAAGGAGCGTTTTGATCCGCTGGGATTCGGCCGTGGGGTGGAGGGCGACGTAGCGCTTGTCGGCGGCGTCGCGGACCCGCGTGACCAGTCCGGCAGCCACCAGCTCCCGCAGTTGGACGCTGACGTTGCTGAACTGCCGCCCCAGGCGGGAGGCGACCTCCGCGACCGTGATGCCCGGGTGGTTTTCGATCACCCGGAGGATTTCCAGCACACCGTTGGACAGCGGCCGCACCCCGGTGTCATTGTGTGACTTCCGGCGGATGTCGGAGGAAATGTCGATCATCGAAACCGCCAGGGCCCGGTGGTCCACTGCCCGCGCGGGCCCATCCGCTGCGCCAACACTTTCCATTGCATAAGCATAGGCCCCCGGGCCTGCGGCCGTTTTATGGTTGACTTCCTGCAGGGACAACCCGGCGCCCACCGACGCGGAGGAATACACGACTGATGGCATATGGCGAGCTCGATCCCTCGTCCGGGGTACCCCTGTACCGGCAGATCAAGGAGATCCTGCGCAGGGAGGTTGCCGAGGGAGTCGCGGATGCCGAGAAGCCGATGACCGAGGCGCAGCTGCTGGGCCGGTTCGACGTCAGCCGGGCTCCCATCCGCCAGGCCCTGCAGGAGCTCGCCAGCGAGGGCTACGTGTACCGCAAGCAAGGCAAGGGAACCTTCCCGGTCACGGGCGCCCGGGTTCAGCGGCCTGCCGACGTTCGGTCCGGAGCCCTCTACCAGTACCTCTCCGAGAGCGGACTTCATCCGACCGGCAAGGTGTCCGGCGTCGAACGGGTTGAGCCGCCTGCGCGCATCCGGGATCTTCTGGGTCTGGACACGCAGGAGCGGCTCCTGCATTTCACCCGGCTGATCTCGATAGAGGACGAGCCCCTCGTCGAAGCCGACGTCTATATCCGGGCCCCCGAGGAGTTCAGGCCCACCGAGGCGGAACTCGACGAGGAGGGCTCCGCCTTCAGGTTGCTGGAGCGCAAGTTCGGCATCGCGCACGTTCGGGCCGAGCACGACGCCTGGGCGACCGCCGCAACTGCCGGCCAGGCGGCCACCTTCGGCGTCAGCCAGGGAAGTCCGCTGCTGGTCATCGAGACGATTTTCTTCACGACGGGCGACCGGCCCGCCGGGTGGCGCTCCGCGGTGCACCAGGCCGAAAAGTTCAAGTACCGGTTCAGCACAAGCCAGTGACTTGTTCTTGACTTTTGCTATACAGCGTGTAAACCTTGTAGACAGGTAAGCAAGGTCACATTCACGGGCACCCTGCTTACCTCGCTGCACCGAGTTCGGCGAGGATCCATCCAGAGGTCGCGCGGTGCATGATCCTTCCCAACGCGTTACGCCAACGACGGCGCAACGTAAGACGAAAGGTTGTGCCGATGACGGATACAACGACAGTCGCCAGCAAGACCGTCAACACGGTCCTTGGCCCCATCCCCGCTTCGGAACTGGGGGTGGTCGCAGTTCACGAAGCCCTCCTTTCCGTGGTTCCCGGCGCGCAGTACGCCCCGGATATCAGCATGGACCGGGCCGAGATCTTCGAAATCCTGGCCGCGAAGCTGACTGGCTTCCGCGAGCACGGCGGTCAAACGATCGTCGACAGCACGGGCATGTTCCACGGCCGCGACCTGAAACTGTACGAGGCTCTCTCGCGTTCCACCGGCGTGAACATTGTCGCCTCCACGGGCATGGGCCCGGAGGAGACGCTGGGCGGCTACTTCCTGACCCCGCAGACCAATCCGCCCACGCCCTGGCCCGCCGAGAAGTTTGCCGACCTCTTCTCCAAGGAGGTCACCGAGGGCATGGTGGTCCCGCGCGTCGAACGCCGCGGTGCCGCCGGCCTGGTGACCACGACGGCGGACCGGGCCGGCATGACCCCGACCGAGGAGAGCCTCTTCCGGGGCGCGGCCCGGACCGCGCTGAACACCGGCGTCCCGGTGTCCATCCGTTATGGCGCCGACGCACTGCACGACCTCGACGTCGTCCTGGACGAGCAGCTTCCGGCCGACCGCGTGCTGGTCGGCGGACTGGACCGCAAGGAAGCCGTCACTTCCGGCGCCGCCCTCGAGGTGGCCCGCCGTGGAGCGTTCGTCGGCCTGGACCATGTGGGCCTGGACGATGACGACGCCTACGTGAGCGACCGCGAGCGGGCGGCCCTCGTCGTCGAACTCGTCAAGGCCGGCCACGGCCACCAGATCATCCTGTCGGGCAACGCGATCGGCGTGGCCAAGGGACAGCCGGACTACGACCTGCCGTTCAGCCACGTCGTGTCCACCTTCGTGCCCTTCCTGAAAACCCAGGGCCTGAGCGACGAAGACGCCCAGCGCATCCTCGTGGAGAACCCGCGCAACCTGCTGACCGTGCGCTAAGCACCCGTCGGCCCACACACAACAAGCTTTCGAACCCCTGAGGTGAACGAATGACCAAGGTCAACACCGTGCTGGGAACCATCCCGGCCGAAGAACTGGAAATCGTGGCGGTCCACGAACACATTGGCTACGGCATGCCCGGGTCCGAACTGGACACCAAATGGTGGAAGTCGCCTGAGCAGGCCTACGAGGAGACCGTGCCGAAGCTGCGGAAGTTCCGCGAATACGGCGGCGGGACGTTCGTGGACGCCACGGGCATCTGCAACGGCCGTGACGTGGACTATTACAAGTCGCTGTCGCAGAAGACGGGCGTGCACATTGTGGCCTGCACCGGCTTCGTCGGCGGCGACACCGCCCTGCCGCACTTCTCCCGCGCGAGCGTTGACTATCTGGCGAAGGTGTTCATCCACGAGATTACCGTCGGCATCGGCAACACCGGCGCCAAGGCCGGCGTCATCAAGGTCGGCGTGAGCCGCGGCGGGCGAATGACGGACCTGGACAAGCGCATCTACCGGGCGGCGGCCCGCGCCGCAGTCGTCACCGGGGCGCCGATCCTGACCCACCTGGCCATCGACCCCGAACCGGCAGTCAACATCTTCAACGAAGAGGGCCTCCCGCTGGACCGGGTGCTCTTCGGCCACGCCGACGACGGACTCAACGCCCCGATCACCCCGCACGACTGGATTTACGAGCAGGGCGGCCGGATCGGCTTCGACACCTTCGGTTACGACCTCGAATTGCCGGACCCGCCGTTCTGGGGTCGCAAGCGTGCCGAACGGATGGAGCACTTCGTCAAGCTCGTGAATAAGGGCTATGCGGACAAGCTCCTCGTTTCGGCCGACGCCAACTGCAGCCCGCTGGGCTGGCCGGGCGTGAAGGGCCACACCATCAACTACATCTTCGAGGACATGATCCCGGACATGCGCGAGGCCGGCATCGACGACGCCACCATCAAACTCCTGCTCGAGGACAACCCGGCCGACTTCCTCTCGCTCCACGCCTGACCCGCACAAACCACCTCAACTTACCCGCTCCACCAGACTTGGCCCCGGCCAAGACTGAGTCCAGAAAGAGATGAAACCAATGAAGGCTTCAGACATCAAGAACCTCAGGATCGCCATTGTCGGCGGTGGCTATGGCGGCGCCGCGGTGGCCAAGGCGCTGCAGAACATCGGCGCGGAGAACGTCCACGTCTATGAGCAGGCGCCCGCCTTGGGCCAGGTAGGTGCCGGCATCGGCCTGCGCCCGCCCACGGTCGAACTCTTCCGCCAGTGGGGCATCTTCGAGGCCATTGCCGCGGTGAGCTCGCCAAGCGACCACCTCGAGATCCTCAGCGCGGACGGTGAGCACGTCCTCGCCAACGAGGAGTGGCCCTTCCTGCACGCCTACGAGCAGGTCAACCACAACCGCATGATCCACCGCGGAGACTTCATCGACGCCCTGCTGAGCGTGCTTCCCGAGGGCATGGTGCACCTCGGCTACAAGCTGGAAACCATCGAGGACAACGGCGACCACGCGACGCTGACCTTCGAGAACGGCGAAACCATCACCGCCGACCTCGTCATCGGCGCCGACGGCATCCGCTCAACGGTACGCAATCAGCTGTTCTCGCAGAAGGAGCCGGTGTTCTCCGGCGAGCACGCCTACCGCACGGTCATTTCGATCGACGACGCCCATGGCCTCGTCACGGACGACAACCCGCGCTTCTACATGGGTGAGAACGGCACGATCGCCTACAACCTCCCGCTGCGCCACCGCGGGCAGCTCTCCTACGACATCACGGCGCCGTCCGAGGACGCCTCGTGGGCCCCGGAAATCTCGCACGAGTATCTGGTGAAGATCCTGGAAGGCTTCGACGAGCGGATCGTCCAAGTCGCCCGCGAACTCGACCTGAGCCAGGTGACGAGCCGTTCGGTGTTCGACATCGATCCCCTCGACTCGTGGCACACCGACTCCGTCGCGCTGCTCGGCGATGCTGCCCACGCGATGCTCCACCACCAGGGCCAGGGCGCGAACTCGGCGATCCTGGACGCCGGTGGGTTCGCCGACGCACTCCTGCAGGGCGACTCCGTGAAGGACGCGCTGTCCATCTACGAGTCCACCCGCAAGCCGCTGACGGATGAGCTGCAGCGCGTGTCGCGCCAGGGCTGGCACGCCGACGCGGTGGACTCAGCATTCCCGGCCAACCAGTAGGGCGGAGGACGCCAGATGCCTATTCACCCGCAGATCGCCGAGATCCTCAACCACATCCCGCCCGCTGACGGCACCCGTCCCGATCCGGCCACGATGCGGGCCGCCGAGCAAGAGCGGGTGACCCCCGTGGCGGACCGTCTGCCGCTCGTGGCCGTCGAAGATGCGACGGCCACGACGGCGACGGGTGACGTCGCGATCCGGATCTATACCCCCACCGCGGCCGATTCGTACGGCGTCATCGTGTACTTCCACGGCGGTGCGTTCTACCTCGGCAGCCTCGACACCCACGACGGTGTCGCGCGCGCGCTGGCCAAGGAGACCGGCTTCAAGGTCGTCGCTGTCGACTATCGGCGGGCCCCGGAGGCCGCCTACCCTGCCGGCCTGCAGGACTGCTACGGCGTGCTCCGCTGGGCGGCGGAGAGCGGCGAGTCCCTCAAATGGGACGGGACGTCCCTGGCGGTTGCCGGAGACAGCTCGGGCGCGAACTTCGTCGCGGCCGTCACCGCGATGGCGCACGACGAGGGCTTCGAGGGAATCACGCATCAGGTGCTGTTCTACCCGTCCGTCGACCTCGACTTCGACGTCGAGCGGTACGTGTCCCTGCAGGAGAACGCGCGGGGGTACGGGCTGGAAACCGTCGGCCTCAAGCCGTGGAACTCGTTCTACCTCGACAGCGGCGCGGACCCGGCGGATCCCCTCGTCTCACCCATCAAGCGGGAGGACCTCGCGGGCCTTCCACCGGCACTGATCATCACGGCGGAGTTCGACCCGCTGCGGGACGAAGGCGAGCTGTACGGCCGGCGCCTCACGGAGGCCGGCGTCTCTGCGACGGTCAGCCGCTACGCGGGGGCCAACCACGGCTTTGTCCAAAACTTCTCGTGGATCCCGGAATACCACCGGGCCTTTGAGGAGACGGCTGACTTCCTGAACCGGAAGTGAGCCCACACTAGGGCCGGCCCCACCGCTTCACCCCAAGGCGGCACGAATCTTCGGATTCGTGCCGCCTTGGTGTCTCCGGACAACCTCCTATGGAAGCGTGCCCACTTCCCGGGCACCGTAAACAACTTGGAACAATCAACATGACAACGATCAACATCAGGAACTTCATCGGCGAGGCGGGCTTCAACCGCTTCCAGGCCGGCATGCTTTTCTGGGCCTGCTTCATCATCACCTTCGACATGTACGACCTGGTGGTCTACGGATCGGTCCTGCCGGTCCTGATGAAGCAGTGGTCCCTGGGACCCGTCGAGGCAGGCGCCATCGGCAGCTACGGACCCGTAGGAATGATGGTGGGGGCCATGCTGTTCGGGATCATGGCTGACCGGTTCGGCCGGAAGAAGATCCTCGCGGCCAGCGTCATCCTCTTCAGCGTCGCCACGGCCCTCTCCGGCTTTGCGCCCGGGCCGGTTCCGTTCTCGGTCCTCCGCGCCCTGGGCGGCCTGGGGATCGGCGGCATCCTGCCCTGTGTCATCGCCATGCTGACGGACTACGCGCCGAAGAAGCGTGCCAACACCCTCGTGGCGGTCGTGATGTGTTTCTTCTCCGTCGGCGGCATCCTCGCGGCCTTCGTCGCCATGCTCCTGCTGCCCGCCTTCGGCTGGCAGAGCGTGTACTGGGTAGCGGTGCTTCCCGTGGTCTTCCTGCCCTTCATGATGAAGTACTTCCTCGACTCCCCCGCCGTGCTCCTGGCGAAGGGGCGGACGGAGGAGCTGCGTTCCGCCCTGTCGAAGATCAATGACCGGGTGGCATTGCCTGCGGCGCTCGAGTTCACCGGGCTCCAGGAAAAGGAACCCGGCAGCCCGGTCGGCGCGCTGTTCAAGAACCGCCGCGCGCTCGGGACGCTGATGATCTGGGTTGCCTTCTTCATGTGCCTGCTGATGGTCAACGGCCTCACCACCTGGCTTCCCAAGCTCATGGTCGAAGCAGGGTACGCGTTGAACTCAAGCCTCACCTTCACCATCGTCCTCAACGTGGGAGGCATCGCGGGCACGCTGCTGCTGGGCAGGCTCGCGGACAGCTGGGGCGTGAAGCGGGTTCTCGTCCCCATGTTCGTGATCGCCGCGGTCTCGTTGACGCTGCTGGGCTTCGGCAACAACATGGCGGTCCTGCTGCTGCTCGTGGCCGTCACCGGCGCCTGCACCATGGGCGCGCAGAACATCTCCTACGCCTTCGTGTCCCAGTACTACCCGTCCTTCATGCGCTCGACGGCGATCGGGCTGGCATCCGGCGTCGGTCGGCTGGGCGCGATCGTCGGGCCGACGTTCGGCGGCATCCTTCTGACGCTCCACCTGCCGGTCGAGATGAACTTCCTCTTCTTCGCCATCCCGGGAGTCATCGCCGCACTGGCCTTCCTGTTCGTTCCGCTGGCCGCAGTATCAGCCGGCCGCAAGGGCCGGGACGACAACGCTGACGGCCCGTCCGCCCGGGACAGTGTGCCTGCCGCAGTGTAAGGCGGCGACCGCGCAGGACAAGATTCGGCGTCGGGAGGTCAACGTCGGCGGGTAAAAAGAAGGCGGCACACATCTTTCGATGTGTGCCGCCTTTGTGATCCGGTGGTGGGAGGATCAGCGGGCGCCGTCGAACTGCCGGCGGTAGCCATGCAGTGTGGTGAAGAACGGTGAGGGCTCAAGCGTGGGGTCGCCGGTGTAGCCGAGCTCCTCCGCCACCGGGGCGAACGGCGAGTACACCGAGTCCGTCTCCTGCAGGCCGCTGCTCAGGCAGCGGCGGGCGGCGCCGTCGATCCTGGCCTCGAGATCCAGGCTCCCCTGCAGGGCGTTGCGGGCTGCCTCACGGTCCAACTCGACGCCGTACGGCACCCCGTCCGCGTTGCGGTACGGGTGGCCCAGGTAAAGGTGTTCCGGACGGACCTCGTCCCGCAGGTACGTCAGGCTCGAGCGGTAGGCGGCCGGATCCTCGTAGCCCGGGAAGCCGTTGGCGGCACCGTGGATCTGGACAGCGTCGCCGACGAAGACTGATTGCTGGCCGTCCACGACGTAAGCCACGGAGCCCGCGGTGTGGCCGGGGATGTGGTGCACCGAGACGGTGACGTCCCCGCCCAGCGACAGGGTTTCGCCGCCCGTCACGAGCATGGTCGGCTCCATCTCACCGGAGATGACCTGGTTCGCCGCCTGCGTCTGCTCCGCCACGGCGTTCGGATTGTCGATGTACTGCTGGCGTACGTCGAGGTACTGGTCAACGTGGGCCTGCCGCGAACGCAGCAGGGGTGCGTCGGCTTCGTGGATCACCACTGTGGCGCGCCGCCCCGTGAGCTCCCACAGGGCATGCGCCCCGCCCAGGTGGTCAATGTGGCCGTGGGTCAGCAGGATCCAGCGCACGTCCTCGATCCGGCGGCCGAGCTTCTCCAGCGCCGGGATCATTCCCTCGGCGGGCGAGGAACTGATGCCCGTGTCGACGATGGCCGGCTCGGGGGCGTCGATGAAGAAGCTGTAGAGGCCGAAACGGCCCCAGGGCGACACCAGCGGGTGGACTTTCACTTCTTGCGTCATGGATGGAGCCTTTCAGCGAAGGGTGGGGATGGCAACGCGGACGTGGTCTTGCTAACAGCCACTTTATTATAATAATATGATTACGTCACGCTCAGGAGAGCCTGTCTGCCAGCCGCTTCGCTGGCACTCGAACGCTGACGAGGAGTTGCACGCACATGACTGAATTCACGACCTGGAATGCCGGCGGTGAGAAGATCGCCATCCGGAAGGACCTCCGGGTCCCGATGCGCGACGGCGTCGAGCTCGCAGCGGACGCCTACCAGGGCCTCGACGACAAGCCGCGCCCCGCACTGGTAGCGCTGAGCCCCTACGGCAAGGAGCTGCAGGCCCTCGCCCTCACGACCCCGCCCCAGCGGCGCCCCAGCCCGATGTGGGACGGCTGCATCGAGGCCGGCGACATCGCCCGGATCGTCAAGGAGGACTACGTCCACGTCATCGGCGACCTGCGCGGCTCCGGTCACTCCGGCGGCGACCACATCGGCAACTACAACGCCGGCGATGTCTCGCTGGGCCAGGATGCGTACGACTTCATCGAGTGGGTCGCCGAGCAGCCATGGTGCGACGGCAACGTCGGCATGGTGGGCATCTCCTACTTCGGGTCCATGCAGGTGCTGGCCGCGGCCGAGCGCCCGCCGCATCTGAAGGCGATCTTCGTTTCCGGCGGACACTACGACTTCTACGAGACCACCTACCACGGCGGCGTCATGTGGTTTATGCCGCGGGCCGCGCGCGAGGGCCGCGGCGGCGACTCCGGCTGGGCCTTCACCGACAACGTCAAGTCCCGCATGATCGAGAAGTACCCTCCCGAGGAACTGAAGAAGCTCGTGGCCAAGCGCCTCGAGGATCCCGACGTCGCCGCCTGGCCCAACCTGGTCCACGTCCTGAACTACCCCAAGAACCACGAAGCCTGGTTCGACATCGTCATGAACGAACTCGACGGCGACTGGTACGAGGAGCGCAACCCCGTCACGCTGGCCCCGAACATCGACATCCCGGTGTGGCTTCAGCTCGACCAGGGCCGCGGCTGGACCCTGGACGGCACCATCGAACTGTTCAACGAGCTGAAGGGTCCGAAGAAGCTGGACATCGGCCCCTACCCGCCGATGCAGTCGCGTCCCTTCATCGAGGAACACGACAAGATGTTCCGGTGGTACGACTACTGGATTAAGGGTATCGACAACGGCATCATGGACGAGCCGGCCGTGAGCGTCTTCGTGGAGGGCTCCCGTGAGCTCGTCACCGCGGAAGCGTGGCCGCCGAAGGATGTCGACTACACGTCCCTGTATCTGCGCCCGCGCCACAAGCTCTCGACCGAGGCCGAGCCGATGGGCACCGAGTACGCCGCCCCCGACGGCTTCTACCAGGCGCCGCTGACGGTCACGGACAAGGTGGAGATCATCAGCTGGTCCACCCCTGTCTTCGAGGAGGCCACGGAGATGATCGGAACCGGCGCGGCGCACATCTTCGCCGAGATCGACCAGCCGGACACGAACTTCATCCTCCGCCTGTGGGATTACGCCCCTAACGGCAAACGCCAGCTCATCACCAGCGGCTACCTCAAGGCCTCGCACCGCGAGCTCGACGAGCGCACCACCGAGGGCAACCCGTACCACCCGCACACCCGCACCGTGCCGGTGGAACCGGGGCAGATCGAGGAATACGTGCTGCGCCTGTACCCGTTCGCGAACACGTTCATGCCGGGCCATAAGCTCACGGTGGAGCTGTCCAACGCCGAGCCACTGGCGGATGAACACAATTCGCTGCTCCCGCCGGACGCCTTCCACCTGCCGGTGGGCCGGCCCGTCACCCACAAGATCTACCGCGACGCCGCCCACCCTTCGCGGCTGGTCCTGCCGTTTACAACGCGCCAGGCCGCACAGGAACAGGCGGGCTGAACCCCGCCGGGAGCCTGGCGCTTGACGCCCCGCGCCAGGCTCCCGGAACGTGGCGGCACCATGCCTGTGCTAGATTTCGGCGCATGACCTCGCATCCGACAATTCAGCATGCCGACGGGCCTGTTGCCGCCGCCATCGGGCTGCTGGCACGGCAGGGCTTCGACGCAACGTCCGTCGAGGAACTTGCGGAGGCCTCGGGGATGAGCCGCAGCACGTTTTTCCGGAAGTTCGGGTCGAAGGAGGACGTGGTCTTCGCCGACCACGAGCGGATCCTCAACCAGGTAAACGACCGGCTCGCGGAATCAACGCAGGAGCCCCTGGCCGCCGTTGAGCACGCGGCGCTCCTCGTTTTCAACCACCACCTGCGGAACCGTGAAACGTCGCGCGCCCGGTACGAACTGATGCAGGCCGTCCCCGCACTCCGGGACCGGGAGCTGGTTACCTCCCACCGGTACGAGCGGGCCTTCCTCCAGCACCTCACGGCCAAGCTTCCCGACGGCGAGCGTCACGAGCACACGGCGGTTGCCTTCGCCGCTGCTGTGGTCGCCGTGCACAACGCCTTCCTCCGGCAGTGGCTCCGCGGCGCCCCTGGACCCGGGGAAACCGAATCCGCGGAATCCGACGCCGCAGACCAGGGAAGATCGGCTGCGCTGGCAAACGAACTTCACGCCCTTTCCGGAATCTTCCGGCCTGTGCTGCTCGGTCCCCTCGCCGCCGCCAAACCGTCCCCGACCGTCGTCGTGACCGTCCTGACGGCGGGCGCGGACAGGGAGGCCATCGCACAGGCGGTCCGCGACGCCCTGCCCTGACGCCGGACGCGGGACGCCGGCACGCCGTCGGGGTGAAACGGAGTTTCTTGACGTGGAACTGGGTTTCATAGCATCCTTAGTCGACGTGGCGTGGGCCACAGTTGTCCCACTGCCTTGAGCCGCCGCTGAACCAAAGGATGAAGACATGACGACGACGTCGCCCGTTTCCGGGCTCACCGCCTCAGCGACCGCGGGCGACTTCCCTGCCGGCACCGTGGAACCGGACTACGTCCTCACCGAGGCCCTGGGCACCGACCCGGCGTCCGTCTTCGCGGCCATCGGCGCCGAAGACCGGGAGTACTGGGACCGCGCCCGGGACTTCGTCCAGGACGAGGTTCTTCCCGTCATCGACGGCTTCTGGGAACGCGGCGACTACCCGCTGCACCTGCTCAAGCGCCTTGGCGAACTGGACCTGCTGCGGGACGGCGTCCCGGTCAACGGTTTTCCTGCCATGAGCAGGATGGCGGCCGGACTCGTCACCATGGAAATCAGCCGCGGGGACGGCTCCGTGGCCACCATGATTGCGGTCCAGGGCGGCCTGGCCCTGCGGTCCGTCGCGGAATGCGGATCTGCCGTGCAGAAGGAGCGCTGGCTGCCGGCGATCGCCGCCGGGACGGAATACGCCGCGTTCGCGCTGACGGAGCCCACCCACGGTTCCGACGCGGTGGCCCTGGAATCCACCGCCACCGGAACGGCCGGCGGTTACCTGCTCAACGGCGAGAAGAAGTGGATCGGCAACGGTTCCGTTGGCGGCGTCACCGTGGTGTGGGCCCGGGGCGAGGACGGCCAGGTCCACGGCTATCTGGTCCCGCAGGACACCCCCGGCTACGCCGCGACGAAGATCGAAGGCAAGCTTGCCCTGCGTGCCATCTGGCAGGCGCACATCCGGCTGGACAATGTTTTTGTCCCGGAAGAAGACGTCCTCCCCGGGGCGCGGACTTTCAAGGACACGGCACGCGTCCTGCTGGCCACCCGGCTGGGCGTCGCATGGTCCGCCGTCGGCCACGCCACCGCCTGCTACGAAACCGCCGTCCAGTACGCCCGGCAGCGCCGTCAGTTCGGCCGGCCGCTGGGCGCTTCCCAGATCGTGCAGGAACGGCTGGCCCGGATGCTCAGCGAACTCGCCACAATGCAGCTGATGGTCGTTCAGATGACGCGGCTCGATGAAGAGGGCACGCTCACGCCGGAACAGGCCTCGCTTGCCAAATTCACCTGCACCCGCACTGCCCGGGCCATCGCCTCCAACGCCCGGGACCTGCTGGGCGGCAACGGCATCCTGCTGGCGAACCGCGTTGCCCGGCACCTCGCCGACATCGAGGCGATCCACACCTACGAAGGCACCGAAACCATGCAGGCCCTCATCATCGGTCGCGGCATCACGGGCACCTCCGCCTTCTCCTGATCCGCGCCAACCCGCCACTTTCGAAAGGACTTCCCCATGAACCAGAACGAAAATATCCCCGTCATCCTCGGCGGTGCCCGGACCCCCTTCGGCCGGTTCCGCGGCGGCCTCACACCCTTCTCCTCCAGCGAACTGGGCGCCCACGCGATCCGGGCCGCGCTGGAACGGACCGGCGTCGCCCCGGAACAAATCGGCGCCGTGATCGTCGGCCAGGTCATCCAGGCCGGCGCCGGCCAGGGTCCCGCGCGGCAGGCCAGCCTCGCCGCCGGAATCGGCTGGGACGTACCGACGGTCACCATCAACAAGCTCTGCCTGTCCGGCCTCACCGCCGTCATCGACGCCGCACGGATGATCCGTGCGGGGGAAGCCGACTTCATTGTCGCGGCCGGCCAGGAATCGATGACCAACGCCCCGCACCTCGTGCCCGGGCTCCGCGCGGGCGTCGTCATCGGCGACGCGCCGATGCTCGACTCGCTGAACCACGATGGCCTGCAGGATCCGGTGAGCGGCCTGCTGATGGGCGCCGCCACCGACGCCGGCAACGCCGAGCGCGGCATCGCCCGCGCCGAGCAGGACGCCGTCGCGGCCCGTTCCCACCAGCGCGCCGAAGCGGCCCGCGCCGCCGGTGTGCTCGCGGAGGAAATCGCACCGATCCAGGTGCCCCAGCGCAAGGGCCCCGCGGTGACCCTGGCCCACGATGAGGGCATCCGCCCCGAGACCACCGCCGAATCCCTCGCCCAACTCCGGCCCGCCTTCTCCAAGGACCAGGCGGCAACCATCACCGCCGGATCCGCCTCCCCCCTCTCCGACGGCGCCGCAGCCCTGGTGATCGCCAGCAAGGCCGCAGCCCAAGCCGCAGGGCTGGAATGGATCGCTGAAATCGGCGCCCACGGCCAGACGGCCGGGCCCGACGGTTCCCTCCATTCCCAGCCCGCCCGCGCCATTGAACGGGCGCTAAAGCTGGAGGGGCTCAGCGTGCAGGAGCTCGATCTCGTGGAGATCAACGAAGCCTTCGCCTCGGTCCTCATCCAGTCCGCCAAGGACCTGGGCATCCAGGCCGACGCCGTGAACGCCGAAGGCGGCGCCATCGCGCTCGGACACCCGGTGGGCGCATCGGGCGCGCGCCTGGTGCTCCACCAGGCGCTGGCGCTGAAACGCCGCGGCGGCGGCACCGGTGTCGTTGCCCTCTGCGGCGGCGGCGGCCAGGGCGACGCGCTGATCCTCAAAGCATGACCATCCCAACGAAGAAGCAGGCCATGACCAACACCCTTTCCGCCGACGGCTTCGCCACCATCTCCGTCGCAGCCATCCTGGCCGAGTCGGCCCGCAGGACACCGGACAGCATCGCCCTGATCGTCGGCGAGGACGAGACCAGCTACGGCGAGCTGTGGCGCCAGACCCGTGCCTACGCCGGGGCGCTGCGGGCGCGCGGCATCGGCCCCGGCGACGCCGTCGCCGTCCTCGTTCCCAATGTTCCGGACTTCGCCCGGGTCTACTACGCCGTCCTGTCGCTGGGAGCCATCGTGGTTCCGGTCCACGCCCTGCTCAAGGCGCGCGAAATCGAGTACGTGCTCCAGGACAGCGGCGCCGGGTTATTGGTTTGCGCGGCCCCGCTGCTGAAGGAGGGCGCTGCCGGCGCCGCCGCCAGCGGGATCGACGTGCTGACAGTGATGGCGCCCGACGACGACGGGCTGCCCCGGCTCGAAGCCGAGGCCGCGACCGCGGAGCCGATCCTGAGCTACGTCCCCTGCCGCCCCTCCGACACGGCCACAATCCTGTACACCTCCGGCACCACCGGAAAGCCCAAGGGAGCCCTCGGCACCCACTTCGCCCTGGTGGAACAAACCAGCGTCCTGCTGACCAGCGTGATGGACTTCAAACCCGGCGACGTACTCTTCGGCGGGCTGCCGCTCTTTCACACCTTTGGCCAGACCGTCGTTCTGAACACGGGGCTGCGGGCGGGCGCCACCGTCGTCTTGATGCCGCGCTTCAGCGGCGAGGGCGCCCTGCAGCTGCTGGACCGGCACAACGTCAACATCTTCATCGGGGTGCCGACCATGTATGTGGCGCTTCTGGAGGCGGCCAAGACCGTCGCCGTCCGCCCGGCGGCGCTTCGCTACTGCATCTCCGGCGGGGCGTCCCTGCCGCTGGCGGTGATGGACAGGTTCCGCGACGTCTTTGGCGTGGACATCCACGAGGGCTACGGCTTGACCGAGACGTCGCCCGTGGCGGCCTTCAACCACGTCGGCACACCGCCCCGGCCCGGGACCATCGGGGTACCGATCTGGGGCGTCGACATTGAAATTGCCCGCGCCGAAACGTTTGAAACCATCGAGTTGCTGCCCGCCGGGGAACTTGGCGAGCTCGTCATCCGCGGGCACCTGCTGATGAAGGGCTACCTTAACCGGCCGGAGGCCACCGCCGAGGCGGTCGTCGACGGCTGGTTCCGCAGCGGGGACCTGGGGACGAAGGACGAGGACGGCTACCTCACCATCGTGGACCGCAAGAAGGACATGATCATCCGCAACGGTTACAACGTCTATCCCCGCGAGGTCGAGGAAATCCTCCTCACCCACCCGCAGGTCGTCAGCGCCGCCGTCTACGGCGTGCCGCACGATGTCCATGGCCAGGAAATCGCCGCCGCGATCGTGCTGGACGCGGGAGCCACTGCCACCGCATCCGAGCTGATCGACTTCGCCAGCGCACAACTCGCCGCGTACAAGTACCCGCGCGTGATCAGGTTGCTTTCGGAGCTCCCGCTGGGTCCCAGCGGAAAGATCCTCAAGCGGAACCTGGCCGCCGAGTCCAGCTGACGCTAGGCGGCGCGACTGTGGCGGCCAGCGTTATCCGCTGGCCGCCACTGCAGGGTCAGAGCCGGGTATCGAAGGAGTCGCAGAACACGTTCTCGTTGAACGTGCCCTGGAACCCAGACTTGCCCTGGATCTTCTCGACGGTGGCCCGGATCGCTTCCCGGGTTCCGGCATGGGCGTGGATGGCGGTCTTGACCATGGGCACGTCAATCAGGTGGTTCGGCTGGTTCAGCGATACAAACACCGTGGGAACCTCGGTGACGTACCACGGGATCTCCGCGGCCATCGGCGTGGACCACTTGATCCGGATCGCCGCTTCCTGGGCAAAGCCCTTGACGTTGGCGAACACGAACGCGGCGTCGTACTTCTCCGCGTAGTCACCGGTGGCTTCCTCCGAGATGACAGACATGAAGTTCACGCCGGTCTCCCCCGCGGCTTCGCGCTGGTCCGCAGTCTTGAACAGGTGCACCTCGAAGCCGGCACTTTCCAGTTCGTCCTTGACCGTGTCCAGGTAGGCCAGCGGGTCGGCCCGGGTGAAGTCGGAGCCACCGGAGATGCCGTACAGGCGGATCCGCTTGTGCGTCTCCGGCGTGATCGGCAGGTTGCCCGCGGTGTCCTTGACCAGGGTGACCGTCTTGTCCGCAATGTCGGCCGCCACCGCACGGTGCGCGTCGCTGCCGATCACGGCAAGCGACTCGACCGGCGGGACCAGCGCGGTGCGTTCCGTGCGGTGCAGGCACAACGAGGCCTTGAGCGCCAGAATCCGGCGCAGCGCGTCGTGCAGCCGCTGCTCGGTGATGACCCCGGACTTGTAGCCTTCCAGCATGTACGCGAAGTCCTCTTCCGGATTGCGGAAGAACAGGAACATGTCACAGCCGGCAGCGATGGTGGCCGGCACCAGGTCCCGGCGCTTCATCGCCTGCGTCAGTCCGATCATCTGCGATGCGTCGGTCAGGATCAGCCCGTTGAAGCCCAGCTCACCGCGGAGCAGGTCCTGGAGCAGTTCCGGGGAAAGCGTGGCGGGCAGGATGTCCGCATCCGCCAGGCCCGGCCGGAAGTGCCGGGAAAGCTCCGGCGCACCGATGTGGCCGATCATGATCGACTGCACACCGTGCCCGATCATCTCCCGAAACACGTGCCCGTAACTCCGGTTCCATTCCTCGTAGCCGAGGGTGTTGTAGGACGTGACCACGTGCTGGTCGCGTTCGTCCATGCCGTCGCCTGGGAAGTGCTTCATGGCGCAGGCGGTCGGCGACTCGCTTATGCCGTCGAAGTATTCCTTGGCCCGCTCCACCACGATTTCCGGCGTGTTCCCGAAGGCCCGGGTGGAGATGACGGTGTTCCGCCAGTTGTAGTGGATGTCCACGATCGGCGCAAACGCCCAGTTGCAACCCAATGCCGCGGTCTCCACGCCGGCCACCTGCCCCATCTGGCGCGCGATGGACTTGTCCGGGTGCGAGCCGGCCTGCAGGTGCGTGGAGACAAACGTGCCGTCATCGCAGCTTCCGGCTCCGCCCATTTCCGGGTTGGACGCCACCAGCAACGGAATCCGGGTCTTGGACTGCGCGTAGCGGATGTGTTCCTGGACGGCGGCGGAGGGGCCTGGCCGGTAGCGCATGCCTCCGACGTGGAAGTTCTCCAGCACACCGTCCAGATACTCCGGGGAGTAATCGTTGTTGTGGTTGATGAAGAGCTGGCCGATCTTTTCCTCGAGGCTCATCCCGGCAATCGTGGAATCCACCCAAGCGACGGCGTCGTCGTCGAGGTGGAACGGCGCGGCGTAAAGGTCGACGTCGAACCGGCGCGCGCCGAGGCCGGGAGCACCGGCGGCGGTGGCCGGCATACCGGGCGCACCGGCGACGGCGGCAAGGGTGGCCAGCGCCTGGGCCACCACCTGCTGGACCGGGGCGGCGATGTCTACGGTGATGCCGCCCTCGTCGGCTTCGAGCGGTTCGAGGGTGGCCAACTGGGATTCGAGCAGCGCCGCCGGCATGAAGTGGCCGGAACGGCCCTCGAGCCGTGTCCCCAGGACGTCCTTGCTGCCCTGCAGGTGAAGGAAGACCGTGTCCGGTGCCTTCGCCCTGATCGCGTCACGGTAGCTGCGGCGCAGCGCCGAGCATGCCAGCACCAGGCCGTCGTTGCCGGCTGCTGCCAGTTCGGAACCCACGGTGGCGAGCCAGGGCCAGCGGTCGGCGTCGGTCAACGGAGTGCCTGCCGCCATTTTGGCGACGTTGTCCACCGGGTGGAGCGAATCGCCGTCCAGGAAGGGGACGCCGAGCTCGCGGGCCACCAGGTCACCGATGGTGGTCTTGCCGCAGCCGGAGACGCCCATGACCACGACGCGGGGACCGGACGTTGCCGCTGTTGCGGGGGTCGCGTGGATGCCGTTCACCAGTCGTGGACCGTTCCGTCGACGAGGCGGTTGTAGGGCAGGTAGGCCTGCTGGTACGGGTAGGCCGCGGCGGCTTCGGCGTTGAATTCGACGCCGATGCCCGGCGTGTCGCCCGGGTGCAGGTAACCGTCCACGAACGTCATGGACTGCTCGAAAACCTCGTTCGTCGCGTCCGAATGCTGCATATACTCCTGGATCCCGTAGTTATGGATCGCCAGGCCCACATGCAGCTGCGCGGCGAACCCGACCGGCGAAATGTCCGTCGGCCCGTGGAACCCGGACTTCACCTGGTACTGCGCGGCGAAGTCCATCACCTTCTTCAACGGCGAGATCCCGCCGAAGTGCGTGGACGCGGCCCGGACATAATCGATCAGCTGTTCCTTGATCAGGGCCTGGAAGTCATACACCGTATTGAAAATTTCACCGATCGCCAACGGCGTCGTGGTGTGGGACCGGACCAGGCGCAACGCCTCCTGGTTCTCCGCCGGCGTGCAGTCCTCCAACCAGAACAAGTCATAAGGCTCCAGCGCCTTGCCCAGCTTCGCGGCCTGGATCGGCGTCATCCGGTGATGCCCGTCATGCAGCAGCGGCAACTCCGGCCCGAACTCGTTCCGCACCGCCTCGAACACCGTCGGCAGGTGCCGCAGATACGCCCTCGTATCCCAGTCCTCCTCCTGCGGGAACGCACCCCGCCCGGCCGGCTCATAGTCATACCGCTCCCCCGAGGCCTGCGCCTGCGCCGCGACCCCGTACACCGCCTTGATCCCCGGGATCGCGCTCTGGATCCGGATCGACTTGTACCCCAGCTCCAGATGCTCCCGGACTGAATCAAACAACGACTCCAGATCCGCGCCCGACGCGTGCCCGTACGCGCGCAACCCGTTCCGGGACGCCCCGCCCAGCAACTGGTACACCGGCATCCCCGCCAGCTTGCCCTTGATATCCCACAACGCCATATCCACCGCGGCGATCGCGGCCATCGTCACCGGCCCGCGCCGCCAATACGCACTCCGGTACAGGAACTGCCACGTGTCCTCGATCCGGTGCGGATCCTTCCCGATCAGCAACTGCGCCACATGCTCCCGCAGGTAGGCCGCGACCGCCAGCTCACGCCCGTTCAGGGTCGCATCGCCGATCCCGGTCACCCCATCCTCCGTCGTGATCCGCAACGTCACAAAGTTCCGCGACGGGCTCGTCACAAACACTTCCGCAGCAATAATTTTCACAGTCTGGTCCAGCTTTCCGTGTCGGTCGGAACGAGTCCGGGGTGGCGTGTGGGGTGGCTTAGCGCTGGGTGCTTCCGTCCGGGGTTGCAGCCAGCAGCGCCAGTTCCGCGGCGCTGGGCAGGCCCTCGCAATCACCGGCGGTGCTGACCGCGAACGCGCCCGCGAGGGTGCCGCGCTGCAGGCGCGCGGCGACGTCGCCGCCGTCGAGCAGGGCGGAAAGGTAGCCGGCGGTGAACGCGTCCCCGGCTCCCACGGTGTCGATGCTGGTCACCCGGACGGCGGGGGCTTCCCAGCGGCCGGCCGCGGTGTGGACGCCGGCTCCTGCGGCGCCGCGCTTGACCACGACCTCCCGGACACCGCGGTCCAGGAGTTCGGCGGCCATGGCCAGTTCGGCGGCGTCCGTACCGGCTCGGGCGGCGTCTGCCTCCGGGCCGGCGGCGACCAGTCCGAGCTCGTCGTCGGAGGCGATCAGGACGACGGCGTGCCGGGCGAGCGGGGTGAGGACGGCGCGGGCCTCGTCCCGGGACCACAGCTTGCTGCGGTAGTTGACGTCGAGGGACACCAGCAGGCCCTCGGCTGCGCCGCGCGCGGCCGCGTATTCGACGGTCCGCCGGGCTTCCGGGCTGAGGGCCGCGGTGATGCCGGTCAGGTGCAGGGCACGGGGGCCGGCGGCGAAGGCCCGGTCCACGTCTTCGCGGCTGATCGTGGAGCCGGCGGACCCGGCGCGGTAGTAGTAGGCGCGGCTGATGTCGGCCGTGCGCCGTTCGAGGAACATCACTCCGGTGGCGCGCCCGGCATCCACCCGGTGCTGCACCGCGATGCCCTCGCTGCGCAGCTGCCGCAGGATGAATTCACCATGCGGGTCCGCGCCCACCACACCGGCCCAGGCGACGCTGTGGCCCAGCCGGGCGACGCCGACGGCGACGTTGGACTCCGCCCCGGCCACGTGCATGGCGAGGCTGCCGCCGGCGGACAGCGGACCCGCCGACCGCAGCGAGACCATCGCTTCGCCGAGGGTGAGCAGGTCGACGGTCACCGCTGGGGCTCCGTGGCCGCCCGCCGGCCGAAGTCGGCGGCCAGGCCAAGGAAAGCACGGGCCCGGTCGCGCATCGGGGCGAGGTCACCGCCCGAGCCGGCGTCGCCGAACAGCGGCCCGCCGAGCCCGACGGCGATCGCGCCGGCGTTCCAGTACCCGGCGGCCCCGTCCAGGCCCACGCCGCCCACCGCGATGAACGGAATGCCCGGGAAGGGGTCACGGAGCGCTTTGAGGTAGCCGGGGCCGCCGATGGACGCGGGGAAGAGCTTCACCGCGGTGGCGCCCCGGTTCATCGCCTCGTAGGCCTCGCTGGGGGTCAGCGCCCCGGCGAGCACGGGGATGCCCAGGCGCGCGGATTCCTGGATGGAGCTGGCCAGCGAGGGCGTCACCATGAACTGGCCGCCGGCCTCGGCCACGTCTGCCACGTCCGCCGCAGTGAGGACGGTGCCCGCCCCCACAAAGCAGCCGGCGGGAGCCGCGGCCCGGACCGTGCGGATGGCTGCCAGCGCGTCCGGGGTGGTCAGGGCGATCTCGACGTAACGGAAGCCTTCCTCCATCGCCGCGAGGGCGGCCTTGGCGGCGGCCCCGCCGTCGGTGCCGCGGACGATCGCCACGAGGCGCGCCTCGCGGATGCCGTTCAGCAGGACTTCGGGGGTCAGCTCGGATGTCATGTCGTTCACCATTCTGCGAAGGCGCCGTCGGAGTGGCGCCAGACGGGTCCTCGCCACGCATGGCCGCGCTTGTCCGCGGCGCGGACCACGGCCTCGTCGATTTCGATGCCGAGGCCGGGCCCGGTGAGCCGCTCAATGTGGCCGTCGACGAATTTCAGCGGCGTCTTGTCCAGCACGTAGTCCAGGACTTCGGCGCCCTGGTTGTAGTGGATGCCGATGCTTTGTTCCTGGATCAGGAAGTTGGGCGTCGCAAAGCCCACCTGCAGGCACGCGGCGAGGGCCAGCGGACCCAGCGGGCAGTGCGGGGCGAGCTGGACCTCGTAGATTTCGGCCAGCGAGGCGATCTTGCGGACCTCGGTGATGCCGCCGGCGTGAGAGAGGTCCGGCTGGGCCACGGCGATGCCGGCCTGCAGCGCGGGCAGGAATTCCTGCCGGCTGTAGAGCCGCTCCCCGGTGGAGACCGGCGTCGTGGTCGAGGAGGTGAACTCCCGCAGCAGGTGGGTGTTTTCCGGGACCACGGGTTCCTCGAGGAAGAACGGCCGGTACGGTTCCAGCAGCGGCGCCACGCGCCGGGCGTTCGCCAGGCTGAAGCGGCCGTGGAAGTCGACGGCGACGTCGCGGTGGTCGCCGAGGACCTCGCGGGCGGCGGCGACCCGGCGGACGACGCCGTCGAGCTCGGCCACCGAGGCGATCGGGCTCATCCGGCCGCTGGCGTTCATCTTCACCGCGGTGAGTCCGACCTCCAGCTGCGCGCTGATCTGGTCTGCCACCTCGTTGGGCTCGTCGCCGCCCACCCAGCCGTACATCCGGATCCGGTCGCGGACGTGGCCGCCCAGGAGCTGGTGCACGGGAGTGTTGAAGTGTTTGCCCGCGATGTCCCACAGTGCCTGGTCCAGGCCGGAGACGGCACTGGCCAGGATGGGTCCGCCGCGGTAGAAGGAGCCCTTGGTCATGACCTGCCAGTGGTCCTCGATCCGCAGCGCGTCGTTGCCGATCAGCAGCTCGGAGAGCTGCTCGACGGCGGTGCGCACAGTTTCGCTGCGGCCCTCGCAGCTGGCCTCGCCCCAGCCGACGATCCCGCTGTCGGTCTCGATCCGGACGAAGAGCCAGCGCGGGGCGACGAGAAAGGTTTCAATTCTGCTGATCAGTGTCATCGGTGGCCTAGCCCTTGGTCGCGCCGGCGGTGAGACCGGAAACGATGTACTTCTGCGTGAAGAGCGCAATGATCATGATCGGGATGGTGACCACGGTGGCGGCCGCCATCAGGCCGCCCCAGTCGATGCTGGCGTAGGAGACGAAGTCGAAGATCGCGACCGGCAGGGTCTTGGTCTTGGATCCGGAAAGCACCAGGGCGAACATGAAGTTGTTCCACGAGAAGATGAAGGACAGGATGCCGGCGGTGGCGATGCCGGCGACGGACAGCGGCAGCGTGATGCGACGGAATGCGCCAATCGGCGTGAGCCCGTCCACCTGGGCCGATTCCTCCAGCTCCAGCGGCATCGAATCGAAGTAGCTCATCATGATGTAGACGATCAGCGGCAGCGCGACGAACATGTGGCTGAGGATAAGTACCTCGAAGCCGCCCACCATCTTCAGGTTGGAGAAGACGTAGTACCAGGGCACCAGCAGCGAGACGCCGGGGATCACGCGGGCCATCAGGACCACCAGGGCCGAGCGGTGCATGGTGAAGCGGCTCATCGCGTAGGCGGCGGGGACGCCGAGGACCAGCGACAGCGCGGTGGAGACGAACGCCACCCAGAAGCTGTTGAAGATGAAGACGAAGTAGTTGTTCCGCTGCAGCACGTTGGCGTAGTTCTCCCCGGTGGGGGTGAAGAAGAACGACTTGCCCGTGTCGTAGATGTCCACGTTGGTCTTGAAGGAGGCCAGGAGCATCCAGAACAGCGGGGCCACCAGGAACAGCACCACTGCGATCAGCGCGACGACCCGGAACACCTTGTAGGCGCGGGTGGCCAGCGGCTTGCGGCGGCGCGGGGCTGGCGCCGGCGCGGCGGCGGTCCGGGAGTCGGTGGTTTGGTTCAGTACGGTCATTTGCTTACCGCTTTCTTGCGCATGGTCAGCAGCCACATGGTGATGATGATGATCATGAAGAACAGGATCAGCACCGCGGAGGACAGCCCGTACTGGTTGTAGTCGAAGCTCAGGCCGTAGGCGTAGACGTTGAGCGTCTCCACCTCGTGGAAGGAGCCGCCGCCCTTGCCTTTGGTGGCGTAGAGGATGTCGAAGGTCTTCAGGGCGTCGATGCCGCGCAGCAGGATGGCGACGATCACGGTGGGCATCATGAGCGGCAGGGTGATGAAGAAGAAGCGCTGGAAGGCGTTAGCGCCGTCCATCCGGGCGGCCTCGTCCGGTTCTTCGGAGAGGGACGTCAGGCCAGCCAGCAGGATCAGCACCACCATGGGGGTCCACTGCCAGATGTCCATGAAGATCGTGGTGCCAAGGGCGGTGTCCTGGCCGGAGAGCCACGGCTGCGGCGGGATGCCGATCATGCCGAGCAGCTGGTTGACGAAGCCGATGTTGGGGTCGAAGATCAGCCGCCACATCATGCCGACGGCCACGGGGGTGGCGACGAGCGGCAGCAGGATGGCGACCCGGACCCATTTTTCGCCGCGGAAGGGGCGCCACAGCAGCAGCGCGATACCCATGCCCAGAACAACTTCGCAGACCAGCGCGACGCCGGTGAAGGTCAGCGTGCGGCCGACGGCGGGCCAGAACCGTTCGACGTCGGAGAGCACCGTCAGGTAGTTCTCCAGGCCGACGAACTCGGACGCGGCGCGGACCGAGCCCTGCGAATCGGTGAGGCTGAGGTAGATCGTCCAGGCCAGCGGGAAGACGATCAGGACACCCACGAAGATCATGGCCGGCGCGGCGAAGAGCCATTTGCGGTGCCGGTTGGCCCAGGCGGAGAAATTCTTCCGCGGCCCGGGTGTGCGGGACGCGCCGCGGGCGGCGTCCCGGGTGGTGTCCCGGGCGGTGTCTCCGCGGGAGTTGTTCAGTACAGACATGGTTCACCTAAAGAGTTGGGGGTGAAGTTGAGAGCGTGGCCGCGGCGGGACGGCGGCTGGGCAGCCGTCCCGCCGGGCTGGTGTTGCGTCAGGCGATCTGCAAAGGCGCAGGCGCCGGGGCGCTACTTCTTTTCGCTGTCCAGGAACTTCTGGAAGGCGTCGTTGGCCGTGTCAGCCGCGGCCGACGCATCGGCCCCGGTGATAGTGGCAACGATCGGGGCTCCGACGATCTCGCGGGCCTTGCCCACGGTGACAACCTCGGGACGGTCGTGGCCCACGCCGGTCTTGGCGCTGGCAGCGATGGCGTCGGCCAGGTCCTGCGGGTAGGTGGAGGTTCCGGCCGGGTCGGCCCAGACCGAGGCGCGCGGACCGGGGACGCCGGCCTTCTGTGCGGCCAGGGTGCGGTCCTTGCTGGTGGCCCACTGGATGAACTTCCAGGCGTTGTCCTGGTTGCTGGACGCCTTGTTGACGGCCAGGCCCCACGACGGGATGTTGTACGGCTTGGAACCGGCCGGGCCGGCGGGCAGGGCGGCGAATCCGACCTTGTCCGAGACCTTGGACTTGGCCGGGTCGGTGGCGTTCTTGTAGAGCGAGTCGGCCTCGGTGTAGAAGGCGGCCTTGCCCTGGGTGAAGATTGCCATCGCCTCGGGCCAGCTCATGTCGGTGCTGACGTTCTTGGGGCCGTAGTTCTTGATCAGGCCGCCGTAGAACGAGTAGGCCTTCTTCGCGGCGTCGCTGCCGACGGCGGACTTGCCGCTGGCGTCGACGAAGTCGCCACCGAAGCTGTAGAGGAAGCTGGAGAACTGAGTCACCGCTGCGGACTTGCCGGTGCGCGCCACGAAGCCGGCGGTATCCGGGTTGGACGCGGAGATCTTCTTGGCGGCGGCCTCGAGCTCGTCCATGGTCTTGGGAACCTGGACGCCGGCGGCCGCCAGCAGGTCCTTGCGGTAGTACAGCACTTCACGTTCGGTGATGATCGGGACGCCGACGACCTTGCCGTCAACGGTGCTGGCCTTGACGGGACCGTCCTGGTAGTCCTTCCAGTCCCAGTTCGAGTCCGCGGAGACCTTACTGGTCAGGTCCGCCAGGTAGCCATTCTTGGCGAACGCCTTGCCTTCCTGGAGCGGGCGGTACATCATGACGTCGATCTCGTCGCTGCCGGCGTTGAGCTTGACGTTGTACTGGTCGGACAGCTGGTCCTCGCCGAGCTGGGTGAGCTCGACCTTGAGGCCGGTGGCCTTTTCGAATTCCGGAATGGCTGCCTTGATGCCGTCGGTCCACACGTGGTTGGCCAGCGTGACCCGGACCGTGCCGGAGGTCTTGGCATCGCTGCTGCCGCTGCCGCCGCCACAGGCGGTGACGCCGAGCGACAGCGCGGCGGCTACGGCCGCGTACTTCACAATTGAACGCCGCTTCATTACGACTCCCTTATGTCTTTTGGGGCCGGATCATCTTCCAGCCGCCGCGGATGCATCGTTACATCTGCTCTGGAGCGATCTTAGAGAAATAAAGCAGACTTATACAACCCCTTGCCTCCATCCGTATGATTTATTTATGCAAACCCCAAAGGCGGAGTCTTCAGCTGACCTGCACTCCGCGCTTGTCCAGACCCTGGGGCTCGCCATTGCCGAGGGGGATCTGGCGCCCCACGCGATCCTGCGGCTGGACGAGCTTGAGGCGCGGCACGGCGTCTCGCGTTCGGTGGTGCGGGAGGCCACGCGGGTGCTCTCCTCGATGGGCATGCTGGAATCGCGGCGCCGGCTGGGCACCGTGGTGCAGCCGGAGGAATCCTGGAACCTCTACGACCCGCAGGTAATCCGCTGGCGGCTGGCCTCGTCCCGGCGGGTGGACCAGCTGCGCGCCCTGAACGAACTCCGCGGCGCGATCGAGCCGCAGGCCGCCCGGCTGGCCGCCGAACGGGCGTCCCTGGACGCTGCCAGCGACCTCGTCTCCCAGGCAGCGCGGCTGTGGGCTGCGGGGCAGCGCGGCGACCAGGACGAGTTCCTGCGGCTGGACATCGAGTTCCACGCCGCCGTGCTGCGGGCCTCCGGCAACCCGATGTTTTCGCAGCTGCACAACCTCGTCGCGGAGGTCCTCACGGGCCGGACCGAGCACGGCCTGATGCCACAGCTACCGCAGCACGAGGCGCTCCAGCTGCACGTGGACGTGGCCAGCGCCATCCAGCGCGGCGAGATGGATGCCGCCCACGCCGCGATGCGCCGGATCGTGGAACAGTCCACCGAGGAAATCGGGGACATCTGGTCCAGCCATCAAGATGGCCCCCCGGCCACCTAGCCCCCTGGTTGTTCAGTCCTCAGTAGGGGTGGTGCGCAGCGAGTGGTAGTTGCGCCAGCTGTGCTCCGGCGCGTAGCCCAGGAGCCGCGTGGCCTTGTCGATCGAGAGCAGCGTCTCGTGCTCACCCAGTTCCTTGACCACCTTGACGTTCGGGAACACCTCGGCGGCCAGCTCACTGCTGGAGCGGCTCATCACGGTGTCCAGGCCGGCGATGATGAAAGCCTCGAATCCGGGCCGGCCGTGCTCCAGCGCCCGTGCCACGGCCTGCGCGCCGTCGCGGCCGTCAATGTAGCCCCAAAGGTTCCACTTGCGCAGCCGGGCGTCGGCGTCGAATGATGGGAACTCCTCGTAGTCCTTCGGGTCCATCACGTTGGAGAACCGCAGGCCGGTGATGCTCAGATCCGGGTCCCAGCGGGTCAGCTGGATCGCCATCTGCTCTTCGAGGTGTTTGACCAGTGAATAGGTGCTTTCCGGCCGGGCCGGGTACTCCTCGTCGACCGGAAGGTAGGGCGGGTCGACGTCGAACGGCAGTCCCAGCACCGTCTCACTGGAGGCGTAGACAATCTTCTTGATGCCGGCGCGGCGGGCCGCCTGGAACACGTTGTAGGTGGCTTGCATGTTGTTCTCGAACGTCGCGGCGTCCGGCGCGAGGCCGGGGGCCGGGATGGCGGCCAGGTGCACGATTGCGTCGAAGCCCTCGTGCCGGTCGTCCAGGCCGAGGATGACGTCCACCACCTGCCCATAGTCGCGCAGGTCGACCCGGGTGAACCCGGGCCCGCGTTCTCCGGTTTGGTCAAGGTTGGTGACCTGGTGGCCGTCGTCGACGAGCCGGCGGACCACGTTCCTGCCGAGCTTTCCATTTCCTCCGGTAACTGCAATTCTCATCAGGCTCTCCTCGGTGGTCGGTCGGCTGCCGTTCCCACCCTAGAACGGACGGCACCCGCGGTGCACCCCCCGGCCACGCAGCGGACCCGCGCATCGTGCGGTGACCTTTGGCCCTAGGCGATGCCGGGGCCACGGGGAAGGGTGGATGCCATGAGCGGAGATCAGCGGATAGTCGTGGGCGTAGACGGCTCCGAGTTTTCAACGACGGCACTCCGGCTCGCCGGGCGCCTGGCCACCAGCCTGAACGCCCCGCTGGAGGTCATCACGTGCCTGGGCAGCTCGGATTTCTTCCTCGCATCCCATCTGCCGGAGGAGCGCACCGCCTCGACCGACGAACTTGACGAGACGGCGAAGCGCCTCGTGGAGCAATCGCTGGAACGCGCTTTCGGGGACGCCCGCCCGGAACGGCTCACCCGGCAGGTCAAGTTCGGTCCGCCGGCCAAGGTGCTGATCGACGAGAGCCGGGATGCCCAGTTGCTGGTCGTCGGTCGGCGCGGCCGGGGCGGCTTTCTCGCGCAGGTCATGGGCTCGGTCAGCGGCGCCTGCGCGGCGCATGCCCATTGCCCGGTGCTGGTGGTCGGCCAGGACGCGGGCGACGGCCAGCCCGGCGAATGAGCTCAGGCCGGAGGGGGCAGGGCGGGTCCCACCCGGCGATCCCGGCCGCGTTGAAAGGTGCGGTGGCGGCGCTGGCCGCCGGGGCCGCGGCAGCCGGCTATGTCCTTGCGGTCCGGCCGCGACAGGCACGCTGGGGAGCGACCGCGCAGGAAGCGGCGGGCCCCTTGCCGGGTGACGAACTGGTTCGTACGGCGCGCCTGCAAAGTACACGGGCCGTCAGCATCGCAGCCCCGCCGGCCGCCGTGTGGCCATGGCTCGTTCAGCTGGGGGCGGGCCGCGGCGGCATGTACAGCTACGACGCCTTGGAGAATGCGGCGGGCCTGGGCATGCACAGCGCCGACCGGATCCTTCCGGAATTTCAGCAGCTCGCCGTCGGCGATGTCATTCCGCTGTCCCCCTCCGGCGGGATCCCGGTCAGGCGGCTCGAACCCGGAGCGGTGCTGGCTCTCGGCGGGGCGCTGAACCCGCGCACCGGGCTAGTCACAGAACAGGCCGCAGGGGACGGACGGCCAGCGGCCGGCCCACGCCTGGAAATCGGCTGGACGTTCGTGTTGCAGCCCGTGGGTGCAGGCGGCACCCGTTTGCTGTCGCGGACCCGTTATGACTACTCTCCGCTGCTGCTGGGCATCCCGTTGCGCGTGCTGCTTGAACCGGTGCAGTTCGTGATGGAGCGCCGCATGCTCCTCGGTATCCGCGACCGCGTCGAGCGCCGCCAAAGTAGCTCGCAGTAGTTGCCGCTTTGAGCGCTGAGAACGGCAACAACTGCCAGTCAGTTGGGCAGGATGGCGCTCACTCCTGAGGGACCGGTTCGGTGGCGGGCAGCAGGTAATCCTTGAACCAGTCGCGGGCCAGGATCGCTGCCGCGGCGAGGGTGCCCGGCTCCTCGAACAGGTGGGTGGCGCCCTGGACCACGGCGAGCTGGTTGGGGCACCGCATCATGGATTTGGCCTTGCGGTTGAGCTCCAGCACCTCGTGGTCGAGGCTGCCCACAATCAGCAGCGTCGGCGCGCGGACCGCGGACAGCCGCGGACCCGCCAGGTCGGGACGACCGCCGCGGGAAACGACGGCGGCGATCCGCGCGGAGGGTTCGGATGCGGACCACAGCGCGGCAGCCGCCCCCGTGCTCGCCCCGAAGTAGCCGATGGCGCTGCCGGCGGTGTCCTCTCGGCTGCCCAGCCAGTCGGCGGCCGAAGAGAGCCGGCGCGCGAGCAACTCGATGTCGAAGACGTTGGCACGGTCACGCTCTTCGGTCGGCGTGAGCAAGTCAAGCAGCAGGGTGCCCAGCCCGGCCCGCTGAAGCAGGCCGGCCACGAGACGGTTGCGCGGGCTGTGCCGGCTGCTGCCGCTCCCGTGGGCGAAAAGGACCACACCCCGGGCCGGTACGGTCAGGTGCAGCTGGCCGCGAAGCCGGACGCTCCGGGACGGGATCTCCACCTCTTCGTCAAATTCCACGGGGTCCCCGGCCCCCGCTGACCCCGCCGGCGGCGGGGAATCCTTGTGGCGGCGGGCGGCGTCGTCGAGAAGCTGGATCACCTCATCATCCTCGGTCGGCGAGAAGTCACGGTAGTGGTAGCCGACGGCGGAGAACTCCCGGGGCGTGGCCAGGCAGACCACCTCGTCGGGTTCGCTCAGGCGTGCCAGGGTGTCGGCCGGGGCGACGGGCACGGCGAGAATCACCCGTGCGGCGCCCAGTTTCCGGGCGATCCGGCAGGCTACGCGGGCGGTGGATCCGGTGGCGATTCCGTCGTCGACGATCACCGCGATGCGTCCGGTCAGGTCCTCGCGGGTGCGGCCCTTCCGGAACCGCGCCACCCGGTTCTCGAGCACGGCCCGTTCGTGGTTCTCGACCGCCGCGAGTTCCTGGCCGCTGACTCTGGCCTGCGCCAGCACATGCTCTTCCAACACCCTGGCCCCGTCCTCGCCGATGGCCCCCATGGCGAGTTCGGGCTGGTACGGGAGACCGAGTTTCCGCACCACGATCACGTCCAAGGGGGCGTCCAGGGCGGCGGCAACCTCGAACGCCACCGGAACTCCGCCGCGCGGGATGCCGAGGACCACGACGTCCCTGCCGCGTAGGTCCGAAAGCCGCCTCCCCAGTTGCCGCCCGGCGTCGATCCTGTCTTCAAAAACGCTCATTGTCTTGGCTTTCCAATCGGGCGCCGGCCAAGGGCTCTCCCAGCGATGCGCTCCGCAGGGCCGGGGATCGGACCAGGTGGCCGCTTCCTCCCACTATCCGTCAGGAGTTCCGCGGATGTGAGGGCCCTTGTACCCGGTTTGCTTTGGGCCGGCCCGGCCTGCCCCGCCGGGGTGCCAGCGGACCCCTTCGTGAATGCCGGGTCCGGGGTTCCGTGGTGCTGAAGCGGGCCGCACGGCGGGCCACATGGTGGTCTGCTCCCCGCCGCCGGACCCGTGGTAGTGCCGGCACGGCTGGCTGCTGCGCGGAACGGGAGAAGAACCATTGCTTGGCCAGCTCCACCAGCACCAGGTAGATCACTGTCATGCCCAGCAGCGCCAGGAAGAAGGGCACCGGCAACGGGTCAAAGCCGAGGACACCGGCCAGCGGGGACAACGGAAGGTAGACGCCCAGGGCCACTACGCCCAGCGAGGCGCACAGCAACCCGACGGAGGGGCGGCTGCGCAGGAACGGCACCCGGCGGGTCCGGATCGCGAAGATGATCAGCGTCTGGGTCGCAATTGACTCGATGAACCAGCCGGCCCTGAACTCCCCCGGAACGGCGTTGAACACAAACAGCATCAGTCCGAACGTCGCGAAGTCGAACACCGAGCTGATGGGGCCGAAGAGGAACATGAAGCGCCGGATGAAGGCGATGTTCCAGTGGGCCGGTGCCAGCAGTTGCTCCTTGTCCACCCGGTCGCCCGGGATGGCCAGCTGGCCGCTGTCGTAGAGCAGGTTGTTGAGCAGGATCTGTCCCGGCAGCATCGGCAGGAAACTCAGCACCACGGACGCCGTAGCCGCGCTGAACATGTTGCCGAAGTTGCTGGAGGTGCCCATCAGCACGTACTTGATGGTGTTGGCGAAGATCCGCCGGCCTTCCATCACGCCGTCGGCCAGCACGCCGAGGTCCTTGTCCAGCAGCACGACGTCGGCGGCGTCCTTGGCGACGTCGGTGGCGCTGTCCACGGAGATGCCGATGTCCGCCTGGTGCAGCGCGAGCGCGTCGTTGACGCCGTCGCCCATGAATCCGACCGCTCCGCCGCTCTGGCGCAGCAGCCGGATAATCCTGGCCTTCTGCTCCGGCGAGACGCGGGCGAAGATGCTGGCCTCGCGGGCGGCGGCGCTCAGCTCCTGATCGGACATGGCCTCGGCCTGGACGCCGGTGATGGTCCCGCCGGACAGCACGCCCACCTGCTCGCAGACCTTCTCTGCCACCTTGGCGTTGTCTCCGGTGGCGATCTTGACCGTGATGCCCAGCGCGTTCAGCCGGTCCAGGGACTCCTTCGCGTTGGCCTTGGGCCGGTCGAGGAAGACGAGGAAGCCGGCCAGGGTCAGGTCCTTCTCGTCGGCCGGCGAGATATCTTCTGTTCCGGCGGCAACCCGGGTGGCGACGGCCACCACGCGGGAACCGGCGTCGAACTGTTCATCCAGCAGGGCCTGCACCGTGGCCGCGGTAGCGCCGCACAGCGCCAGGACATCCTCCGGCGAGCCTTTGGTGATGATCCGGGCGGGGCCGCCGGCGTCGCGGACCAGCACGCTGGTCCGCCGGCGCTGATGGTCGAAATCAATGACGTCGAGCCGCCGATAGCGCGACGGTTCGAACGCGGCCGCCTCCGGCGACTCCCAGAGCGCGGCGTCCAGCGGGTTCTGCCCGAGGACGGACCGCTTCGCCTCCGTGTAGTCCGCCTCAGTGGCGAGCAGCCCGAGGGTGAGCAACTCCCCCGCGGACAAGTCGGCCACCGGCAGGGCGGCGGTAAAGCTGATCCGGCCCTCGGTCAGGGTCCCGGTCTTGTCAGTAACGAGGATGTCCATGTCGCCGAGGTCCTCGATGCAGACCAGCCGCTTGACCAGCACCTTGCGCTTGGCCAGCTGCCGGGTGCCCGTGGCCAGGCTCGTGCTGACGACGGCGGGCAGCAGCTGCGGGGTGATCCCCACCGCGATGGCCAGGGAGAACAGCAGCGACTCGATCAGGGGCCGATGCAGGAGCAGGTTCGCGATGAAGATCAGCGACGTCAGCCCGATGGCAACCTGGAGCAGGAGGAAGGAGAAGCGCTTGAGGCCGAGCTGGAATTCGGTCTGCGGCTGCCGGTCGCCCAGGCCAAGCGCAATCCGGCCGAACTCCGCCTGGCCGCCGGTGGCCACCACCACCCCGGTGCAGTTGCCCGCCTGGATCACTGTTCCCATGAACAGGCAGGACGTCAGGTCACCCAGCGCGGCGCCGCCCGCCACCGGGGCGGGGTCCTTGCCGACCGGCAGCGACTCTCCGGTCAGGATGCTTTCGTCGCAGAGCAGGTCCTTGGCGCTCAGCAGGCGAAGATCGGCCGGGATGATCGCGCCGAGCCCCAGTTGCACGACGTCGCCGGGCACCAGCGCGGTCACGTCCACCTCGCGGATGGTCCCGTCGCGGAGCACGACGGCGGTGTGCGTGACGCGTGAATGCAGCGCCTCGGCCGCGCGTTCGGCGCGGAATTCGTTGCTGAAGCCCAGACCCACGCTGACCAGCAGGATCACGCCGATCACGATCGAGTTGGTGGCGTCCCCCAGCGAGAGTGAGAGCCCGGCGGTGACGAGCAGCAGGATCAGGATGGGGCTGCGGAACTGCCGCCCGAGCACGGACCAGCCGCTGGCCTCGTGGGTGCGGACCGCGTTCGGCCCCAGCACGGCGAGCCGCTCCGCCGCTTCGGCCGCGGCCAGGCCGCCCGGTGCCGAGCCCAGCCGGGCGAGCACCGTGACCGCCTCGGTTCGGGCGGCGTCGGCGATGGTCAATGGCGGGGAGGTGGACTCCCTCACGTCGAGCTGTGGCATGCGAATCCGTCCAGAGACCTCAAGTTAACGCTAAGACTACGTTGGGACGCTCCGCGAGTCATTTGGTGACGCGACGCCGTCTGGAACGCCGGCTGCGGGGCCGGCGGCGGGGGACGGCGCGGCCGCTTCCGCCAGGACCGTGCGGAGCGTGACCTCGTGGGCGAGGATCCGGAAGTGGCCACCGGTATCCAGCTGCACGTTCCGGGCTCCCGGAAGCACGCTGCCCTCCGGGATGTGCGGATCGAAGAGCCCATAGATGGAGGTAATGCGCTCGTTGGCACGCTGTTCGCGGGACAGTTGCAGGGTTACGGCGTTGCGCGGCGACAGTGCCCGCAGGCTCGGGAGGAGCATGAATCCCGCGTACCGGGAGCCGGAGAACGGAGCGGCGACGGCCACCATCCGGGCGATCCGCGGCTCCGGATCCAGTGACGTCATCGCGAACTTGCCGATCAGCCCACCCTTGCTGTGGGCCACAATCAGGGTATCCGTGAGGTCCCGGTCGCGGAGGTAGCCGGCAATCAGGGCCGCAGCCTTCGGAACGGCAAGCCGGTTGCGTTCCAGCACGGTGACGACGTGCACCGGGTGCCCGGCTGCATGCAGCGTCCGAATCAGCGGCAGCATGAAGCGCCAGTCTTCGAAGACGCCGGGAATCACGACGACGGGCCGGCCGGTGCCGGTCAGGAACTCACCGGGGCTGACCCGGGAGACTGCACTGCGCAGTTGCCGGCCGACGGCGTAAGCGTAGTCCTGGGCCCACCAGCCCGCGATCTGGAACACCGAGCTCACGCAGTCAGATCCCGGGGCGCGGCAGTTCCTGCCGCCGTGATACCGGCGAAGGAGAGGATGGACTCGGCCACCTCGACGGCGCGGGTGTGCTGGACCACGTGTCCGGTCCCCTTGATTTCCAGGAACTGCGCGGCGGATGCCCGGGCGGCGAGCCGGCGGCACCAGCCCGTCGTGGCCACGGGGTCGTTCTCGCCCCGCAGCACCAGGATAGGGGCCGTGATTCCGCCGACTTCGTCCTCAAGGCGGTAGTCCATCATGAGCCGCAGGTTCTTGAGGTACCAGCTCGGCCCGCAGCGGAGATAGTCGGTGAAGACCACCGCGTTCGAGGAAGGACTCTCAAAGAACATGCAATCGCGGCCCAGCGCCAGCGCCTGCTGCGCCACGGTTCGCCGGCGGTCGTTGACCACCGGGCCCATCAGGACCACGTGCGGAATCCGCAGCGGCTGCTGCCTCGCGGCTTCGACCGCGAACTGCGTCCCCATCGAGTGGCCCACCACCACGAACTCCAGCACTCCGAGCTGCTCGAGCGCGCCCAGGATGTAGGTGGCCTGCTCCGCCACGGTGAGCGTTTGCGGCGGCCGCGGCGTGTCGCCGAAGCCCGGCAAGTCGATCGAATAGGTGTCGGCGGACCCGGCCAGCAACCCGTGGAGCCGTTCCAGGTAGCGATGCGAGGCGCCGATCCCGTGGATCAGAACGACGGCGCGGCCGGCCGCCTGGCCGGGCGTCCGGCGGGAGGCGAAGACATGGCCCAAATGGCCGGCGGCCTCAACCTCGATGCGCTCGGCGCTGCTCATGCGGGATCTCGTTTCTGCTCGGCGCCACTGTTTAGCGTGTAGTAAGCATACTGATAGACCCTGTGTAACCGACCGCGCCGGGTTGTGCGGCAGGGCGACCGAGGGCGGTCTGTACGCCGGCGGAGGGCCCGCTGTAGCTTGGTGGAGACCCTCGCGGGCGGAGATCACGCGGGTGAAAATTACGGGCACGCCAACATCGGAGGAACGCATGAGCAACGAGCCGATCGAACCGGAAGACATCGTGAGCGACGGGGTGGACGAGGCCGGGAAGCCCGTCCCACGCGACGACGGCAGCGCTGACGGCGCGGCGACTACACCCCCCGGAACTGGCGACACGAACAAAGTGCCGGGACCGGCCGAGGAACAAGACGAAGAGACGGCGGACGACCGCGGCCTCACCACCGACACCAGCCCGGACTGACCTGCCGGGCAGGGCGACCCGGCTGTTGGCCGGGCCGCCCCGGCTCGGGCCGTCGGACAAGCCGGCGGCCGGGCCTCCCGCGCGAGAGTGGCCCGGCCGCGTCGACTCGGACGCCCGCTAGCTGGTGGCGGGCCCGATGTTGACCAGCCAGTCCACCCCGAACTTGTCCTTGCACATGCCGAAGGTGTCGCCCCACGGGGCCTTCTCCAGCGGCACCGTCACGGTGCCGCCGTCGGCGAGCTTGTCCCAGTAGCCGCGCAGCTCGGCCTCGTCGGTGCCGCTAAGGGATACGGAGTAGTTGTTGCCCGGGGTGTAATCCATGCTGTTGGGCGTGTCCGCCCCCATCAGCACCAGGCCCGATTCACTGGTCAGCATGCCGTGCATGATCTTGTCCTTCTCGGCGGGGTCTTCGCTGGCGTGGAACTCGCCGAAGGTGCTCATGTTCAGCTCGCCACCAAACACCGTCTTGTAGAAGGTCATGGCATCCCTCGCGTTGTCGCGAAAGCCAAGGTAGGGGTTGAGCGTGGTCATATCCGGAACTCCTTGATAGCTGGAGGCGGCGGTCAGGCGAACGATATGTCCGCACCGGCGCACTTACACGCCATATCCTGCCCGAAATCGGCCCCCCCCCTTCATAGGGCCGCCGGAGCCCGCGGGCCGACGCGGCCCGGGGCGCCACGCCGGACGGTTAGGCGGTCTGGCCGGCGTGCTCGCCCTCGGCGATTTCTTCCAGCAACTTGTTGTTGAACGCCGGCAGGTCGTCCGGATTCCGGCTCGTCACCAGGCCCTGGTCAACCACCACTTCCTCGTCAGTCCAGTTGGCGCCCGCGTTCTTCAGGTCCGTCTGAAGCGTGTGGTACGAGGTCAAATTGCGTCCGCTGACCACGCCGGCGTCGATCAGCAGCCACGGGCCGTGGCAGATCGAGGCCACCGGCTTGTGTTGTTCGAAGAAACCGCGGGCAAAAGTTTGGGCTCCCTTGTCGACCCGGAGGTGGTCAGCGTTCACGACGCCGCCCGGAATGACGAGGGCGTGGAAGTCCGACGCGTTGGCCTGGTCCACCGTTAGGTCGACGTCGAAAGTCTCACCTTTTTCGGTGCCATCGTAGCCTTGCAGTTTTCCGCTCTTGGGGGCCACGAGCGTGGGTTCGCCGCCGGCCTCCTTGACCGCGTTCCACGGGCTGGTCAGTTCGATCTGTTCGACGCCGTCCGTCAGTAGAAACGCGACTTTCTTGCCTGCAATGTTGTGTTCGGACATGTGTCCTCCTCCAGCCAGCGCGAGGGTCCCGCAGCCGTTCGGCCGTTCACGTCCCACGCGGAGAGATTGGTGCCTTACGGACTCAACTTTAGGAAGCAAGAAAATAATAAGCAAGCTGATCATGCGGCCGGCAGCACTTCGCGCTCTGCCCTTCCCGAGGCTCCCGGAGCCGTTGTCTCGGGCACCCACTGGCCACGGCCAAGGACCGTGATTACGCTGGCGGGTATCCACAGATTCAGGACCGCAGAAAGTAGGACACCATGGACGAGCAGGACATCCTCCAGCGCATCACCACCCTGGTAGACGAGGAACGGGAGCTACGCGAACGGGCCGAATCCGCAAGTCCCGACCATGACCACGTCCCCGACCGGCTCCGGCTCAGTCAACTCGAACAAGACCTCGACCAGTGCTGGGATCTGTTGCGGCAGCGGCGGGCCAAGAAGCAGTACGGCGAAAACCCCGACGACGCGGAGGCTCGCCCCGTCACGCAGGTGGAGGGCTACAACGGCTGAACCCGGGCACCGGACGCGCGGCGCACCTCGGCGCTGACCGATTGCCGGTACCCGCTATGCGGCCGCCCGCGGTCCGCGCCAGCCCTCGGACACCGATTACCTCCTGATTTTTCCGCGCCACAGGCCTACCATATGGACGGGGGGCACTCGAAAGCGACAACGCTTACTGGAGGCCACGATGTTCATCACCGTCCGCAAACTTTTCCCGCAAGTGGAGAAAATATTCGTGGCCGCAGCCTGGCGCCGGCCCCTGCCGGGCGCCGCCGCTCCCCCGCCGGACAGCACGCGGCCCCGGCACTTCTTGGCCGCCCTGGCCGCCGTCGTCCTCGCCGCGGGCGGCGGGACGGTTGCCGCCGCCCCGGCCGTGGCCGATTCGGAGCAGAGCTACATCGTGGTGCTCAAGGACGGCGCCGGCGACGCCGGGGCCCTTGCCGCCGCACAGCAGGGAAAATTCGGCTTCACGGCGTCCAAGGTCTACCGGGACGCGGTGAACGGCTACTCCGGCACCATGACGGCGGCACAGGCGAACAGCGTGGCCGCCGATCCGAGCGTCGACTTCGTCACGCTCGGCCGGCACTTCGACAAACCCCAGGAACCCACGGCACCCAACACCGAGATCGCGCCGTTCTGGTGGCTGCGGATCGGCGGCGACATAGCGGAGGCCAGGGCCGGCGCTAACCAACGCGCCAGCGACAGCGATTCCGGCGTCAATGTGGCGGTCATCGACAGCGGCATTGACGCCACCCACCCGGAACTCAACGTCCGGGGCGGCATCGACTGCACGTCCGGCGCTCCGGTCAAGGTGACCCCGGTTGATGTCCTGGGCCACGGGACCGCGGTGGCAGGCGTGATCGGAGCCCGCAACAACGGTTCAGGCATCGTCGGCACGGCGCCGGGTACCCGGCTCTGGTCGGTGCGGGTGGTGTCGGACGCCGGGACCATCAGCGAGGCGAGCCTGATCTGCGCCATTGACTGGGTGACCTCGACCCGCCGGGGCGGGGACCGGAGCGACGCCATCGATGTCGCCAACATCAGCATCGCCGGGCCCGGCTCCAACACGGCGAATTGCGGCAAGGGCACCGACCCGATGCATTACGCGATCTGCCGCTCGGTCCGGGCCGGCGTGGTCTACGCGGTCGCTGCCGGCAACGCCGCGTCGGACTTCGCGACGACGGTGCCCGCGGCCTATCACGAGGTTGTGACGGCCACCGCCATGGCGGACTTCGACGGCCACCCGGGCGGTCTGGCTCCCAGCATCTGCGGCCGTGACGACTGGAGCGTCCTGGGCCAGCGCGACGACCAGCCCGCGTTCTTCTCGAACTACGCCGTCAGCGTCCAGGACCAGCGGCACACCGTCGCGGCACCGGGCGTCTGCGTCCTGTCCACGGCTCGCGGCGGAGGCTACGGCATCAACCATGGCACCAGCTTCGCCAGTCCCGCCGTGGCTGGCGCGGTGGCCCTGTGCATCAGCGACGGTGCCTGCCAGGGTTCCGGCGCCGACATCAGCGAGCAGTTCCTCGATCTCGCCGAGTCCTATAACCAGCGGCACCCCGACTTCGGCTTCGCCGGCGATCCGCTCCACCCGGTGGGCTCCAAGTACTACGGGTTCCTGACCGAGATCACGAGGTTCTAGAACCGCGTGGCGCCTGCTCTAGTCCGCCGGTTAGGCGGGGCGGGACGCCCCGATTTCGCGGTTCACGGCGGGCATGATTTCTGTGGCCAGAAGTTCGATGGAGCGCGCGGTCTCGGCAAACGGCAGTCCGCCGAGCCCGATCTGGGCCATGTACCGGTTGTTGCCGAGGGTTGCGTGGATTTCCAGCAGCTTCTCGGTGACCTGCTGGGGGCTTCCCACCAGGAGCCCGCCGCCCGGCTCGGTCCACTCGTCGAAGGTGGAGCGCGGGAAGTGATCCAGCGGGCGCGGCATGTTCTGCTCGAAATACCCCCGGTAGTGCGGGTAGAAGGTGTCGCGGGCCTGTTGTGAGGTGGGAGCCGCGTAGAAGTGGCCGCCTACCCCCACCGGCAGTCCGGCCGCGTCGTGGCCGGCGTCCGCTGCGCTCTGGCGGTAGAGCTCCACGAGGCGCCGGAACCGAGCGGGCCCGGACAGCAGCGCGACGAACAGCGGCAGGCCCAGCCGGCCGGCCCGGGCAAAGCTCGCCGGCGTCCCGCCGACGCCCACCCAGACGGGCAGCTTTTCCTGCACCGGCCGCGGGACAATGTCCAGTCCGGCCAGGTTCTGCGTCAGGTTCCCCTGCCAGTCCACGACGGCGTTGTCCCGCAGTTCCAGCAGCATCCGCAGCTTCTCGTCGAAGAGGGCGTCGTAGTCCTCCAGCCTGTGGCCGAATAGCGGGTAGGACTCCACGAAGGCGCCCCGGCCCACGATGATTTCGGCCCGCCCGTCGGAGATCAGGTCCAGTGTGGCGAATTGCTCGAAGAGGCGCACCGGGTCCTGCGTGGAGAGCACCGTGACGGCCGTGCCGAGCCGCAGGTTCTTGGTCTCGCGGGCGATCGCGGCCAGCACGATTTCCGGTGCCGAAACGGCGAAGTCCTGCCGGTGGTGCTCCCCCAGGCCCAGGAAGCTCAGGCCAGCCTGGTCGGCCAGTTTCGCCAGCTCAATAATCTCCTTCAACCGCTGCTGCGGAGACACCGCACGGCCGGTGCTGATGTTGCGGGTAAGTTCGCCAAAGGTAAAGATGCCAAAGTCCATGCTTTATTGAACATTCAAGTATCAAGTTTCATTCCGCCCGGGACGTATCTGCGCAAATCCGTGGAACTGTCGGCCCGTGGCGCCCGATTCGACGGTTCCCTACCGGCACGCCGCTTGGAAACACCCAGCGGGCACGGAACCGTCGAAACGGCGGCCTGGCACAGAGCGCCCGCCGAAAGCACCGTGCCGGAGAGACCGGCCTGAGAGAATGGCGTCATGGAACTCGCACTCGGACTGCTGGTTCTCGTGGCCGTCGTCTGTGCCGGCAGCGCAGTGGGCCGGAAACTCAACATTTCCGTTCCGCTACTCCTGGTACTGGCCGGCGTCGCGGGATCGTTCCTGCCCTTTGTCCCGGCCGTGGATTTGAACCCGGAGCTGGTCCTGGTCGGACTGCTGCCGCCGCTGCTCTACGCTGCCGCGCTGCGAACCTCACTCTTCGACTTCCGCTCCAACCGCCGGGCCATCTCGCTGCTCTCGGTGGGCTATGTCATCTTCGGCACCCTCGCGGTGGGCTTCGTGGTCTGGTGGCTGTTCCCGGAAATCCCGCTGGCCGCCGCGATCGCCCTCGGCGCCGTCGTGGCCCCGCCGGACGCCGTGGCCGCCACCGCCATCGCCCGAAAAGTGGGCATGCCCCGCCGGATCGTCACCATCCTCGAGGGCGAATCCCTGGTCAACGACGCCACCGCACTGGTTTGCCTCCGTGCCGCCATCGCCGCGCTGGCCGGGACCGTGTCCGCGGCCGGAATCGCCGGTGGCTTCCTGCTCGCGGCCGGCGGCGGGCTGGTGGTGGGCCTGGCCGCCGCCTACGTGCTGACCGAGCTGCGCAAGCGGATCCGGAACGTCGCGATCAACACCTCGACGTCGCTGATGGCCCCGTTCCTCGCCTACCTTCCGGCCGAGGCAATCCACGCCTCCGGGGTCCTCGCCGTCGTCGTCGCCGGGCTGGTGATGGGCACCAAGGCGCCGTCCATGCCCAACGGCGCCGCCCGGCTGAGCCAGCGCAGCAACTGGAACACAGTGCAGTTCCTGCTGGAGAACTCCGTGTTCCTGTTGATCGGGCTGCAGGTCCGCACCATCATCGAGGGCGTCCAGGACGACTCGCTTGGCGCCGGCCGGATCTGGGCCGGCTGCGCGGTAATCCTGCTGGCGGTGCTGCTGCTGCGGCCGGTGTGGGTGTTCCCGGCGACGTATCTGCCGCGGCTGATCCCGGCCGTGCAGCGGAACGACCCGGCACCGCCGTGGCAGTTCGCCGCCATCGTGTCCTGGGCGGGGATGCGCGGGGTGGTGACCCTCGCGGCGGTGCTGGTGCTGCCCGCGGGACTGGAGCACCGGGCGGTGCTGATCCTGGCCGCGATGGTGGTGGTCGGCGGGACCCTGGCGCTGCAGGGCTTCACCCTGCCGGCGCTGGTTCGGCTGCTCCGGCTGCAGGGCCCGGACCAGCGCGAGGATGCCCTGAACCAGGCCTCCCTGATGCAGCTGGCCACCGCCGCCGGGGTGCAGCGGCTGCAGGAACTGCGCACCGATAACGACCCGCCGGAGGTCGTGGCGATGCTCAAGCGGCGCACCCAGGAGCGCGGCCTGGCCGCCTGGGAACGGCTCGGCCGGGCGACGGCGGAGGCCTCGACCCCCAGCCAGCGCTACGCCCAGCTCCGGCTGGCCATGCTGGACGCGGAACGGGCCAAGGTGCTGGAGCTGCGCCGCGGCGGCCAGTACGCCCACGAGGTCCTCAGCGAAGTCCTGGACCGGCTGGACGTGGAGGAATCCATGCTGGACGTCTCGCTGGAGGAGCTGGACAGCTCCGGCGAGGGCGGCGGGGAAGGCATCGCCAGGCCCGGCGGCGTCTGCGGACACCTCGAATCCGCGCCGGACCCGCAGGTTCCGCCCGATCCCTTCTGCGCGGAGTGCCGCCGCGAAGGCACGACGCCGGTCCACCTCAGGATGTGCCTGGCTTGCGGATCCGTGGGCTGCTGCGATTCCTCTCCCGGCACCCACGCCTCAAAGCACTTCGACGCCACCGGCCACCCGGTGATGCGCAGCATCGAACCGGGCGAAGACTGGCGCTGGTGCTACGAGGACGACCTGCTCGGGTGATGCCAAGGGCGCACGCCGCCTCCTCGCTCAGTTGGCGGGGTTGGCGAGGGATTCCTTGGCGGCGGCGGTGACGGCTTCGGTGGTGATGCCGAATTCCTGGAAGAGGCGTTTGTAGTCCGCGGAGGCGCCGAAGTGCTCGAGGCTGATGGAGCGGCCGGCGTCGCCGACGAATTCGCGCCAGCCCAGGGCGAGGCCGGCTTCGACCGAGACGCGCGCCTTGACGCCGGCGGGGAGCACGGCCTCACGGTAGGCGGCATCCTGCTTGGTGAACCATTCGACGCAGGGCATGGACACGACCCGGGTGGGGATCCCTTCGGCCTGCAGGGCTTCGCGGGCGGCCACGGCGAGCTGGACTTCGGAGCCGGTGCCGATCAGGATGACCTGCGCCGCCACGGTGGCGCCGTCGCGGGAGGCTTCGGCCAGGACGTAGCCGCCCTTCGCGACGCCGGCGGTC
>JAPLAM010000104.1 GCA_026393275.1 Arthrobacter sp.
AAGGCCCGCGTTGGCCTCGGACTGCTGATCAAGCGGCTCTCCAAGGCGTCGGACCAGGCCACGGAGGACCTCGCCGCCAAGATCCGGACCCCTGACGCTTACGCGAAGCTGGTCAACACCTTCCGCGCCGGACCGCCCGCGCTCTCCCCCCTGCGGATCAAAGCCCTGGACGAGAGTTCCAACCTGATCGAATACTTCGTACACACCGAGGATGTCCGCCGTGCGGTGGACCGGTGGGCGCCGCGGGCCTTGGATGAGGCCTACTCCGACGCGCTCTGGGCCGAACTGATCAAGCGGGCCGCCATCCTGTACCGCGGCGTGGATCTGGGCATCGTGCTGGTGCGCCCCTCCGGCCCCCGTCACGTAGCCAAACGGGCTCCCGTCTCGGTCGCGATCGTCGGCGAACCGGGCGAACTCCTGATGCACGCCCACGGCCGGACCCGGCACGCGCTGGTGACCTTCGAAGGCCAGCCCGACGCCGTCGCACTGCTGCAGTCCGCCGAGGTCGGCCTCTAAACTCCGCTTAAACAAGTCAACGCGGGGTCACGTCGCGCCCGTATTCCCCTCGGGATGAGCGCTAAGTGGCCCCGCGTTGGTTTTAAGCGGGTGGTGGGCCCACGCCCGCAGGGTTCCCTGTCCGAGCTTGCGAGGATAGGGGGCGGGTGGGGATTAGCGGACTTCGAAGCCTGCCTCGCGGATGGCCGCCTTGACCTGGGCGATCATGTCGAGCGGGCCGAAGTGAAACACCGAGGCGGCCAGGACCGCGTCCGCGCCGGCGGCCACCGCCGGCGGGAAGTGCTCGGGCTTGCCGGCGCCGCCGGAGGCGATCAACGGCACCTTTACGTTGGCGCGGGCCAGCCGGATCAGCTCCAGGTCGAAGCCGTCCTTGGTGCCGTCGGCATCGATCGAATTGAGCAGGATCTCGCCGACCCCGCGGTCGGCGGCCTCCCGCGCCCAGGCCAGGGCGTCGATGCCGGTGCCCTGGCGGCCGCCGTGCGTGGTGACCTCGAACCCGGAGGGCGTCGGCTGCGAGCCGGGACGGGTGCGCCGCGCGTCGAGGGACAGCACCAGGACCTGGGAGCCGAAGTGCCGGGTGATCTCGTCGATCACCTCGGGCCGGGCCACGGCTGCGGTGTTGATGGCGGCCTTGTCCGCACCGAAGCGCAGCAGCTTGTCCACCTCGGCCACGCCGCGGACGCCGCCGCCGACGGTCAGCGGGATGAAGACTTCCTCGGCGGTCCGGCGGACGACGTCGAAGGTGGTTTCGCGGTTGCCCGAGGATGCCGTGACGTCGAGGAACGTCAGTTCGTCGGCGCCGCCGTTGTCGTAGCGGTGCGCGAGTTCCACCGGGTCGCCAGCGTCCCGCAGGCCTTCGAAGTTGATGCCCTTGACTACGCGGCCGGCGTCGACGTCCAGGCACGGGATAACGCGGACGGCTACAGACATGGCTGCTCCTGCTCTGGGCCTACAGATGATGGGCTCACGGATGTTGGCTTCACGGGGCCGCGGCGCTAGATCCGGCAGGCGTGGATGCTGCTGACCAGGATGGCGCGGGCCCCCAGGTCGTAGAGCTCGTCCATGACGCGGTTGGTTTCCTTCTTGGGCACCATGGAACGGACGGCCACCCAGTCCGAGTCGCGCAGCGGCGAAACGGTGGGCGACTCCAGTCCGGGCGTCAGGCCGGCGGCCTGCTCCACGAGCTCCTTGCGGATGTCGTAGTCCATCAGCACGTACCGGCGCGCCACCAGAACGCCCTGCAGGCGGCGGATCAGCACCTCGATGGCCGGGTTCTGCTCGCCCGGGCGGCCGATCAGGACCGACTCGGAATCCAGGATCGGCTCGCCGAAGATCTCCATCCCGGCGGCCTTAAGCGTGGTGCCGGTCTCGACGACGTCGGCGATCGCGTCCGCGACGCCGAGCCGGACGGAGGATTCGACGGCACCGTCGAGGCGGACGACCTTGGCGTTGATGCCGCGGCGGGCGAGATAGGTGCGGAGCAGTCCGTCGTAGCTGGTGGCGAGGCGTTTGCCCTCAAGCTGGTCGATGGCAGTGAAATCCCCCACCGGGCCGGCGAACCGGAACGTGGACGCGGCGAAGCCCAGTGGCAGCAGCTCCTCGGCTTCCACCTCGGCGTCGAGCAGCAGGTCGCGGCCGGTGATGCCGACGTCGAGGGTGCCCTGGCCCACGTACACGGCGATGTCACGCGGGCGGAGGAAGAAGAATTCGATGTCGTTGTCCGGGTCCACCATGACCAGTTCGCGGGTGTCGCGGCGCTGGCGGTAGCCGGCCTCGGCGAGCATGGCGGAGGCGGCTTCGGACAGGGATCCCTTGTTCGGGACGGCAACTCTCAGCATGGCAAGTTCTTTCTTGTTAGGAAGTCATGAGGGCATTGCGGGCCACGGGTGCGCCGTCTTGGGCGGACGGAGGTCCGCTCAGGACGGGGCGACGTGGCTAGAGATACTCGGCAGCCATCCAGACCTCGGCTGCTTCCTCCACGACCTTCTTGCCGATGCCGTGGATTCCGGACTCCAGTTCGGCGACGGTGCGGGAACCCTCCGGCCGGTTGGCTGCCTTCTCACTCAGTTCTGCGAACAGCGACTCGAAATTCTTCACGCCTTCCAGCCTACTTGTTCACGGCCGGACCACGCCTGCCGGTCCTTGCATGACGTCGCGGATGTGAGGCAATACACAGCCTAGGAGTATTGCTTGAGCGTGACGGCGGTGGCCAGGGCCGCGGTGACGGCCTCGTGGCCCTTGTCTTCCTTGGAGCCGGCCAGCCCGGCCCGGTCGAGGCCCTGCTGTTCGGTGTCGCAGGTCAGCACACCGAAACCGACCGGCACACCGGTGCGGACACTGACCTCGGTCAGGCCGAGGGTGGCTGCTTCGCAGACGTACTCGAAGTGCGGGGTGCCGCCGCGAATCACGACGCCGAGCGCCACGACGGCGTCGAAGTGCGGTGCCAGCCGCGCCGCAGCGACCGGCAGTTCAAAGGTTCCGGGGACGCGCAGCACGGTGGGTTCGCCGATGCCGGCGTCCTTGGCGGCGCGCAGGGCGCCGTCGAGCAGCCCGTCCATGATTTCCGTGTGCCAGCTGGCGGCCACGATGGCCAGTTTAAGCCGGGCCGTTTCGGCGGGTTCAAAGGTGGTGAGGTCGATCTGGGGGGCGCCGTGGCCGCTCATGGGAGTTCCTTGCTGTGGGTGGTGAGGTGTGAATCGGGTGCTGGTGCCGGGAGGGGCTCAGCCCTGTTCGTGGTCGAAGCCGAGCTGTCCGGACGCCGGCGCGGACTCCAGGTCGAGGACCAGCCGGTGGTCCATCCGGTCCTTCTTGGTCTGCAGGTACCGGATGTTCTGTTCCCGGGATGGCACCTCGGTGGGGACCATCTCGACAACCCGGACGCCGGCCTGGGCCAGCCGGTCCTGCTTGTCCGGGTTGTTGCTCAGCAGTCGGATTTCGTGGAGGCCCATTTCGGCGAGGATCTGGGCGGCGGCCTTGTAGCAGCGGGCGTCCACCGGCAGTCCAAGCTGTTCGTTGGCTTCGACGGTGTCGAAGCCGGCTTCCTGCAGGGCGTAGGCCTTGATCTTGTTGGCCAGGCCAATGCCGCGGCCTTCCTGGCCGCGCAGGTAGAGCAGGGTGCCGCCGTATTCGTGGATCATTTCCAGGGCGTAGGCCAGTTGTTCGCCGCAGTCGCAGCGGTAGGAACCGAACACGTCCCCGGTGAGGCATTCGGAGTGCAGCCGGACCAGGGGCGCTTTGCCGTCCGTGGCCGGCAGCGGGGAGCTGACGGCGAGGTGTTCGGCGCCGGTGGCCAGATCGGTCCAGGCCTGTGCCACGAAGTCGCCGTGGGCGGTGGGCAACTGAACGATTGGTCCGCCGGAAACCGGATGCGGCTGCTGTCCCGGGGTGGCCGGGTGCGCTTCAGAAGTCGTCATTGTCTCTCCTCAGTCCTGGGATCTCAGGCGGATGCCGATGGGTGGCTGTCGGCGTCCACGGAATCAAGGTACGCCACCAGGTCGGCAATCGAGATCAGCGGGCAGCCATGTTCGGCGGCGAAGCCGCCAAGTCCGTCCAGCCGCATCATTTCTCCATCGTCGTACACCACTTCGGCAATCACGCCCACGGGTTCGAGGCCGGCCAGTCGGCACAGCTCGACCGCTGCCTCGGTGTGGCCGGGACGTTCCCGCACACCACCCTTAACGGCGCGGAGGGGGAAAACATGCCCGGGGCGGGTCAGCGAATTCGGCTGGCTGGTCGGATCGGCCAGGATTCGGGCCGTCAAGGCCCGGTCCGTGGCGGAGATGCCGGTGCTCACGCCCACAGCCGCGTCGCACGAAACCGTGTAGGCGGTGCCCTTGGCATCCTGGTTGATGGCCGCCATCGGCGGCAGGGCCAGGGCGTCGGCCCGCTCGCCGTCGAGCGGTACGCAGATCACGCCGGAGCTGTACCGGACGGTCCAGCCCATCAGCGCCGGGGTGGCGTGCTGCGCGGCGAAGATGATGTCGCCCTCGTTTTCGCGGTCCTCGTTGTCCACCACCAGCACCGGACGACCGGCCGCCATGGCGCGGATGGCGTCTTCGATCGGATCCAGCGACGGCGCGTCCAGGGCGAGTCCGCGGGGGTCCTGCAGCCGGCTCATGATGCGGCCTCCTGAACGTGCGCGGTGGGGACGAAGGCGAGCAGCCGCTCGGTGTACTTGGCCAGCACGTCAACCTCGAGGTTGACGGCGCCGCCGACGGGCTTGGCGCCCAGGCCGGTGTCGGCCAGGGTCGTGGGGATCAGCCCGACTTCGAACCACGGGGCCGGTTCGGGCGCCGGGCTGACGGCTGTGACGGTCAGGGAGACTCCGTCGATGGCGATCGAGCCTTTCTCGGCGATGTAGCGGGCCAGCGCCGGCGGTACGCCGAAGCGCAGCCGGTCCCAGTTGCCGAGCGCCTCGCGTTCCAGCAGGTGGCCGACGCCGTCGACGTGACCCTGCACGACGTGGCCGTCGAGACGGCCGCCGGCGGGGACGCAGCGTTCGAGGTTGACCGGATCCCCCGCGGCCAGGCCGCCGATGGTGCTCCGGACCAGCGTCTCGCCCATGACGTCGACGCTGAAGTCTGTGCCGTCGATGTCCGTGGCGGTCAGGCAGACGCCGTTGACGGCGATCGAACCGCCGAGGGTCAGTCCGTCCGTGCTCGCAGGGGCGTGCAGGCGCAGCGTGGCGCTGGTGTCGCCGTCGCGCTCGACGGACAGCACCTTCCCTTGTTCGGCGATAATTCCGGTAAACATCAGTAGCCTCCTGCGGCGGTGTCCGCGTCGTTGCGCGGGGTGGAATCGGATGAAGTTTCGGTGCCGCCGGATCCGGCGGCGGGGCGGAGGTGCAGTCGCAGGTCGCGGCCCAGTCTCTGGACGGCGCCGCCCGAGGCCTCGTCCCAGTCCCAGTGCTGGGCGTCGGCGAGGGTGCCGATGCCGAGGTCTTCCAGGGCGGCCGTTCCGGCGCCGAGCAGCGTCGGGGCGAGGTAGAGGATCAGCTCGTCGACGAGTCCGGCGGCCAGGAAGGCGCTCAGGATCCGCGAGCCGCCTTCGACCATCAGGTGCCGGACGCCGGCGTCGAACAGCCGGTCCAGGGCCTCGCGGGGCTCCCGGGTCGGCAGGTGCAGCACCTTGCCGTCGCCGTCGCCGTTGACCGCGGCGCCTTCCGGAATCCCGCGCAGGCCCATGACGGCCCGCAGCGGCTGCTTTTCGGCGGGTTCGCCGTCGGGGTTCCGGGCCGTGAGCCGTGGGTTGTCCACCAGGACCGTCTGCGTGCCCACCAGGATCGCGTCGATCCGGCCGCGCAGGGCGTGGTTGTCGGCCAGCGACTCCGGGCTGGAGATCCACTGGCTGGTGCCGTCGCTGGCCGCGATCCGGCTGTCCAGGGTCTGCGCGATGTGCAGGGTGACGAACGGCCGTTTGGCGGCCACGGCGTCGAACCAGCGCCGGTTAAGGTCCAGGGCGGCGGCGGCGGCCAGCCCGGAGCGGACCCGGACGCCGGCGGCGCGCAGGGTGGCTGCTCCCCCGGCGGCCGGATCGTGCGGGTCGTCCACGGCGTAGACGACGGCGGCAATGCCGGCGTCGATGATGGCCTGGGCGCACGGGCCCGTGCGGCCGCGGTGGTTGCACGGTTCAAGGGAGACCACCATGGTGGTGCCGTTGAGGTCCACTCCGGCGGCCGCGGCCTCCGAGATCGCGTCGACCTCCGCATGGGGCGTGCCGGCACCGCGGTGGTAGCCGGTCACGAGGGGTCTGCCGTCGCTGTCGATCACGACGGCACCCACCAGGGGGTTCGCGCCGCGCGGGCCCCGCGCGGCTGCGGCGAGGGCGGTGTCCATGGCGGCCGTCTCGGCGGCACTGAAGCCGGCATCGGCGACGCCTGCCGCATAGCGCGTCCCGCCGCTATGCCGGCCGTTGTTTTGCTGCGGCCCGGCGGCCGCCTGCTGGGCGCTCAATTGCCATCCGCCCGGTCCCGCGGGACCGCGGAGGTGGCGAAGAGCCATCGCAAGGGGTTCATGTGTGTGTGTCGTTCCTTCCCTCAGAACCGCGATGGCTCCGGGGGTATACGACAGCGCACTTCCGCGGTGCCCTCAGGACGCCGCAGTAACAGCTGTACGTGCTTCTCTCATCCAGACTTTAACTGTCGGTACCGGAATTTCACCAGTTCAACCGTCCGCCGTCAGTCTTCCCAGGGGAAGCTGCCGGCTCGCGGGTCGCGGACTATAACCGCCGGTTCGGACTTACACCGACCCCGGAGCACGTATGTGTGTTGCTATTCTGACACAACCCACGCGTCCGCCCGTCTATTCCCGCGCAACGAACGGTACACGTTTCGTCATGTTCCGGACGGGCCTGGCTGGACAGCCGGCCGTCGCCCCGGGCGTTATCGGCCGGCTGCGGCCCGCAGCCGGTCGATCGCGTCGGCCGGGTCATCGGCGCCGTAGACCGCGGACCCTGCCACGAAGACGTCCGCGCCTGCCTCGGCGGCGCGCCATATGGTCTCCTCGGTGATGCCGCCGTCCACCTGCAGCTTGATCTCCAGTCCGGAGGCGTCGATCGCCGCCCGTGCCCGGCGGATCTTGGGCAGGGTCAGGTCCAGGAACTCCTGGCCGCCAAAGCCGGGTTCCACCGTCATGATCAGGATCATGTCCAGTTCTTCGAGCATGTCGAGTTGGCGCCACGGTCGCGCAAGTCCCTCGCCAGCTTCACCGGCGCCACCGATGCCTCGGCGTGGAACGTCACCGAAGCCACGCCGGCGTCGGCGTACGCAGGTGCCCAACGGTCGGCATGCTCGATCATGAGGTGTGCGTCCAGCGGGATCGGGCTGACTTCCTGCAGCCGCCTGACCACGGGGAGCCCGAGCGAGAGGTTGGGCACGAAGTGGTTGTCCATCACGTCCACGTGCACGGCGTCCGCGGTCCTGATGCGCTGAAGCTCGGACTGGAGGTTCGCGAAGTCCGCCGAAAGAATGCTCGGATGGATGCAGCACTGGGCCATGGATTTCCTCTTCGTTTCGCTGGTCGGAAGGTCAGGTAGCTGGTGCCAGTATGGCCCGTGGCTCAGGCTTTCTTGTGGATGAGCGCGAGGAACATGGCATCCGTGCGGTGCCGGTGCGGCCAGAGCTGCGCGGTGAGCTCATGGCCGGCCTCGAGGTGGCCAGTGAGGCTCACCCGGTCCAGGGCGGCGCCGGCGTCGAGCAGCTCAAGGTCGTCGCGCTTGCGCAGCGCGTCGCTTACGACGGCGGTCGTCTCGGCCGGGTGCGGGGAGCACGTCACGTATGCCACGACGCCGCCGGGCTTGACCGCGTCCAGGGCGGACCGGAGCAGCTCGCGCTGCAGCGGGCCCAGGTCCACCAGGTCCTTGGGAGTGCGCCGCCAGCGGGACTCCGGACGACGGCGCAGCGCGCCCAGCCCGGTGCAGGGAACGTCCACGAGCACCCGGTCGAAGCTCTCCGCCATTTCGGTTCCGACCTCGCGGCCGTCGCCGGTGCGGACGTGCCAGACCTCGTGCGGGACGGCGGCCAGGGCCTGGCGGACGAGTTTTGCACGGTGCGGTGCAGGCTCGTTGGCAAGCAGCGTGGCGCCCTGCTGCCGGGCGAGGGCGCCGAGCAGGGCGGCTTTGCCGCCTGGTCCGGCGCAGAGATCAAGCCAACGTTCGCCGTCAGCGCCGTTTTCCGGGACGGCGCCTGCGGTGCCGTCCGCACTAAGGTCCACGGCTGCGAGGGCACGCGCCACCAACTGGGAACCGACGTCCTGGACCCGGGTGCTGCCGTCCCGCACCGAGGCGAGCCGGCCGAGGTCACCGCCGCTGGAGAGCGCCGATCCTTCCACCAGCTCGCCGGGAGTGGCGCCGCCTTCCAACGCTTCAGCCAGGCTGCCGAGGCCGGGCAGCGCCACGAGGTTCACCACCGGAGCAGCGTTGTCTGCCTCCAGTAGTTCGTTGATTTCCGTGACAGGGCGTCCGTGCGCCACGAGGGACTGCCGGAAGGCGCGCACGATCCACTCGGGGTGCGCGTAGCGGACTGAGGCCACCTTGGTCTCGTCCGGTTCGTCGCGGAGCAGCAGGTCCAGCCACTCGTCCAAGGAGTGCGCGGAAACTTTGCGGAGCACGGCATTGATCAGCCCGGACGGTCCGGCGCCGATCACGGCGCGGGCCAGGCCTACTGTTTCGTCGAGGGCGGCGTGCGCCGGAACCCGCATGGCCAGCAGCTGATGGGCGCCGATCCGCAGCGCGTCGAGGACGGCCGGGTCCAGCTGGTCCAGCGGGCGGTCCACGCAGCGGGCCAAGACCGCGTCGTAGGTGCCCTGACCGCGGAGCGCGCCGTAGCTGAGCTCGGTGGCGAAACCGGCGTCGCGCTTGTCCAGCCCGTGGTGCCGGATCCGGGCCGGCAGGACCAGGTTGGCGTATGCGTCCTCGGCGGCCACCGCGCGTAGCACCTCAAAGGCAACCAGCCGGGCCGGGTCGGCTCGCCGGGTGCGCTGGGAGGGGGCGTTTTCGGTGAAGCCGCGCTGCGGGCCGCGGTTCCGTTCGCGTCCCTGCGCGTTCCGCCGGATGCCGCCCCGGGACCCCTGGCCGCCGGACCCCTGGCCGCCGGACTGGCGGCCCTGTCCGCGGCCGTTGCCGCTTGTTCCGGATTCGCTCATTCGAAGACCACGCTTTCCAGTGTTGCCTGTCCGCGCGCCCAATCGGCGGCGGTCATCATTTTCTTGCCCGAAGGCTGGACCCGGGTGAGCTCCACTGGGTGCGAACCGGTCCCAACCAGGACAGCCTTCCCGTCGAGGGCCACCTGCCCCGGGCGGAGGGCCGCCGCACCGGGCCGGAGCAGCACCGGTTCGAGCTTGACGCGCTGGCCCTGCAGCGTGGTCCAGGCGCCGGGTTCCGGCGTGACTCCGCGGGACCTGCGTCCAATCGCAAGGGCCGGCTGCTGCCAGTCGAGCCGGCCGTCCTCGAGTGTCAGTTTGGGCGCGAGGCTGATGTCGCCCTGTTGCGGGACGGCGTTGGCTTTGCCGGCGTCGACGGCGGAGAGGGTCTGAGTCAGCAGCACCGCGCCACTGTGGGACAGTCGTTCCAGCAGTTCGCCGGCGGTATCCGCCGGCCGGACGGCCTCGGTCAGGGTGCCGAACACCGGTCCGGTGTCCAGGCCTTCTTCGAGCCGGAAGGTCACCGCGCCAGTGACGTCGTCCCCGGCGATGAGGGCGCGCTGCACGGGCGCCGCCCCGCGCCACGCCGGAAGCAGGGAAAAGTGCAGGTTGATCCAGCCGTGCCGGGGCAGGTCGAGGGCGGCGCGTGGAATGAGCCCGCCGTACGCGACAATCGCGGCGACGTCGGGCGCGGCAGCCTCAATCCTGGCCGTTACGGCGGCGTCGACCTTGGCGGCATGGATGACCTCGATGCCGAGCTCAGCGGCATGGGCGGCCACCGGCGACGGCGTGAGCACCCGCTTGCGTCCCAGCGGGGCGTCGGGCCGGGTCAGGACGGCGACGACGTCGAACCCGGCGGCGACGAGCGCGTCCAGCGAGGGCACGGCGACGGCCGGGGTTCCCGCGAAGAGGACCCTCACTGGCCGGTTCCGAAGGAGGAACCCGCGCCGAAACTTGAGCCGACGGTCTTGGCCCGCTTCGACGTCGTCTGCTCGGTAATGGCGTCGTAGTTGGCGTTGCGGATGGCCCGCAGGGCGGCCTTGCGGTCCTCGCCTTCGAGCCGGTCGGTGAACAGGATCCCGTCCAGATGGTCGGTCTCGTGCTGGAAGACTCGTGCGAGCATGCCCTCACCTTCGAGCACCACCGGGTTGCCGTGCAGGTCGACGCCGGTGACGCGGGTGGTGCGGCGCCGGCGGACGGGGAACCCCAGGCCGGGGATGGACAGGCAGCCTTCCACCTCGTCCGGCTGGAAGTCCTCGCTGTTTTCCAGCACCGGGTTGATGATGTGCCCCTCGACGCCGCGAATCCGGTACGTGAAGACGCGCTGGCTGATGCCGACCTGGGGCGCGGCCAGGCCGGCGCCCTCAACGTCCTCCATGGTTTCGGTCATGTCGGCAACGAGCTTTTCCAGTTCCGGCCCGAATTCCGTCACGGGATCCGCAACTGTGCGCAGCACAGGGTCCCCGATGATGCGGATATTCAAAATGGCCATGGGTAATCTGTCCTCACGGTGGGCGGCTACGGGGTTCCATCCAGTTTAGTGGCAGCCGCGGGTTTCCGCCTCAGCGGGCCGCTGGGGGCGCGACCGGCAGCAGGGCAGGGCCGGCAGCGAGGGTATCGGCCGACATTTCCCAGACGCGGCGCAGCGCACAGAACTTCCACCAGTGGTGTTTCAGCACGTCCGGGTTGGCCCGCTGCGGCCGGACTTCCGTCTCGCCGATCGCCACGGCGAGCAGCATCGGGGATTCGCCGTGCTGCCAGGCCTCCCACTCCCCCGCCACCGGATCCACCAGGCTTTCCTCGGCTTTCATGCCGGCCACCAGCTGCATGACGACCTTGGCATCGAGCGGCTTGACGGTCCCGTCGCGGCTGGTGCCCTTGGTCTTGTAGTCGATGAGGCAGGTGCGGCCGTTGATCCGGGCCACCAGGTCAAGGGTTCCGGCATAGCCCACCGTCTTGTTCCACACGGTGATCTCGGGGGCGATCGGCTCCACCCGGAAGAGCTCCCACCACTCGTCAAAGCGCGCGGCGAAGGCTTCCTCGCCGTTGGCCGCCAGCGCCTCCCGGGTTTCCTTCATGAGGTGCGGTCGGCCGAGGGCACGGAGGGCCACCTGCTCGCAATAGTTGTGCACGCGGTCACCGCGCTTGGCGGCATCGTCCCGGTGCGTCTCGGCTGCCTTGGCCGCGCGGCTAACCGCCTGGCGCACCTTGGCCGGGCTGCCCAGAATGGCGGGCAGGGACGGATCCGCGGCCAGGCTGCTCGCCCCCATGTAGCCGAACCAGCCGTCCAGGCCGTGGGGCTGCTGGCCGATCACGGTGGTGATTGACGGGACGGAGAACTGCTCGGACGTGGAGCGGGCATACATCCGGCCGTATTCGGTGGCGTGGGCAAGAAGTGGAGCGGTCATGGAAAAACTCTTTCACAGGGGTCGGACACTGTCGGAAAACAAAATGGCCCGCTCCGCTCAGTGAGCGGAACGGACCATTTTCCGGGTGGGCGATACTGGGTTCGAACCAGTGACCTCTTCGGTGTGAACGAAGCGCGCTACCACTGCGCCAATCGCCCCGGTGCCATTGAATGCTAGCCCACCCCGGCGGAATTCAGAAATCGGCGCGTTCGACGCCGGCGCGGCCGGCTGTGGCGCCTGCCCGCGCAGCGCCCAATGGACAAAGATGGCCGCATCGCGGGCCGGCTTGGCGGCCATGTGCGGCAAATCGACGAGGTGGCGTCGCCTGGGGTGGGAGCAAACCCAGAGTAGGTCTGCGTCGGCCTGCTCAGCGCCCAATGGACAAGGATGGCCGCATACGGGGCCACCTGGCGGCCATGTGGGGCAAATCGACGGGGGTGGCCTCCCCCGGAGTGGGTCTGCGTCGGCCTGCGAAGCGCCCAATGGACAAAGATGGCCGCATACGGGCCCATTAAGCGGCCATCTGCGGCAAGTCGACGTGGGCAATGTCGGAACATTGGCGGAGTGGGGGCACCCGGAGCTGGTGCGAACAGACCAGATCCCTGCCCAATGGACAAGGATGGCCGCATAAAGTGGCGGCTCAGCGGCCATGTGCGGCAAATCGACGGGGGTGGCCTCCCCTGGACCCACTCTGTCTCGTCGCCATCGCCGTCCTGGTCGCGCCCGCCGTCGTCGTCCACCCCGCTATGCGCCCCCCTCAGCCCTCCCAGTAACAGCCGCGAATTACACGCATGTAATTAGCGAGTTCCGCTAGATTGCAGGGAAGGACGGGGGTAACACGTCGCGGACCAGCTTCCGATTTGTAGATTGCCTGAACCTCCTATAGAGTTCTTACTCGTTGGAACGCGAGGAAATGCCGATTACGGCACGGAATCGCAGGCAACGATGCGGACGTAGCTCAGCTGGTAGAGCACCACCTTGCCAAGGTGGATGTCGCGAGTTCGAATCTCGTCGTCCGCTCGCAGGACACTGTCACGGCAAAGGTTCTTTTGGACCTTGTCAACACGGTGGGTTGGCCGAGAGGCGAGGCAGCGGCCTGCAAAGCCGTATACACGGGTTCGAATCCCGTACCCACCTCGGTGAAAACCCTGGTTTCCGGTTCCGGCCGGATGCAAAGGGGCGATTGGCGCAGCGGTAGCGCGCTTCCCTGACACGGAAGAGGTCACTGGTTCGATCCCAGTATCGCCCACCACACAGCAGCTCCCCCGGAGCTGCTTTTTTCGTATCCAGGCACCACCCGCCCCACGGGTCTTTCTCCTCTGGGCGGACAACCCTTGGCACCCTGTCACCCTCCGGTTAGGATCGAAAGTGCTAGGAGCGATCTGGCTCCGCGACAGAAGGGAGGTGCCCGTGGGTTTACTTGACGATCTAAAGGGCAAGGCTCAGCATCTGATTGATGGCAACGAACAGGCCATCAAGGACGGCATCGAAAAGGCGGGTGACTTCGTCGATTCCAAGACCGGCGGAAAGTACGCCGACAAGGTCGATTCGGTCCAGCGTGGCGCCTCTGACTTCGTGGACAAGGCGAACGGAGAGCCGGGAACGGCCCCCGCCGCCGAACCGCACGTCGTGGAGGAGCCGCCAGTCGCCGGGGAAACCCGGCCGCAGGGCCTCTGACCCAGGTACGTCAGTGAGGTGCCGGTCCCGCCGAGAGGTGGCGCCGGCACCTTTGGCGTTTAACGGCGAACGCGGGGTCACTTAGGGCCCATCCGAGACCTCTGGATGGGCCGTAAGTGACCCCGCGTTGCAGCTAAGGCCTACGAAGGTTCGTGGTTCTGGCCTTCGCGGGCCAGGGCGGTCAGCCTGGAGACGGCACGGAAGTACTTCTTCATGTACCCACCGGTCATCATCTCCTCGGTGAAGAGCTGGTCGAAGGGCACACCGCTGGCCAGGATTGGCACGTCCTTGTCGTACAGCCGGTCCGCGAGAACCACAAACCGCAGCGCCACTGCCTGCTCGGTGATCGTCTCGACGTTGCGCCACACGACGCCGTCGATCCCGTCAATCAGCTGGCGGTACCGGCTCGGATGCACACCGGCGAGGTGGTTGATCAGGGTACTGAACTCGTCCTTGGCCACAGTCTGGCCGTCGAACTCCGCCTTCATATGGTGCGTCAGTTCGTCGTTGCGCAGCGGCGCGGGGGCCTTCGGCAGGCCGCGGTGGCGGAAGTCCTCGCCGTCGATGCGGACGACG
>JAPLAM010000101.1 GCA_026393275.1 Arthrobacter sp.
CTGGTCCGCGATATGCCGGAGCTGGTGGAGCACCTGCACTACCGCGTGATCGATGTCAGCACCATCAAGGAACTCTCCCGGCGCTGGTACGCCCGGGCGTACTTCCAGTCCCCTGCCAAGATGGGCGGCCACCGTGCCCTGGGCGACATCAAGGACTCGATCGACGAGCTCCGCTACTACCGTGAGGCGGTCTTCGTCCCGGCCCCCGGGCCGGACAGCGCGACGGCGCAGCGGATCGCCAAGTCGGTTATGGCCCCTGCTGAGACCCCCGTGGACGCGCCGGCAAACGCACCGGCGGAGTAATCTCCACCACGTTTGGGGAAAATTTCGGCAAATTCGCCGAAAGTGGCAAAACCACCCCCGAACAGCAGGTAAGCTATTTGTCGTTGCCTTTTCAGCCGCCGGTCCGCCGGAAGGATTGACGGGCACATGGTGGGCGTAGCTCAGTTGGCAGAGCGCCTGGTTGTGGTCCAGGAGGTCGCGGGTTCAACCCCCGTCGCTCACCCTCACCAAGGACGGCAGAATTGTCCGACCTTGCCAAAGGCCGCACCGGTTATCCGGTGCGGCCTTTGCTGTCTGTCGGGCGTTGCCCGTCCAGTGTTGTCCGTCGAGTGTTGTCCGTGCCGGAAGGAACCGCGATGAAGCGCCAGCTCTTTGAAGAAGACCACGAGATGTTCCGTGAGATGGCCGCGGAGTTCGACGCACGGGCGGTTGCCCCGCACTACGGCCAGTGGGACCAGGACCACATCATGTCCCGCGGGCTCTGGACGGCGGCCGGCGAGCAGGGCCTGCTGGGCCTTGCCGTCCCCGAGGAATTCGGCGGTATGGGCGTGGACGATTACCGGTACCGCGCGGTCCTGGACGAAGAGTTCGCCAAGCGCGACCACCTTGCCGTCGGCCTGGCCTTCCACCTGCACGACGACATGGTCCTCCCCCACCTGCTGGCCTACGGCTCCGACGACCTGAAGTCCCGCTGGCTGCCCGGTATGGTCTCCGGCGAGACGGTCACGTCGATCGCCATGACCGAGCCCGGCGCAGGCTCGGATCTGCGCGGCGTCCGCACCAAGGCCGTGCGCGACGGCGACGACTGGCTGATCACCGGCCAAAAGACCTTCATCGGCAACGGCGTCTCGGGCGACGCGGCGCTGGTCCTCGCCCGTACCGACGGTGGCGCCGGGCGGGGCGGCCGGGACTCCTTTTCACTGTTCATGGTGCGCAAGGGCGAGGGCTACAACACGGGCAAGCAGCTGGACAAGATGGGGCTCAAGGCCTCCGACACAGCTGAACTGTTCTTCGACAACGTCCGGGTGCCGCACGCGGACCTGGTCGGGGAGGAAGGCAAGGGCCTGCAGTACGCCGCCGAGCAGCTGCCGCAGGGCCGCCTGGCCATCGCTGTCGCCAGTTCCGCCGTCGTCCGCGCCGTCTACGAGGCGACCGTGAAGTACACGAAGGACCGCAACGCCTTCGGTGAGCGGATCATCGATTTCCAAAACAGCCGCTTCGAACTGGCCGATATCCTCACCGAGGTGGAGGTCACCGAGGGGTACGTGGACCGGGCCATGCTGGCGTTCAACGCAGGAGAACTCGACGCCGCTTCGGCGGCACGGGCCAAGCTGTGGGCCTCCGAACGGGCCAAGTCCATCACCGACCGCTGCCTTCAGCTGCACGGCGGCTACGGCTACATCCTGGAATACCCCGTGGCGCAGGCGTACCTCGCCGCCCGGTTGCTCACCATTTTCGGCGGCACCAACGAAATCATGCGCGACGTCGTCGGCCGCTCCATCGCCGACTGACCACCCGGGCACCCCCCAGCAACAGCATCAAAGGAACCAGCCCCCAATGACAGTCCTTCCCATCACGATCTGGGGCGAACCCGTGCTGCACCGCCGGGCCGCCGAAGTTGAAGTCTTCGACGACGAACTGCGCACCCTGATCGCGGACATGTTCGAGACCAACGACGCTGCCAACGGTGTGGGTCTGGCGGCACCCCAGGTCGGTGTGGGCCGGCGGCTGTTCGTGTACAAGTTCGAAAACGACGACGGCGCCCCGGCGTCCGGCGTCGTCGTCAACCCGGTGCTAACCCTCTCCAAGGTCTCCGGGGCACTGCCGGATCCGGACGAGGAGGAGGAAGGCTGCCTGTCCTTCCCGGGCGGCCAGTATCCGCTCAAACGCGCCGAATGGGCGCGGGTGCAAGGCTTCGACGGCGACGGCAAGCCGGTCGAGTTCGAGGCGACCGGCTGGTTCGCCCGCGTGATCCAGCATGAATACGACCACCTCGACGGCAAGCTGTACGTCAACCGGCTGATCGACCGCTACTCCCGCAAGGCGATGAAGCAGGCCAAGAAGAGCGGCTGGGGTGTCCCCGGGCTGACCTGGATGCCGGGCGTGGACCCGGATCCCTTCGGCCACTAGGGCCATCGCGGCTAGTCGTCGCCCCGTTTCAGGAGCAGGGCCGCGTGATCCGGGACGTAGCGGAAGAGGTCCCGTGGCGGGCGCGTGTAATTGACGGCCTTGGGCCGTGCCGGCAACGTCACCGGCTCCGTCCGCACTTCGGCGTAGTCGATGCTGGAGAGCAGATGGGCGATCATGTTGATCCGGGCCCGTCGTTTGTCCTCTGCCTCGACGACGAACCAGGGCGATTCGGCGGTATCCGTCTGCATGAACATGTCGTCCTTAGCCCGCGAGTAGTCCTCCCACCGCAGAATCGCTTCCCGGTCCATCGGCGAGAGCTTCCATTGCCGCAACGGATCCTCCAGCCGGGATCTAAAGCGCCGTTCCTGCTCCGCGTGGCTGATCGAGAACCAGTATTTGAACACCAGAATGCCATCCTGGATCAGCAGGCGCTCGAAGACCGGGCATTGGGCCATGAAACGCTTGTGTTCCGCGGGCGTACAGAATCCCATTACCTTCTCGACGCCGGCGCGGTTGTACCAGGAGCGGTCCATCAGGACGATCTCGCCCGCTGCCGGCAGATGCTCCACGTAGCGCTGGAAATACCATTCGCCGCGCTGCCTGTCGGTCGGGGCAGGCAGCGCGACGATGCGGGCGACGCGCGGATTAAGGTACTCGGTGACCCGCTTAATGGCGCTGCCCTTGCCCGCGGCGTCGCGTCCCTCAAAAATCACCAGGACGCGCGCACCCGTGCTGCGGACCCATTCCTGCAACGCAACCAGCTCCGCCTGTAGCCGGGCAAGTTCGGCCTCATAAATACCGAGCGGCAACCGTCCACCCCGCTGCGGCGAATGGCCTTTGGTTCCCTTCGCCGCGGCCTTGCCACCGCCGCCCTTGCCATGTGCCACGGTGCAGGGCCGGACGGCTAGGGGATCACCTTGTACAGGTCAACGACGGTTTCCTCCGGCGGGGAGGTAAAGCCGCCGTCGATCCCCGCCTGCATCTTAGGCATAAGGATGCTGTCGCGGAATGTCTCCCAGCTCTCCTTCGAATCGTGAACCGCCATGATGGTCCAGCCGCCGGCCGAGGCGCCGCCGGCATGAAAGACCTGGCCTTCCGGCAGGCGGCCCTCGCCGGGATGAACCGCGGCGATGGACGCCTCGTACTGCGCCTTGGTCCCCCCCGGGAAAAAGTGCACAACTCCGTATGCCATCTTGTCCTCCTTGACTTGTTTGCCATGCCGACAGCCCAAGTCGTAGACCTGCCGGCCCGCCATGTCAATGAGCTTGGACTTCGGACGGGTCCCGGGTCAGCGCGGCACGACGGTCTGCTGCTCCGGGCAGGCACCCAGGACGCGCTCCATCGCCTCCTTTTCGGCCGGCGTCACCCACAGCCCGTAGGCTGCCTTGACGGAGATCTGGCGGGCAACGTAGTGGCAGCGGAACGCCTTGTTGGGCGGCAGCCAGGTCGCGGCGTCGGACGCGCTCTTGTCCTGGTTAGCCTGGCCGTCCACCGCGATCAGGTTCAGCGGGTCATTGGCCAGATGCTGGCGCTGCACGGCCGTCAAGAGCTGGGCGCCCTTCTGCCAGGCGTCCCCCAGGGCCACCACGTGGTCGATCTGCACCGCTTTGCTGGACTCCGCGCCGCGCTGGAATTCGATGGTCCGCCCGGTATAAGGCTCCTGGAAGGACCCGGCCCCGATCCGGCAGCGGGATCCTTCGGTAAACCGGGCGTCAGCCAGGTCACGGCGGAGAATGTCGTTGCGGGTGTCGCAGCCGTTGCGATCGACGTCGAGCCAGGCCTGACCGAAGGCGCTGCGGTCATAGCCGCTGGCGGCTGCACGGCCTTTGACCGGCAGCGTTTCTAACACCTCGACTGCACGGCCGCCGGGCACGGGCCGCACCGGCGCGACAGCCTTCATCCAGCCGGCCGCGAGCACGGGAGCCTCCCTGGGTCCGGCGGTCTCAGGCTCGGCCACGGCAAACTGGCCCGCGGTGAAGAACCAAACGAGGACGGCGGCCAGCGCCAGCAGCCCAACGGCCAGCAGGGCCCAAGCCTGGCGGGACCGGCGTCGGGCGCGCCGGAAATCGTTCCAGGTGGCGGTCACGGACGTTCCCGCGCGGGGTGGGTCTGGTGCACCCTCATAGCCTAGGACGGAGCACCGACACCGTACCTGTTCTCCACAGTGTGCAGGACAGGTCCGGACCGGCGGCTCGGGGCTGCGCGGGCCTTAGGCCAGCGCGCTCATTGCTCCCTGGTGACCCGGCGGAGGTCCTCCTCGGCAAGCGTCATCAGCCCTTCCAGCTGGCTGACCCGCGCGTCGTCGACCTCGCCGGCCTCGCGCTTGGCGCGGGCGTCGTCGAGGAGGCGCTTGGCTTCCTTAGCGTTCCGCCGTGCCACGTCGAGGGCATGTTCCAGGGTGGTTTCGTGCTCCACAGCCGAGTTCTGTTCCATGGCTCCATTGTGGTGCCCATTCCCGGCCGTTTCCAGAGACCCGGCCGGGAAGATCCCTAAAATGGGGTTATCCGACCTCGACCGGGAGGCCTGCCGCCTCCAGCGTTGCTGCCGCATCCTTGGCCGGGAACGACGGCGGGTTCACGCCGGCCATTTCCTCCATGACGCGGACCACCTGGCAGCTGTAGCCAAACTCGTTGTCGTACCAGACGTAGAGCACCAGGTTCTTGTCGTTGGAGATCGTGGCCAGGCCGTCGACGATCCCGGCCCGGCGGGAGCCGACGAAGTCCGTGGAGACAACCTCGGGTGAATCGATGTAGTCGACCTGTTTCCGCAGCTCCGAGTGCAGCGACATCTCCCGCAGGTAGTCGTTGACCTCGTCCTTGGTGGTGCCGTTTTCCAGGCTCAGGTTCAGGATGGCCAGCGACACATCCGGGGTGGGAACGCGGATGGAGCTGCCGGTGAGCTTGCCGAGGAGTTCCGGCAGCGCCTTCGCCACGGCTTTGGCGGCACCGGTTTCGGTGATGACCATGTTCAGGGCGGCAGAACGTCCGCGGCGGTCGCCCTTGTGGAAGTTGTCGATCAGGTTCTGGTCGTTGGTGAAGGAGTGGACCGTCTCTACGTGGCCGTGCACGACGCCGTAGCGGTCGTTGATCGCCTTGAGCACCGGAGTGATCGCATTGGTGGTGCAGGAGGCCGCGGAAACGATCTTGTCCGAGTCGGTGATCGTTGCGTGGTTGATGCCGTGCACGATGTTCTTTAGCTCGCCCTTGCCCGGTGCGGTGAGGAGCACGCGGGAGACACCCTTGCTCTGCAGGTGCTGGGACAGGCCCTCGGCGTCGCGCCAGCGGCCGGTGTTGTCGACCACCAGTGCGTCGTGGATGCCGTAGGCGGTGTAGTCCACCGTGGCCGGGTTGTCCGAGTAGATGACCTGGATCTGGACGCCGTTGGCCGTAATGGTGTCGTTGTCGAGGTCCACCTTGATGGTGCCTTCGAACGAGCCGTGCACCGAATCGCGGCGCAGCAGGCTGGCACGCTTGGTGAGGTCATTGTCGGAGCCGCGGCGCACCACGATCGCACGCAGACGCAGGCCGTGGCCACCGCCGGCCTTTTCGATCAGGAGGCGGGCCAGGAGCCGGCCGATACGGCCAAAGCCATACAGGACGACGTCGGTGCTGGTGCGGTCGTCGCCGCCGCGCTTGCCGACAACTTCGGCCAGCTCTTCCCGCAGGAACGCGTCCAGGCTCACGCCGTCGCCTTCGGCACGGTACTTCTCGGTCAGGCGGGCGATATCGATGGCCGCGGCGCCGAGGTCCAGCTTGGTGAGGGCATCCAGCAGGGGTGCGGTCTCCTCGAGGCGCAGCTCTTCCTTGCTCATCCGGCGGGCGAAGCGGTGCGCCTTGAGGATGTTCATGGTGGACTTGTTGATCAGGCTGCGGCCGTGGATGGACGTCACCACGTTGTTTTCGCGGTACAGTCGGCCGATCACCGGGATCATGGCCTCGGCGAGCGCCTCCCGGCCCATCCACGTATCAAGACAAGAATCTGACGTCTGGCTCACAGAATTACCTTCCTAAAATCCACCGCATACGTCCTCGTATGCGGAAGTCGGCCGCCGGCGGATGTCCGGAACCTTGGGGCTGCGGGGATTCGGTCCACCCCGCGCGCCTGCTTGGAGCGCAAAGAAAAGCCACCGGCTGCGAACGCAGACCCGGCGGCGGAACCTCTACGTTCGCTCTCCATTCTAGGGCGGACCCGCTGTTCCGCAGCGCCCGGGCGGCGTGAAATCACTCACACGCAATCCGGGCCGGTGGTCCCCCCGTCACATAGGATGACCGCATGGGACTCATAGTTGCACTACTGGTCATTTGGCTCATCCTGTCGATCCTGGGCTTCGTCGTGAAGGGCCTGCTTTGGCTGGCCATCATCGGCCTGGTCTTGTTTGTCGCGACCGTGGTTTGGGGTTGGGTGAAGCGGAAGGCCAAGGCCTGATCCGACACCTGGTTTTGACCGGTGGGGCTGGCACCACACGGTGCCGGCCCCTTCGTCTGTCCGCGGGGTTGTCCGGCTCAGTGTGTGGGTTCCCATGCGCTGGCCGGGGCCTCGCGGCCGCCGGCGCGGTGGTGGGATGGGTTGACCGATACGCCGGGTTCTGTGCTCCCGCGCTGTTACCGGCGCGGGAGTAGCGGCCATCCATCTACGGACGCCGTTGCCGACGCCCTCCAGCAGCCTACCCGGACACTCGGGCGGGCAGCCCTCAAACGTGTCCTGTCTGGCCTTGCTCCGGGTGGGGTTTACCTAGCCTTCCCGGTCACCCGGGAAGCTGGTGGTCTCTTACACCACCGTTTCACCCTTACCTGCTCCCCGAACCGTGCGGACACGGCGCCGGGGCAGGCGGTCTGTTCTCTGTGGCACTGGCCTGCGGGTTACCCCGAGTGGGCGTTACCCACCACCCTGCCCTGCGGAGCCCGGACGTTCCTCGAGCCACTTGCGTGACGCGCGGCCGCCTGGTCAACCCATCCGCCGTTCATTCTACGGTCTCCCCCGGCCGTCCCGGCGCAGCGGAGCCTTTTGGTCCGGCCGGTGCGAGAATTGAAGCAGATATTCCCGCTAGGGAAGGAAGCGATTCAGATGGACGTCACCGCCGCCGTCGTTTGGCTGATCATTCTGGTCCTGCTGTTCATCGTGGCCCGGATGTCGATCCGGATTGTGCGCCAGTACGAGGAGGGCGTGCTGTTCCGGCTGGGTCGGGTCGTCGGCGTCCGGATGCCCGGATTGCGCTTCATCATTCCGGTGATCGATAAGCTCCCGCTCGTCAGCCTTCGGATTGTAACCATGCCGATCCAGTCCCAGGGCATCATCACCCAGGACAACGTCAGTGTGGACATCTCGGCGGTGGCGTATTACCGCGTGATCGACGCCGTGAAGTCCGTCGTGGCGATCGAAAATGTGGCCGCCGCGATCAACCAGATCGCGCAGACCACGCTGCGGAAAGTGGTGGGCCGGCACAGCCTGGACCAGACCCTGTCCGAGACGGAGCACATCAACAGCGACATCCGCGAAATCCTCGACGCCCTCACGCTGGAGTGGGGCGTCGAGGTGACCCTCGTGGAACTCAAGGACATTCAGCTGCCGGAAAGCATGAAGCGCGCCATGGCCCGGCAGGCCGAGGCCGAGCGGGAGAAGCGCGCCAAGATCATCGCCGCCGAAGGCGAATCGATCGCGGCCGCGGCGCTGGGCGAAGCCTCCGACACGATGATGGCGCATCCGCTGGCCCTGCAGTTGCGCAATCTGCAGTCCCTCGTCGAAATCGGTGTGGACAAGAACACCACCGTCGTCTTCCCGGCCCCGCTGATGAGCACCATCGGGGAGTTGTCCGCGTTCCTGGCCCGGGAAACCCAGGCGGCCGGGGCAACGGCCCGGGCAGCGGCGACGGCGTCCGTCCCCCTCGAGGCCTCCGCGCCGGTATCCCTTCCGGCGCCGGTCGAGGTCTCCGCGCCGGCCCGGGTTCCGGCGCCGGTCGCGGCCGCCGCACCGGCTCCTGTTCCCGCACCGGCCAAGGTAGCCTGAGCGCTTGGAACCACTTTTCCCCACTCTCCGCGCGGGTGTGACCCCAAGCAACACCGGCCGCCGCGGCTAGCACGCCGGTGTCAGTCCGCCGCCGGTAGGATCGTACGGTGCTGATTCTGCTGCCACCCTCCGAAGGCAAGACCCCCGCCACCGGCGGCGACGCCGTCGATCCGGCGTCGCTCAGTTTCCCCGGCCTCAACAGCTACCGCGCGAAGGTCCTCGAGGCGCTCGGCACCGTCAGTGCCCATGAGGACGCCCTGACCCTGCTGGGCGTCGGCGCCTCGCTGAGGGCCGACGTCGAACGCAACACCCGGCTGCACGCCGAGCCCGCCGCGCCCGCCCACCAGGTGTACTCCGGGGTGCTGTACGACGCACTGGACTATCGTTCGCTGACTCCCGCGCAGCGGAAGAAAGCGGACGCGTCGGTGCTGGTGATCTCCGCGCTCTGGGGTGCCATCCGCTTCGCGGACCGGGTGCCGGCGTACCGGCTGTCAATGGGCACGGCGCTGCCCGACGTCGGACGGCTGGCCTCCTTCTGGAAACCGCAACTCGCGGCTGCCCTCGCCGCGGAAACCGCCGGCGAGCTGCTGGTCGATTGCCGCTCCAGCACCTATGCTGCGGCGTGGGCTCCCCCGGCGGAACAGACCGTGGCCGTGCACGTCTTCACCGAGGTCAACGGGGTACGCAAGGTGGTGAGCCACTTCGCCAAACACACCCGCGGGGAGCTTGCCCGTCACCTGCTGGCGCGGCGCGGCAAGGCTCCGCAGACGCCGGCGCAGCTGCGGAAGGCCGCGGCCGAGAAGTGGTCCGTGGAGCTGGTTGAAGGCACGGCCCGGAAGCCGCACACCCTCAACCTCATCCTGCCTAACTGACCCGCATTAGTTGGCGTTGTCAGGGCTCACAGCGACAACAATTGCGAGCCAGTTGGGTGGTTAGGCCCACTCGGCGGAGCGGACCAGGATGCACCCGGAGTCGGGGCAAAAGACGATGTCGTCCTCGGCCGCGGCCTTGATCTCGGCGAGGTCGCCGGGGCTGAGCTGCATGCCGGAACCCTCGGAGGTGCCGTGGAAGAGCCGGGCCGCGCCCACGCCCCGCTTGGCGAGCGTCTTCTCGTAAACGGCAAGCATTCCGGCGTCCAGTCCGGCGGCAAATTCGGCGCGGTGGCCGCGGACCACCGTGGCCTCGGCGGCGATCTCGGCCAACTGCTCATCGAGTTCGGCGCGGATGGAGCCGAAGGAGCCCTGGATGTCATCCACGATCTGCTGCTGGGTGGCCTGGCGCAGGCGCAGCGAATCCAGCCGCTCAAGAACCTCGAGTTCGATGTCTTCCAGGTCCGAGCGGCGCTTGTTCAGGGACGCGATGTCGCGCTGCAGGGCCACGAGGTCCTTGGAAAGCCCGGTACCGCTGTTGAGTCTGGCCTCGTCGCGTTCGATCCGGGAGGCGACCTGTTCGACGTCGGCCTCGGCGCGTTTGAGTTCGAGTTCGGCGTCGTGCACCGCCACCTTCGCGGCCCCGAGCTCGCCGTTGGCCACACCGAGGGCGGCCTCCAGATCGGTGATCCGGGAGTCGCTTTCAAGGCTGCGGCGGCGGTTGGACAGAGACTTGAGTTTGGCATCCAGTCCCTGCAATTCAAGCAACTTCAACTGTTCCGCCGGTGCTGCCTTGGCCACTATTTCCTCCGCTTGTTCACATACCGGCCGGAGCCGGGCACCGTACCGGCACTTCTTAGACTCTAGCGCCAAGCGTGCTTCCCGGCCTTAGCCCGGAGTCAGAATGAAGTCCCACGGGTCGCTGTTGGTGTTGCTTACCCGGATTTCGATGTCGTGCCCTTGGTCCGTCAGCACGTTCCCGAGGGCCTCGGCGGCCGCTGGCAGCCACAGCCACTCGCTCGCAAAATGCGAAACGTCGATCAGGTAGGGCCGGTCGTTGACGGCGGCTTCGCGGGCTTCCGACGCCGGATGGTGCCGCAGGTCCGCGGTCAGGTAGACGTCGGCGTTGCTCGCGCGCACCTCATTGAACAGCGAGTCGCCCGCACCGCCGCACAGGGCCACCCTGCGCACCAGGCCGTCCCGGTCCCCGGAAACCCGCACGCCGCCGGCGACGGAGGGAAGGATGCCAAAGACCCGGGCGGCAAAATCCCCTAGCGTCTGGACGTCGGCGAGATCGCCGACGCGGCCGATGCCCTCCTCGGGAAGGCCGTTCGTGGCGGGAGTCAATGGCATCACGTCCTGCAGACCCAGCGCGTCGGCCAGGACGTCGGAGACGCCGCCGACGGCGGAATCACCGTTGGTATGAACGGTCATCAGGGCGGTCCCGGTCTCGATCAGCCGGTGGACGGCCTTGCCCTTGGGGGTGTTGGCCGCCACCGAGGTGACGCCCTTGAGCAGCAGGGGATGGTGTGTGATCAACAGCTCGGCGCCCCAACTGACGGCCTCCTCGATCACCTCGAGCGTGGGGTCGACGGCGAACAGGATCCTGGTCACCTCGGCGGACGGATGTCCGGCCACGAGCCCCACCTCGTCCCACTCTTCCGCCAGCGATTCGGGCCAGAGCTCCTCGACGGCCAGCAGGATCATGCCCAGCGTGGCGGCCGTGCCGGCGCCGGGGGCTTCGGCGGGCTGAACTGAAACGTCGGTGTTCTCAGGTTCCATACCCCCATTTTTACCCTATCCGCGGAGCCGGGCACCCTCGTCAGGGATTCCGGGGACACTCGAACGCCGTGTCCGGGAATGATCCGGGCCGTTCGTCCATTGAACAGGACATGAGAACTTTCGTGCTCGGCGGGGGCTGCTTCTGGTGCCTCGACGCCGTCTACCAGAAGACCAAGGGTGTCAGCTCGGTAATTTCGGGCTACACCGGAGGCCATGACCGCAACCCCGATTACTACTCCGTCTGCTCCGGGACCACCGGGCACGCCGAGGTTGTGGCCGTGACCTTCGACGAGGAGATAGTCCCGGCCGACGTCATCCTGGACATGTTCTTCGCCCTGCACGATCCCACGACGTTGAACCGGCAGGGTTACGACGTCGGCACGCAGTACCGCTCGTCGATGTTCTATGAGACCACCGAGGAAAAGATCCTCTTCGAAGAGGCGATCGAACGGAACCAGCAGCTGTGGACGCACCCGATCGTCACCGAGGTGAGCCGGCTGCCCCGGTTCCACGTGGCCGAGGATTTCCACCAGGACTATTACGGGAAGTACCCCGAGCAGGGCTACTGCCAGGTCATCATCAACCCGAAGCTGGCTAAGGCCAGGAAATATTACTCCGCATGGCTTAATGCTTAGCCAGGGTTGAAGCGCCCTCGTTAGGCTGACCTTAAAATTCCCTCTTCACGGATAGGCACACATACCCATGGCACGGATCTATGACGATGTTACCCAGCTGGTCGGCGGCACTCCGCTGGTCCGCCTCAACCGGCTGAGCGAAGGCTTGGACGCCACGGTGGCGGTCAAGCTGGAGTTCTACAACCCGGCCAACAGCGTCAAGGACCGGATCGGCGTCGCCATCGTCGACGCCGCGGAGAAGTCCGGCGCGCTGAAGCCCGGCGGGACCATCGTCGAGGGAACCTCGGGGAACACGGGCATCGCCCTGGCCATGGTCGGCGCCGCCCGCGGCTACAAGGTCATTCTCACCATGCCGGAGACCATGTCCACCGAACGCCGCGTCATGCTCCGCGCCTACGGGGCCGAAATTGTGCTGACCCCCGGTTCCGACGGCATGCGGGGCGCCGTGGAGAAAGCCCAGGAGATCGTAGCCAACACGGAGAACTCCATCTGGGCCCAGCAGTTCGCCAACGAGGCCAATCCCGAGATTCACCGCCGGACCACCGCGGAGGAAATCTGGACCGACACCGACGGCAAGGTGGACATCTTCGTCGCCGGCGTCGGCACCGGCGGGACCGTGACCGGCGTCGGACAGGTGCTCAAGGAGCGCAAGCCCGGGGTGCAGATCATCGCCGTCGAGCCCAAGGACTCCGCCATCCTCAACGGCGGCAACGCCGGTCCGCACAAGATCCAGGGCCTGGGCGCCAACTTCGTCCCGGAAATCCTGGATACCAGCGTCTACGACGAGGTGCTGGACGCCAGCCTGGAGGATTCGGTCCGCGTGGCCCGCGATCTGGGCATCAAGGAAGGCATCCTCGGCGGTATCTCCTCCGGCGCGATCGTCTGGGCGGCCCTTGAGCTCGCCAAGCGCCCGGAGAACGCCGGTAAGCTGATTGTTGCCGTTGTCTGCGACTTCGGGGAGCGCTACATCTCCACCGTGCTGTACGACGACATCCGCGGCTGAGTCCAGCCCGCTGGCCACGACTTCGTAGAAAGGTCTTTGTGAGCTTCTTCGCAAGACTGAAGGAAGACCTCGACGCCGCCCGGTCCCACGACCCGGCGGCTCGAGGTTCTCTCGAAAACATCCTGGCCTACTCCGGCCTGCACGCAATCTGGGCGCACCGCCTGACGCACCGGCTGTGGCAGAACCCGTCGCTGCGCTTCCCCGCGCGGTTGATCTCCCAACTGACCCGCTTCCTGACCGGCATCGAGATCCACCCCGGCGCCACCATCGGCCGGCGTTTCTTCATCGACCACGGCATGGGGGTCGTGATCGGCGAGACCGCCGAGATCGGCGAGGACGTCATGATCTACCACGGCGTCACCCTTGGCGGCCGTTCGCTCGCCAAGGTCAAGCGGCACCCCACGATCGAGGACCGCGTCGTCATCGGCGCCGGCGCCAAGGTCCTGGGCCCCATCACGATCGGCCGGGACAGCGCCATCGGCGCAAACGCCGTCGTGGTCAAGGACGCCCCGGCCGAGTCGATCCTGACCGGTGTGCCGGCGACCTGGCGGCACCGCGACGCCCAGCGCGAAACCAAGCCCGCCGTCGATCCGGCCGAATACGAGATCGATTACCACATCTAGCCGCCCCGGGGCCATTGTTTATCCCGGAAAGCGCTGGTAAATCTTCCAGAGCACGACGTCGAACGCGCGGTCCGGCAGCAGCCGGCGCAGCAGCAGGATCGCCCGCGCGCCCTTGCCCACCGGGTAACGGGTCCTGGGCCGCGGCGAGGTCGCCGCGTGGACGATCGCGTCGGCGATTACCGCCGGCTGCGAGGACAGCGCCGAACCGTCGGTGGAGGCCAGCGCAGCGGCCACGACCTTGGCCTGTGCCGCGTAGGGCCCCGCGCCCGAACTGGCCCGCAGGCCCTCGGCGGCGATGGCACCCCACTCGGACTGGGTGCCACCCGGTTCAATGATGGACACGCTGATGCCGTGCGGCTTGAGCTCCACGCGCAGCGAATCGCTGAGGCCCTCCACCGCGAACTTGGTGGCGTGGTACCAGGCCCCCAGCGGCTCGTACATCTTGCCGCCGATCGAGGAAATATTGATGATCCGGCCCCTGCCCGCGGCCCGCATGGCCGGCAGCACCAGCTGGGTCATCCGGGCCAGCCCGAAGACGTTGACGTCGAACTGCCGCCGGCCCTCGGCCAGCTCAACCTCCTCGAGCGAGCCGTAGGACCCATAGCCGGCGTTGTTGACCAGCACGTCGATCCGGCCGTGGGCGGCGAGCACTCCCCCGACGGCGGCGTCCATCGACGCACCGTCTGTCACGTCGAGCGCCACGATCCGGACGCCGTCGGCCTTCAGCGGTTCCATTTTCTCCACCCGCCGGGCGCCGGCGTACACGGTGAAGCCGTGCGCCGCGAGCTTCCGTGCGGCTTCAAAGCCGATTCCGGTGGACGCGCCGGTGACAAATGCGATGGGCTGGGGCATGGGCAGGACTCCTTTGGACAGTGCAACCGGACAGACAGTACGGGCGGATACACAGGGCAGCCGGAAACACGAACGGCCGGCGCCCCCAGAGTATCGGGAAGCGCCGGCCGCCGCGCCGGAACGGACTGGACTAGTGCGTGTCCACCGCCGCGATTTCGGACTTGTCCTCGCCCCAAAGCGTGTGGAAGGTGCCCTCGGTGTCGTTGCGGCCGTAGGTGTGGGCGCCGAACAGGTCGCGCTGGCCCTGGATCAGGGCGGCCGGGAGCCGCTTGCGGCGCAGTCCGTCGTAGTAGGCCAGCGAGGAAGAGAACACCGGCACCGGGATGCCGAGCTGCACGGCGGTGGCCACCACGCGGCGCCAGGCCGGGAGGACCTCGGCGATCGCCTGGGTGAACGCCGGGGCGAAGAGCAGGTTGGCCGGCTTCTCAGCCGCGGCGTAGGCCTTGGTGATGTCCTTGAGCAGCTCCGCCCGGATGATGCAGCCGCCGCGCCACAGCGAGGCGATCTCGTCCAGCTTGAGGTCCCAGCCGTACTCCTTGGCCGCTGAGCCGAGCATGTCCAGTCCCTGGGCGTAGGAGACCAGCTTGGAGGCGTAGAGCGCCTGCCGGACATCCTCGACGAAGGTTTCCGGGACGTCGACGGCGGCCTCGCCGCCGGCGAGCAGTTCCTGCGCCAGCTTGCGCTGCTCCGACTGCGAGGACAGGGCGCGGGCGAAGACCGATTCGGCGATGCCCGACGTCGGGGAGCCCAACTCGAGGGCGGAGATGACCGTCCAGCGGCCGGTACCCTTCTGGCCGGCGGCATCTACCACGACGTCGACGAACGGCTTGCCGGTCTTGGCATCCACGTGGCCGAGGACCTCGGCGGAGATTTCAATCAGGAAGGAAGCGAGGTCGCCCTTGTTCCACTCGGCAAAGATCTTGGCCTGATCGGCAGGTTCGATGCCGGCACCGGAGCGCAGCAGGTCGAAGGCCTCACCGATGACCTGCATGTCGGCGTATTCGATGCCGTTGTGCACCATCTTCACGAAGTGGCCGGCGCCGTCGGTGCCGATCCAGGCGCAGCAGGGCTGGCCGTCGACGTGGGCGGCGATCTTTTCCAGCAGCGGACCGAGCGCCTGATAGGACTCCTTGGAGCCGCCGGGCATGATCGAAGGGCCGTTGAGTGCGCCCTCCTCGCCGCCGGAGACGCCGATGCCGACGAAGTGCAGGTCCTTCTTCGCGAGGGCGGCTTCGCGGCGGCGGGTGTCCTCGAAGTGCGAGTTTCCGGCGTCGATGATGATGTCGCCAGGCTCCAGCAGCGGCTCGAGCTGTTCGATCACGGAATCCACCGGCTTGCCGGCCTTGACCATGATCAGCACGCGGCGCGGCTTCTCCAGTGCGTCAACCAGTTCCTGCAGCGTTTCCGTGCGGACGAAGTCTCCCTCCTTGCCGTGCTTTTCGAGGAGTGCGTCGGTCTTCTCCACGGACCGGTTGTGGAGGGCAACGGTGAAGCCGTTACGGGCCAGGTTTCGGGCCAGGTTTGCCCCCATGACGGCAAGGCCGGTGACACCGATGTGTGCTGACATCAAAACTCCAATTCATTCTGTGCATCGAGTGCAATGCGTCCCGCACTGCTGCGGAACGCGCTTCTTGGGATCAGTGGCTGTCTCTAACCCTATGTATTTCCGCGGGCGGCACGAAAGGAGTGCCCACGGGGCGGAATACGTCACGTCACAACCAGTCTATGTGCGGCCGCTATGCCTGTGCTCGCGGGGATCGGGGGCCGCGCCACTATGCTTACGAATATGTCAACCAGCCTCCATCATCGTGCCATCGAGCATCTGGGAACCCGCATCGTCGCCGGTGACCTCCCCGCGGGCCACGTCATGCTGGCCGAGCACCTCGAGGACGAACTGAAGGTCTCCCGCTCAGTGGTGCGCGAGGCCGTGCGCGTGCTGCAGTCCCTGGGACTGGTCGAGACGATCAAACGCGTCGGCATCCGGGTGTTGCCAGCCAGCCGCTGGAACCCGTTCGACCCGCTCGTGATCCGCTGGCGCCTGGCCGGCGAGGGCCGGGGCGCCCAGTTGCGTTCCCTGGCCGAGCTGCGGACCGCCGTGGAACCGGTGGCGGCGGAGCTCGCGGCCGGTAACGCGCCTGTCGAACTGCGCAGCGAACTGGTGGCAATCTCGCACGCCATGCGGGAGGCCGGCGAGGCCGGCGACGTGCCGCAGTTCCTGGACCTGGACATCCAATTCCATTCGCTGCTGCTGACCGGATCCGGCAACGAGATGTTCGCCAACATGGTGGGCCAGGTGGCCGAAACTCTCACCGGACGCACCGTCCATGGCCTGATGCCGGACCACCCGCGGGCCTCGGCGTTGCAGTGGCACGTCGATGTGGCGGAGGCGATTGCGGCCGGCGACGGCGCGGCTGCCCGCGAGGCCTCAAGCAAGATCATGCGCGAGACGATCGCGGAAATGGAACCCAGCTGGAAGGACCAGCCCCGCGTCTTCGTCCCGGTCCAGCGGCGATAAACCGGACGTGGGCCAGCCGCCCGCAGGCCGTCGGGTCCACTTGGTTAGTCCCGACGATGGTGTAATTCAACCGCTATGCGTTTCACATTTGGACTCATTCACGGTATATTTTTTACAAGCCTTCCACCGCGGCATCCCCCAATAGTCGCGGTGGAAGGCTTTTCCAATGCCCGGCGGAAACGCATGCTAGGCGGCGTCCGCCACCGCCTCCCGGAGCCGCCAGCCACCGCCAAGACCGTCCCGGATGATTTCCATGGTGGTCAACGCTGATCCACTGTTCCGGCCCAGCCTCGCCTGGACCTGCCACACCTCGACGTCCACCCGGCTCAGGCCCTTCGGCATCCGGCGCTCGGCCTCCCACCAACTCACCCGCTCGAACCAGCGCACGGGTTCCGCGTCGACCAGCCATTCGCGGCCGCCCCGGACCACCGCCAGGGGGTGCCCGTCCGGGCCGGTTTTCACCAAAACGTGTTCCATGCCAGCGACAGTACTGACGGGCACGGACATTCTGCGCGGCAACAACTGCAAGGCTGCAACTACAGGGCAGCAACCGACGGCACAGCAAAAAGACCCCGCCGCGACCGGCCTTCCGGCCTGCCGCAACGGGGTCTTCCTTGGTGGGTCCTACCGGGATCGAACCGATGACATCCACGGTGTAAACGTGGCGCTCTACCAGCTGAGCTAAAGACCCAAGGCGTTGTTTCCGCACTCCAGCGCGTCAACCAACGAACAATGACTCTACCGGAACCGGGGCGGGAAACGCCAATCGGCGGCGGCCGCGGCACGAGCCCAGCGAAACTGCCTCAGAGTCCCGGAAGTTCCGCCGCAAGCCAGGTCAGGGATTCGCTGACGCCGGCCTCCAGCTTGATCGTGGCCAGGTCATCACCTCGGGTCTGCCCGCGGTTGATGATCACCACCGCCTTGCCTAGCTTGGCCGCGTGCCGGACAAATCGCAGTCCGCTCATCACGGTCAGGGATGAACCCGCCACCACCAGCGCCCCGGCGGCATCCACCATGGCATAGGAGCGCTCCACCCGGTCTTTCGGGACGTTCTCGCCGAAGTAGACGAAGTCGGGCTTGAGCGTGCCGCCACAGGCCGGGCAGTTCGCGACGACGAAGCCCTCGATCAGGTCCGAGTCCTCCACGGTTGCGTCGGCGTCGGGCGCCATCTCCACGACGCCGGACGCGAGGGCTTCCGTCAGGAACGCCGGATTGAGTTCCTCGAGCACGCCGGCCAGCAGCGAGCGGCTGTAGCGGCGCTGGCAGGCCAGGCAGACCACCCGATCGAAACGGCCGTGCAGGTCCACCACATTGACGCTCCCGGCGTCCTCGTGCAGCCGGTCCACATTCTGCGTGATCAGGCCCGTGAGCAATCCGCGGTGTTCCAGCCGGGCAGCGGCGGTGTGGCCGGCATTCGGGTCCGCCCGGCGCAGGTGCGACCAGCCGATGTGGTTCCGCGCCCAGTACCGCCGGCGGTTCTCGGCCGCGCCAATAAACTCCTGGTAGGTCATCGGCGCCCGCGGCGCCGCTCCGGGGCCCCGGTAGTCAGGGATGCCCGAATCCGTGCTCAGCCCCGCGCCGGTAAGCAGCGCAAAGCGCTCCCCCGCCAGGACACCATGGATCTCCTGCAGGACTTCCAGCTCGCGGCGCGCCGGTTCGGCCGCCGCGACCGGCGGCAGGCTGGCGAAGCCGGTCATGCCAACCCCGGGCCGCCGCTGCCTCATTCCGCCCGTCCCGCCGTCAGTTCCCTGCGAGTCCTGCCAGGGCGGCGCGGTACTCGGCGAAGTCCCTGGCCTGTCCGCGGGGGTTCACGACGACGTAGCGGACGATTCCGTCCGCATCGATGATGAAGGTGCCGCGCTTGGCCATGCCGCTGTCCGGGTCGAAGACGCCGTACTGCTCCGCCACGGCTCCGTGCGGCCAGAAGTCCGCGAGGAGGTCGAAGGTGTAGCCCTCTTTCTCCGCGTAGGCACGCTGCGCGAACTTGCTGTCCACCGATATCCCCAGCACGGCGGCGTCGGCGCCTTCGAAGAAAGCAAGGTTGTCCCGGATCTCGCAGAGTTCGCCCGTGCAGATGCCGGAGAACGCGAAGGGGAAGAACACGAGGACAACGTTGCGTCCGCGCAGGCCGGAAAGCCGGATGGGCTCGCCGAACTGGTTGACCAGCTCAAAGTCCGGGGCGGGCTGGCCGACGGCCGGCGCGGTGGCTCCCGGGGCCGCCGCCACGGCGGTGGGCGCGGCTTGGGTCACTTGTTCTTCCGGGTGACCAGGCGGGTGGCGCTCCAGTCCTTGGAGACGCCCGCCGAGGTCGTGTAGTGCAGTCCCGCGGTGGGGGCGGCGTCCTGGATCTCCGCCGGCGAGACGTAGCCGACTCGGCCGTTCTTGGGGGTGAGCACCCAGACCACGCCGCCCTCGGTCAGCGTGGTCCTCGAGCCGACCAGGGTGTCGACGAGGTCGCCGTCGTCGGACCGCCACCAGAGAATCACGGCGTCCACGACTTCATGGTCGTCTTCATCGAAGAGTTCCGAACCGGTGAGGTCCTCGATGTCGTCACGCAAGTCGAAGTCGACGTCGTCGTCGTAACCGAATTCCTGAATCAGATCCCCGTTTTTGAAACCCAATTTTTCCGCCACATTTACCGAAGTGGCGGCGTCGGCCTCGCTCACGTGTTGCTCCTATGCTGGTCGTACTGCGTTTTCTGGTAAGGCGTTTGCGGGTACTGCATTGTGTATTGCTTTGTGGTGCCAATGCCGCTAGTGATTTCCATTACTACCAGCCAACACCCTTTGGGCCTTTGCTTCAAGCTGCGGACCCCGCGATCCACCATATTCTGCGTCACACAGGCCGCTCCGGGGAAGCCGGGGAGGCGCGTTGTCACAGAACCAGTATGCCCGTGAAATACAGCGGTAGCCCCACGGGACGGCTACGCATCCGCTGACTCGCACGGCTAGAGTGGCTGATGACGACCATGCCTGCGCGGACAACCGACCGCTGCTACAGGCAGGGATGGTTGTGATTGGACCTAGCCCGGCGCACAGGACCGGGCTGCTGTTACCGATATGTCGCACACGTCGCGTTCACGCCAGGCAGTTACCCTGCCGGAGCTGAGGGTGCCGATGAATGCGCTCAAAGAGAGGTTGGACGTGGCTGCAGGAGAAGAAACCTCTCATATCCTCAGCGGGTTGACTAACCAGCTGCCTGATCGTGATCCGGAAGAGACCGCCGAATGGCTGGAGTCCCTGGATACCCTGATTCAGGAACAGGGCACCGAGCGTGCCCAGTACATAATGCGCAGCCTGCTCCAGCGGGCCGGCGCACAAAGCGTGGGCGTGCCGATGGTGACCACCACGGACTACGTCAACACGATTCCGGTGGACCAGGAAGCTCCGTTCCCCGGCGATGAAGAGATTGAACGTAAGTACCGTGCCTGGCTGCGCTGGAATGCCGCCGTCATGGTGCACCGCGCCCAGCGGCCGGCCATCGGCGTCGGCGGCCACATCTCCACCTACGCCGGCGCGGCCACCCTTTACGAGGTCGGCTTCAACCACTTCTTCCGCGGCAAGGACCACCCCGGCGGCGGCGACCAGGTCTTCTTCCAGGGCCACGCCTCCCCCGGCATGTACGCCCGCGCGTTCATGGAAGGCCGCCTGACCGAGGAGGACATGGACGGCTTCCGGCAGGAGAAGTCCAAGGAAGGACACGCGCTCTCCTCCTACCCGCACCCGCGCCTCATGCCGGAATTCTGGGAGTTCCCCACCGTGTCCATGGGCATCGGCCCGATGAACGCCATCTATCAGGCCCAGTCGAACCGCTACCTGCACAACCGCGGCATCAAGGACACCTCCGACCAGCAGGTCTGGGCGTTTCTGGGTGACGGCGAAATGGACGAGCCGGAGTCCCGCGGCCTGCTGCAGCTCGCCGCCAACGACAAGCTGGACAACCTCAACTTCGTCGTCAACTGCAACCTGCAGCGCCTCGACGGACCGGTCCGCGGCAACGGCAAAATCATGCAGGAACTCGAAGCGTTCTTCCGCGGTGCCGGCTGGAACGTCATCAAGGTCGTCTGGGGCCGCGAGTGGGATGCGCTGCTCGACAAGGACGAAGACGGCTCGCTCGTCAAGATCATGAACGAGACGGTCGACGGCGACTACCAGACCTACAAGGCCGAATCCGGCGGCTTTGTCCGCGAACACTTCTTCGGCAAGACCCCGCAGACCAAGGACATGGTCGCGGACATGACGGACCAGGAGATCTGGAACCTCAAGCGTGGCGGCCACGACTACAACAAGGTCTACGCCGCGTACAAGGCCGCCACCGAGTTCAAGGGCAAGCCGACAGTCATCCTGGCGCACACGGTGAAGGGCTACGGCCTCGGCACCCACTTCGAGGGCCGCAACGCGACCCACCAGATGAAGAAGCTCACGCTCGCGGACCTGAAGGCATTCCGCGACCACCTGCGCATCCCGATCACGGATGAGCAGCTTGAGGCCGACCCGTACCAGCCGCCGTACTTCCACCCGGGCGCCGACGCCCCGGAGATCAAGTACCTGATGGAACGCCGCCGCGCCCTGGGCGGGTTCCTCCCGGAACGCCGCTCGAAGCACACCGACGTGACGCTGCCGGGCGACAAGGTCTACGAAGTCGCCAACCGTGGCTCCGGCAAGCAGCTGGCCGCCACCACGATGGCGTTCGTGCGCCTGCTCAAGGACCTGATGCGGGACAAGGAGTTCGGTTCCCGGATCGTGCCGATCATCCCCGATGAGGCACGCACGTTCGGCATGGACGCGTTCTTCCCGACCGCCAAGATCTACAACCCGAACGGCCAGAACTACCTGTCCGTGGACCGCGACCTCGTCCTGGCGTACAAGGAATCCATTGCCGGACAGATCGTGCACGCCGGCATCAACGAGGCCGGCTCGGTGGCCGCGTTCACCGCTGCGGGCACGTCCTACGCCACGCACGGCGAACCGCTGATCCCGATCTACGTGTTCTACTCGATGTTCGGGTTCCAGCGGACCGGCGACTCCTTCTGGGCCGCCGCCGACCAGATGACCCGCGGTTTCGTGATTGGCGCCACCGCCGGCCGCACCACCCTGACCGGCGAAGGCCTGCAGCACGCCGACGGCCACTCCCCGCTGCTTGCCTCGACCAACCCGGCCGTCGTCAGCTACGACCCTGCCTACGGCTATGAGATCGGCGTCATCATGCGCGACGGACTCAACCGGATGTACGGTCCGGGGCTGGCGGACAACGACCCGTCGCGGAACGTGATGTACTACATCACTGTCTACAACGAGCCGATTTCGCAGCCGGTGGCCCCGGCGGATCTCGACGTCGAAGGCATCGTCAAGGGCATCTACCTGCTGGCACCGGCCAAGATCGACGGCCCGCGCACGCAGATCCTCGCCTCCGGCGTATCTGTTCCTTGGGCCATCGAGGCCCAGCGGATCCTCGCCGAGGACTGGGGCGTCTCCGCCGACGTCTGGTCCGTGACCTCGTGGACCGAACTGCGCCGCGACGCCATGGCCGCAGAGGAAGACGCCTTCCTCAACCCGGGCCAGCCCGCCCGCGTCCCGTTCGTCACCGAACAGCTCGCAGGCGCCACCGGACCGATCGTGGCAGTCTCGGACTACATGAAGGCAGTCCCGGACCAGATCCGGCAGTTCGTCCCGAACGAGTTCGCCTCGCTCGGCGCCGACGGCTTCGGCTTCTCGGACACCCGCGCCGCAGCGCGCCGCTTCTTCAAGAACGACATCCACTCGATCGTGGTCCGTTCCCTGCAGATGCTGGCCCGCCGCGGCGAGGTCGACGCCCAGGCCCCGGCCCAGGCAATCGAGAAGTACCGCCTGCTCAACGTCAATGCCGGCACCACCGGCAACGCGGGCGGCGAGGCCTAACCCGCGCTCCGGCACAGGAAACAGCCCGACGGCGGTTCCCACCCTTGGTGGGGGCCGCCGTCGGGCGTTTAACCTGCTGTGATGCAGGCCAACGCGACTTGTAGCCTTTGCACAAATGGAGCTTGGACGCCCGGCGCCGTATGCTCGAAGCATGGCAGAGCCCACCACCACTCCCGCAAAGCGCAAGCCGGCCGTGCGGGCGCTGACCCCGGAGAAGGCCGAGACGCTGAAAAAGCTCCGGTCCAGCGTGGGCCAGCTCTCCACCACGACCCTGCGCCAGCTGGAAAAGTCGTTGCCCTGGTACAGCCGGCTGAACTCCGACGAGCGCTCCGCCCTGGGCATGGTCGCGCAGAACGGCATCGCCGCGTTCGTCACCTGGTTCGAGCGGCCCAGTTCGCCGTCGTGGATCCTCTCCGACGTCTTCGGCACCGCCCCGACCGAGCTGACGCGCTCGATCAGCCTGCAGAAGGCGCTGCAGCTGATCCGGATCGTCGTGGAGGTGGTCGAGGAGCAGGTGCCGGTCATCGCGCCGGAAGCCGACCAGTCCGCCCTGCGCGAGGCGGTGCTGCGTTACTCGCGCGAGGTGGCGTTCGCCGCGGCCGATGTCTACGCCCGCGCCGCCGAGACCCGCGGTTCCTGGGACACCCGGCTGGAGGCGCTCATTGTCGACGCGATCCTGCGCGGCGAAAACACCGATGCGCTGCGCTCCCGGATCGCCGCCCTGGGCTGGAAAGCCCAGGAGCGCTTCACCGTGATGGTGGGGAATTCCCCGTCGGAACCGAGCGCCAGCTACGTCAGCGAACTGCGCCGCACGGCCGGCCGCTTCGCCGAGGACGCCCTCGTCGGCATCCAGGGCGACCGGCTCATCCTCATCCTGGGCGGGGTGCAGGACCGCGAAACCGCGTGCCAGAAACTCAGCGAACTCTTCGCCCCGGGCCCGGTGGTCTACGGGGCCGAGGCCGGCTCGCTCCCGGAGGCCAGCAGTTCCGCCCAGTCCGCTTTCGCCGGCCTGACCGCGGCCCGGGCCTGGCCGTCCGCGCCGCGCCCCGTGGCGGCCGACGACCTGCTGCCGGAGCGTGTGATCTCCGGGGACGACGCCGCCAGGCGCTCCCTGGTCAAGAACATCTACCGGCCCCTGCTCGCGGCGTCCAACGGCCTCGTGGAAACCCTCGGGACCTACCTCGAACTGGGCCATTCGCTCGAAGCGACGGCCCGCGAACTCTTCGTCCACGCCAACACCGTCCGGTACCGGCTCAAGCGGGTTTGTGACGTCACCGGCTGGGACCCGCTGATCCCCCGGGAGGCTTTTGTGCTCCAGGCTGCGCTGGTCGTGGGCCGGCTTTCGACCCCGCCCAGGCCCTCCACGGAACGCCAGCCGTCCCGTAACAACACCTGACCCGTTGTAGACTTCCTACAAACTGACCCAGTGAGCTTGGTGCATGAAAGTACCGATGAATCACGCGGCAATTTGGAAAGCTGGATACGTGCTTGCAATCGTCTGCCCTGGACAGGGCTCCCAGACCCCTGGTTTTCTAGCCCCCTGGCTGGAACTGCCTCCCGTCGCAGGCCACCTGGCCTCCCTTAGCGAAATAGCAGGTATCGACCTCACCGCGCACGGAACCACTTCGGATGAGGAGACCATCAAGGACACTGCCGTCGCGCAGCCCCTGATCGTGGCGGCCGGTCTCGTCGCCGCCAAGTCCCTCTTCGACGTCGAACTGGACACCCTCCCGGTCATCCTCGCCGGACACTCGGTCGGCGAAATCACTGCCTCTGCCCTGGCCGGCGTGCTCACCGAAACCGAAGCCATGACCTTCGTCCGCGAACGCGCCAACTCCATGGCCGCCGCGGCCGCGGCCACCCCCACCGGCATGAGCGCCGTCGTGGGCGGAGACCCCGCCGAAGTACTGGCCGCGATCGAGGCCTGCGGCCTGACCCCGGCCAACGTCAACGGCGCAGGCCAGACCGTCGCCGCCGGCACCCTGGAACAGCTCAAGGCCCTCGCCGCCAATCCGCCGGCCAAGGCCCGCGTGATCCCGCTGAAGGTCGCCGGCGCGTTCCACACCTCGCACATGTCCCCCGCCGTCGCCGCGCTGCAGGCCCTCCGGCCCTCGCTGCACCCGCGGAACCCGCAGGTCCCCCTGCTGTCCAACTTCGACGGCGCCCAGGTCACCGACGGCGGCGCCGCGGTCGACAGCCTGATCGCCCAGGTATCGCGGCCGGTCCGCTGGGACCGCTGCATGGAAACCCTCGTGCACCGCGGCGTCACCGGCGTGATCGAACTGGCCCCCGCCGGGACGCTGGCCGGCCTGGCCAAGCGCGGCATGCCCGGCGTGAAGACCGTCACCGTCAAGACCCCGGATGACCTTTCCGCCGCCTTGGCCCTATTCGCAGAACTGGAGGGAGTGAAATGAGCACTCCGACGCTGAAGCAGGCCCCCCTGAACGAGAACACCCGGGTGATGGGCGTGGGCGCCTACCGGCCCGACGTCATCGTCACCAACGAGGACGTTTGCCAGTGGATCGACTCCTCCGACGAATGGATCCGGCAACGCACCGGAATCATCACCCGCCACCGGGCTCCCGCCGACGTCAGCGTCATCGACATGGCCGAGGGCGCCTCCCGCGAGGCCCTGCAGAAGGCCGGCGTCGAGGCCTCCGAGCTGGGCGCCGTGATCGTGTCCACCGTGACCCACCCGTACGCGACGCCCTCGGCCGCTGCCAGCCTCGCCGACCGCCTTGGCGCTACCCCCGCGCCGGCGTTCGACATCTCCGCCGCCTGCGCCGGGTACTGCTACGGCATCGCCCAGGCGGACGCTCTGGTCCGCTCCGGCGCGGCCAAGTACGTGCTGGTGGTCGGGGCGGAGAAGCTTTCCGACGTCATCGACAACACCGAACGCACCATCTCCTTCCTGCTCGGCGACGGCGCCGGCGCCGTCGTCATCGGCCCGTCGGACACCCCCGGCATCGGCCCCTCGGTGTGGGGATCGGACGGCAGCAAGTGGGACGCCATCGGCATGACCCACTCCATGCTCGACATCCGCGACTTCGCCGCCGGCAAACGCGACAGCGCCCTCAGCGAGGGCGAGGCCGCCGCAACCGAGGCCGCACTCTGGCCCACGCTGCGCCAGGACGGCCAGACGGTGTTCCGCTGGGCGGTCTGGGAAATGGCCAAGATGGCCCAGCAGGCCCTCGACGCCGCCGGCGTCACGGCCGAGGACCTCGCGGCCTTCATCCCGCACCAGGCCAACATGCGGATCATTGACGAGATGGCCAAGAAGCTCAAGCTTCCGGAGTCCGTCAAGATCGCCCGCGATATCGCCGAGGCCGGCAACACCTCGGCAGCCTCCATCCCCCTCGCCACCCACCGCTTGCTGCAGGAAAACCCTGAACTGAGCGGCGGACTGGCCCTGCAGATCGGGTTCGGAGCCGGACTGGTCTTCGGCGCCCAGGTGATTGTGCTTCCGTAGGCGGCCACCGCACTTCCCCGGCTGTTGGCATTACTTAACAGCACGGATTCCCAAACCAAGCCGAACCCTCGGTTTGAATCATTTCGCCTGAGACGCCCGGAACAACCGCCGGGAGCCGACGGCACCAACAAGAAAAGGAGCCATCAATGGCTAGCAACGAAGAAATCCTGGCCGGACTGGCTGAAATCGTCAACGAAGAAACCGGCCTGGCCCCCGAGGCCGTCGAGCTGGACAAGTCCTTCACCGAGGACCTGGACATCGACTCCATCTCCATGATGACCATCGTGGTCAACGCTGAGGAAAAGTTCGGCGTCCGCATCCCCGACGAAGAGGTCAAGAACCTCAAGACCGTCGGCGACGCCGTCAGCTTCATCGCCAACGCCCAGGCCTAATTCCGCCTGGCCATTGGCCCCGGCCGGCGAATCGCCGGCCCGTGGCCGGTCCGGGACGCCCAACGGCGTCCCGGACCGGAACACCACCGCACCATCCCGTAGTTGTATGACCTTCCGCAAGACCACCGAGTTTTCCCTACGCAAGCCGCGGCAGCCTTTCCCAGGTTCCGGATCCGGCAGGCGCACCGACAGAGAGTGATCCCATGGCACGCAAAGTAGTCATTACCGGTCTGGGTGTCACAACACCCATTGGCGGCGATGTCCCCACGATGTGGAAGAACGCGCTGAAGGGCGTCTCCGGCGCGCACACGCTTGAGGACGACTGGGTAGCCAAGTACGAGCTCCCGGTGCACTTCGCCGCACGCGCCTCCAACCCCGCCACCGAGGTCCTGAGCCGTGTCGAGGCCAAGCGCATGGACCCGTCGACGCAGTTCGCCGTCGTCGCCTCCCGTGAGGCCTGGGCAGACTCCGGCATCACAGAGATCGACCACGACCGCCTCGCCGTCGCCTTCGCGACCGGCATCGGCGGTGTCTGGACCCTCCTGGACGCCTGGGACACCCTGCGCGAAAAGGGTCCGCGCCGCGTGCTGCCGATGACCGTTCCGATGCTGATGCCGAACGGCCCGGCCGCGGCCGTCAGCCTTGACCTGGGTGCCCGCGCCGGCGCCCACACCCCCGTCTCCGCCTGCGCATCCGGCACCGAGGCCGTGCACGTGGGCCTGGACCTGATCCGCTCCGGCAAGGCCGACGTCGTGGTCTGCGGCGGCGCCGAAGCCGCCATCCACCCGATGCCGATCGCCGCCTTCGCCTCGATGCAGGCACTCTCGCGCCGCAACGACGATCCCGAGCGCGCATCCCGCCCCTACGACCGTGACCGTGACGGCTTCGTCATGGGCGAAGGGGCCGGCGCCCTGGTCCTCGAGGCCGAGGAACACGCTTTGGCCCGCGGCGCCCGGATCTACGCCGAGCTCGCCGGCACGTCGGTGACAGCCGACGCGTACCACATCACAGCCCCGGACCCCGAGGGCCTCGGCGCCACCCGCGCCCTCAAGGCCGCCATGTTCGACGGCCGGATCCAGGCCGAGGACGTGGTGCACGTCAACGCGCACGCCACCTCCACCCCGGTGGGCGACAAGCCCGAGTACGCCGCCCTCAAGGCGGCCCTGGGCAGCCACGTGGACAACGTGGCGGTCTCCGCCACCAAGTCGCAGATGGGCCACCTGCTGGGCGCCTCCGGCGCCGTGGAGGCCGTGCTGACCGTCCTGGCCGTCCATGAGCGCAAGGCCCCGGTGACGATCAACCTCGAGAACCAGGATCCCGAGATCCCCCTGGACGTTGTCACTAAGACGCCGCGCGAACTGCCCGCCGGCGACATTGTCGCGCTCAGCAACTCCTTCGGCTTCGGC
>JAPLAM010000077.1 GCA_026393275.1 Arthrobacter sp.
ACCGGCTCGGGCATGGGGTGAACGGGGCCGCGGCTGTACGGGCCGAATGCCTGCTCAAGTGACCGGGGGTAACGGCGCGGGGTCATGCAGGCGTCCTCGCGTCGATCTCTGCGCACACTTCGCGCAGGTGAGCGCATTGGGCGTCCCATGCGGCGTCCCATGCGGCGGCCCCTGCGGCGGCCCATGCGGCGTCCCCTGCGGCGGACCATGCGGCGGACCTTACGGCGGCCAATTCTTCAGCCGTCGCCGTACCGTTGGCATTTCTCTCGGCAACGTCCAGCGCCGCGACGCTACGCGGGTCCGTCATCAGGTGCTGTACCTGCCTCGCGCACCAGACTGCATACAGCCTGATTTCACGATCATGCCCTTCGACGGCGCGCAGGCACCACAGGGCATCGTGGAAGCCGTTGCTGTCCAGAATCGTGACGATGCTCAGCGGTTCGTCGTCGGCCACGGTTTTCCCGAGGTAGTGCAAGAGTTTTTTCCACCCGGACTCGCAAGGAGAGTGAGCGCGTATTGCGTTCAGTGTGGTTTTCATCGCGTCACCCAAAGTTCACGTTGCCGTCCGGCCCGTGATACCGCCGATCCTCGCGCTCGCGGTCGATCGCATCGCAGCGGGCCGCTTCGGCATCCTCGCGCATGCGGTCGTCGGCGCGATCCTGCTCGTCCAGCAATTCGCGCGCCCTCGAGCGGGCGCAGGCGAACGTGTCGATCTCGAAGCGCTCGCGCAGGACGACCATGCACTGCTGCGCGAACCGTGGCGCGTTCACCATCAGCCACGCCAGCGAGGGGGTTTCGATTTCCTGCGGGTGCAGCACGGCGCCGTCGATCTGGATCACCTTATCACTCAGGTCCGCCGGCTCGCTCGCGCCCTCGCACATCGCGCAGAGCCAGGCCGTGAACTCTGCCGGCGTGCGCTGCAGTTCGTCGCGCGCCTGCTCCAGCGCGGTGTCGTCGGTCAGGCGGTCATCCTCGCCGTCGTCGGGCGGCTCCAGCCAGGCAGCCTCGGCACTGCGCATCGCTGCGGCGTTGCGGCGGTCAATGTCGTCGCGGTCGGTCATGATGTCTCTCCTACTGGACGACGAGCAAGGAACCGTTGCCGCCTGAGCGCTGCGCTCCGGTCCAACCGGTGTAAAACTGCCAGCCGTCATCGGTCTTGACGCCTTCGACAAACTGGATCAGGCACTTGTACCGGTAAGAATTGGGCACGAATCCCGCGTCGGAATAGACCCTGACGCGAGACTTGGCGCGCTGCGATTCGCGGATGGCAATCAGGATGTCGCGCAGGTCGCACGCGCGCTTGGTCTTGAGCCCCGGTGCGCCGAGCTGGGTGCGCAGGTTGCGCGCGATCTTGGTGATGGTGGTCATTTCACTCTCCCTTCATCGCCCGAATCCGGGCAATCGTCAATCGAATCGCGCGCCGCGTCTCAGCGCACGTCATACGCTCGCGCCGGTGCGCAAGCAAAATCCGCAGCACCGAGCGCAGCGCGATCGTGCGGCCGGTGACTGCGCTCATG
>JAPLAM010000024.1 GCA_026393275.1 Arthrobacter sp.
CTGTACGGGTCGCTGGCCGCGACGGGGCACGGGCACGGGACGATGACGGCGATCCTGCTGGGTCTGGAGGGGTTTCACCCCGAGAAGATCCTGCCGGCCGAGGTGGAGGAGCGGCTCGCCGCGATCGCGGAGACGGGCATGCTGCAGCTGGCGGGTTCGGTGCCGCTGCCCTACGGGGTGAAGGACATGGTGTTGCGCCCGCTGACTGTCTTGCCGCGGCACACCAACGGCATGACGTTCACGGTCTCCGACGCCGACGGCGGGGAACTGCATAAGGCGACGTTCTTCTCGGTCGGCGGCGGCTTCATTGTCCGCGACGGCGAGGAGGACGCGGCGCTGAAGGAACTCGACGAGTCCAAGAAGGAGCTTCCGTTGCCGTTCCGCACGGCCGCAGAGCTGCTGGGCCGGTGCCAGTCCAAGGGCCTGTCGATCGGCGAGATCATGTTCGTCAACGAACGCGCCACCCGCACCGAGGAAGAGATCCGCGAGGGGCTGCTGCACATCTACTCCGTGATGGAGGAATGTGTGCAGGTCAGCCTCCAGCGCGAGGGCCTGCTGCCCGGCGGGCTGAAGGTCCGCCGTCGGGCACCCGACTGGCATGAGCGGCTCCTGAAGGAAACCCGCGGCCAGGACCCCGACTACCGGGACCCGAAGTACTGGCAGGAATGGGTGAACCTGATCGCGCTGGCGGTGAACGAGGAGAACGCATCCGGCGGCCGGGTCGTCACCGCGCCCACCAACGGCGCCGCCGGCATCATCCCCGCGGTCCTGTACTACGCGCTGCATTTCGCGCCCGGCATGGACAAGGCCACGCAGGAGGACCGCGACGACGTGGTGGTCAAGTTCCTGCTCACGGCCGGCGCCATCGGGGTGCTCTACAAGGAACAGGCGTCCATCTCGGGCGCCGAGGTCGGCTGCCAGGGCGAGGTCGGCTCGGCGTCGTCGATGGCGGCCGCAGGCCTTGCCGAGGTCATGGGCGGCACGCCCCAGCAGGTGGAGAACGCCGCGGAAATCGCGATGGAACACAACCTGGGCCTGACCTGCGACCCGATCGGCGGGCTCGTGCAGATCCCCTGCATCGAACGCAACGCGATCGCCGCGGCCAAGGCCATCAACGCCGCGAAGATGGCGCTCTGGGGCGACGGGACACACCGGGTGTCCCTCGACGAGGTGATCGTGACCATGCGCGAAACCGGCAAGGACATGAGCTCCAAATACAAGGAAACCGCGATGGGCGGCCTCGCCGTCAACGTCGTGGAATGCTAATTCCGTAAGCGGCCCGGGCGGCCTCAGTTGTGCAGGGCAGCCCACAGGTTCAGCGACGAGGCGAACACCGTCCAGGACAGGTACGGGAGCATGAGCAGCCCGGCGGTGCGGCTGATCGGGCCGAAGCGCAGCACCGTGGCGGCGACTGCGACGGCCAGTGCGGCGATGATGACGAAGCCGATCCAGAGGGCGGGGGAGCCCAGCACCGGATACAGGCCAAAGAACACCGGGGACCACAGCAGGTTCAGCGCCAGTTGGACCGCATAGGCGGTGAGGGCTCCCCGCGTCCCTTCCGCCCGGCTGCGCCAGACCAGCCACGCCGCGACCGCCATCGCAAGGTAGAGGAAGGTCCAGACCGGCCCAAAGACCCAGTTCGGCGGCGACCACGGGGCCTTGTCCGCGGCGGCGTACCAGCCGGTGACGTTATTCGCTGTCGCCAGCCCGCCCAGCGTCGCTACAACGGCCGACGCGGCCAGCAACACCAGCAGCGCCCGCGCCTGGGAACCGCGGTTCCCGGCCGGGCCCCGACGGGAGGGCGGACGGGCGGTAGACGGTTGCGGCTGGGCTTGCATAACTCCAGCTTAATCGGCTTGGGAGGCCGGACACCGTGACCCCGGCGCCTTGAGCGCCCCGGCCTCCCGATAGACTTGAGGCTGCATGCCAGCCATGCCGCCGAAGCTCGTCCGCGAAGATTGGATACCGCACCCTTGCGAGAATTCACCGCCCGCTTTGCCTCCGCCGAAGAGGTCGCCAACTGGGACGCCCACGTCACCGCGAACCCCACCGGCGGGAATCTGCTTCAATCCGAGGCGTTCGCCGAGGTCAAGCAGAACTTCGGCTGGAAACCCCTCCACCTGGTCTACGAGACGGCCGACTTCACGAGCTACAACCTGGCCCTGGAGAAATCCTTTCCCGTTCTCGGCAAGCTCTGGTACCTCATCAAGGGACCCGACGTCGCGTCGGTGGAGGACATCCCCGGCATCGCCGCAGCCAACGCCGAATTCGTCAAGCGCGCCCGGCTCGGTGTCTTCGCCATCAAAATCGAGCCGGACATCGTCCTCTCCGAAGACGCCCGGCGGGTCATCGAAGGCGCCGGGCTGGTCAAGACCCACAACCTGCAGCCCAACGACTCCACCGCGCTGCTGGACATCTCACCGGAAGAAAACCAGCTGCTGCGCAATCTGCACTCGCGCGGCCGCAACGCCGTCCGGCGAGCCATCCGCGAGGGCGTGGAGGTCCACAACGTGGAGCCCACGGAAGACAACTTCCGGGCGATGTACGCGTTGATGACCACCACCGTCGAGGCCAAGTCCCAAGTCCGAGTTCGCGAGTACGAGTACTACCGCCAGTTCTGGTCCAACTTCCTGGCGCGCGGCCAGGGCCGGCTGCTCTTCGTCTACGAGAACGGCGTGCCCTCCGTAGGCGCGTTCGTGATCAACTACGGACGGAAGGCCACCTACAAGGACGGCGGGTCCCTGCAGAAGCGGGGGCAGTACGGCGACTCGCACCTAGTCCAGTGGACGGCCATCAACCAGCTCAAGGAACTGGGCTGCACCGAATACGACTTCTGCGGTACCCCGCCCAGCGACAAGCTGAAGGACACCTCCAACCCGTTCCACGGCCTGGGGCTGTTCAAGACCAGCTTCAGCAAGACGGTCACGGACTTCGTCGGCTGCTACGACCAGGTCCTGAGCCCGCTGAAGTACAAGGCCTGGATGGCGGCCGGGGAACGCGTGGCCCGCCAGCTGTACACGCGGCGTACGGGCCAGCAGTTCTACTAGACGCCCGCAAGCTGAGATGAGGAGGCCGGAATGAACAAACCACCCGACGGCCGCCGCGGGCCGCACACCGACGGCCTGCCCCGGACCGAACCGATGTCGCCCCTGCAGGTACGCCAGAACGCCGCCGCCAAACGCATGTTGCGCAGGCTGGTCCAGGGTGAGAATCCGCCGACGGCGCCGATGAGCATCGTTGACCGGCTGGCCGGGAGCCCCTACGCCAACCCGATGATCCAGGTCGGCGGGGTGGACACCTCTGCCCGCAAGACGATCGACTTCGCCCTGAAACTGGCCGAATCCATGTTCCGGTACGGTGCCGGCGCCTTGGAAGTGGAAACCAGCATCATCGCCATTACTGCCGCGCTGGGCTTGAAGAACATCGAGGTGGACATCACCAACCAGTCGGTGGCCATCAACTATGCACCGAAGGACCAGACCCCCATCTCGTTGCTGCGCGTGGTGCGGTCCTGGACTAACAACTACGCCGGTCTGGCCCAGGTCCACCAACTGGTCACGGACATCGTGGCCGGCGGAATGGGCCGCGAGGAAGCGGTGCGTCGGCTTGAAGACATCACGCACAGTTCTAAGCCGTTCCCGCGCTGGATGGTCACCGTGGCCTTCGGCGTGTTCTCCGCGGTCTTCGTCGGCGTGCTGGGCGGTGGGGTAGCCGCCTCCGGCATCGCCTTCCTCTCCAACCTGCTGATCAGCCTGCTGGCGCGGCAGTTGGGCCGCTGGCGCACGCCGGACTTCTTCATCACCGCGGCGTGTTCCTTCGTCGTGACCCTGATCGCGCTGCTGCTTTGGCGTTTCGGGAGCCCGGTGGGATTCCAGATCGCCCCGGCCATCGTGGTGGTGGGTGGCATCCTGCTGCTCCTGCCCACCGGGCGGCTGGTCTCGTCCGTGCAGGATGCGATCAACGGCTTCCCGGTCACTGCGGCCGGCCGGTTCCTGTCCACCATGCTGACATTTGGTGCGCTCGTTTCCGGCATCGCGGTCGGCTTCGTCGTGGGGGCGATGACCGGGATGGAATCCATCGACGTCACCGAAACATTCCCGCCGAAGTATCCCTTGTGGGCGCTGGCCGCTCTGGTGGCGATTGCCGTCGGGGCGATCGGCGTCACGGAGCAGACCTCGCCCAAGCTGTTATTGCCGACGGCGGCAGTCGGCGTCGTCGGCTATCTGGTCCTCGTCGGCGGCACCGCCATCGGAATCGGCCCCCGGTTCGCCCCCGCCCTCGCCGCCGTCGTCATCGGTCTGCTGGCCAGGGTGGTCGCGCTCCGGATGGGCGCCCCGCAGCTGGTCGTCGCCGTGCCAGCGGCGCTCATCCTTCTGCCCGGCCTGACTATATTCCGGTCCATGTATGTATTGACGATCGAGGAATCCGAAATCCTGGTGGGCGCCGGCGGGATGCTCAACGCCGCGGCGATCGTGCTGGGAGTGGCGGCCGGTATCGTGCTCGGCGATACCCTCGCGCGCCCGCTGACCCGGAGCCTGGCCAGCAACGAGCGGCGCCGGGCCCGTCGCCGGTAGATAGTACGGCTTCCTTGGGCGTCGGCCCGTCGTGGAGCGCCGAGTTTCCCCACTTTTGCCCGGAGCCGACGGCGGGTCGGCCGGCCGCGCCGGCATGCCCGGGCGTCATGGTGGCAAAGGTGGGGAAACCCCGCAGCGCTGCTAAATCTTGGGCTGCTAAATCTTGCCGATGGGGAGCTTCTTCTCCGCCTGGAAGTCGTCCTCCACGCGGCCCTTGGCCCAGTAGCCCGAGAGGGAAACCTGGGCCCGCTCCAGTCCGCGCTGCACGTAGAAAACCTCCCGCAGGCCCTTCATGTAACCCCGCTCGCCGTGGGCAAAGACCTGCACCCGGCCCGCGAGCCACTCGGCGTCGCGTACGGCCGTGACCAGAAGGTCTCTTTCTCCGGCAGGAGCGCCCCGGCGCAGGAGCCAGCGCAGCTCGAGGCCCTCGGGCGCGTCGAGGGCCTGCACGTCGGCGCCGCTGTCAACCTCCAGGAAGGCGACGCCGCGGGCGTCCCGCGGGAGTGACTCGATGGCGGCGCCGATCGCCGGCAGAGCGGACTCGTCGCCCGCGAACAGGTACCAGTCTGCCGCCGGATCCGGGTTGTAGCCCCCGCCGGGCCCGGTGAAGATGAGGGCGTCGCCGGCCTTGGCGGTGGCGGCCCACGGCCCGGCCAGGCCCTCGTCACCGTGGATCACGAAGTCGATGGCGAGCTCCCCGGCCGCCTCGTCGACCCAGCGGACGGTGTAGGTCCGGGAGTAGGGCCACTGCTCCCGCGGGTGGGATTCCCGGATGGCCGCCAGATCCAACGGCTGCGGGTAGTCGATCCCCGGCTGCGGGAACGCGATCTTGACGTAGCGGTCCACGTAGGCGTTGTTGACGTAGCCGGAGAAGCCGGGACCGCCGGCGACAATCCGGACCATGTGCGGCGAGAGTTGCTCGCTGCGCAGGACCGTGAGGTTGGTCTGGGGCCGGGAGCGGCGGGCGGCCGTGGCGGCGGCGGGGACAGAGGTCATGGAGCTAAGCCTAGCCAAGAACCCGGTCAGGGCAGTGCCGGCAGTTCCCAGTCCACCGCGCCGTCACCCTGGGCGGTGAGCAGCTCATTGACCCGGCTGAAGGGCCGGGAGCCAAAAAAGCCTCGCGCGGCCGAAAGGGGACTGGGGTGCGGGCTGGCGATCACGGCGGCGGAGCCCAGTAACGGCCGCACCCCCTCGGCGTCCTTGCCCCAGAGGACCGCCACGAGGGGCACGGGGACGCCATCGTCGCCGCGCCGGTTCGCGACTGCCCGGATGGCGGCCGTCGTCACTGCTTCCCAGCCCTTGTTGCGATGCGAACCGGCAGCTCCGGCGCGGACACTGAGGACCCTGTTAAGTAGCAGCACCCCCTGCTCCGACCAGCGGCTGAGGTCACCGTGCACCCGCGGTGGAAGGCCCAGATCGGCGTCGAGCTCCTTGTAGATGTTGGCCAGGCTGCGCGGGATCGGCCGGGTCCGGCCGTCCACCGCGAAGGACAGTCCGACGGCGTGCCCCGGCGTCGGATACGGATCCTGGCCCACAATCAGCACCCGCACCCCGGCGAGCGGCTGGCGGAAGGCCCGCAGCAGGAGCGACGGCGCCGGCAACACCTCGTGGCCGTCGGCTGCCTCGGCGGCGAGGAACTCAAGGACTTCCCGCAGCTGCCCCTGCACCGGCGCCAGCGCCGCGGCCCAGTCGGGCGCAACCAGCCAGTCCAGCGGCAGGCGGGCCAGTTCCGCGAAGCCCGGGGTCCCGGCAGCCTCAGGTTCGAGTTGGAAAAGCGCGTCGGGATCAAACGAAGTGGGCACGGTCCCATTCTCGCAGTTCGTTCCCGAACCGAGCCGGCGCCGCAAATGACAAGCCTGTTATTCACCCGTAACATGTGGGGGGACCCATCGGAACAAGTCAGGGAGTGTGTCGTGGCCGAAGCAGCACCCGAGTACCGGCCGGCGGAACACGCCGATCCGACGCCGCCGTCGGGCGCCGAAGACTCACCGCTGAGCAGCCGGGACCAGCAGATGCTCGCCCTGGAGCGGCAGTGGTGGAAGTACGCCGGCGCCAAGGAACAGGCCATCCGGGAGCTCTTTGACCTCTCGGCCACGCACTACTACCAGATCCTCAACGCCCTGATCGATACCGAGGCGGCGCTGGCACACGATCCCATGCTGGTCAAGAGATTGCGTAGACTACGTACGTCACGACAACGTGCCCGCACCGCACGCCGCCTGGGTTCAGACGCGTAAAACCGCGGGAAGCCGAGCCGCTAGCGGAATTCCGTGCAGAATCCGGCGGCGGGCTATCAGCCAGAAATCAGCAAGGACGTCGTTTTACCATGACCAAATACGCTCGGGATGAATTCGATCGGGTCCCGGAAACCTCCGCGCGCCAGGGTGTCCACCGGACAGTCTCCGCACCCCGTTCCCGCCGTCTCGGTCCCATTCTCGCCGCCGGGGCCGTGGCCCTCGCGGTCGGCCTCGTCGCCTTCCTGCTGCTGCCCAAGCTGGGCTTCGGTCCCGCCGGCGGCGGCTCCGCCATAGCTGCGGCCCAGGCCGGCAACGACACCGCCGCATCGACGGCCCCCACCACAGCCGCGGCGGCCCCCACGCCGTCCCCCAGCGGTGAGCCGACCGGCAGCCTAGCCCCTGCAGGCCCCACGCCGTCCCCCTCGGCAACGCCCTCGGCGCCCCCCGCCGCCGTCGTCGACAAAACACAGCCCGTGACGGTCTACAACGGGACCACGACGGCGGGGCTGGCCGGCCGCGTCGGATCCACCGTCACCTCAGCGGGATGGGGCCTCGGGCCTGTCGGCAACTGGGCAGGCACCCCCCAGCGGGCCTCAGTGGTCTTTTACGACGGTCCGGCCCAGAAGGCCAACGCCCAAGCGCTGGGCTCGCTCCTCGGGATCTCTACGCTCGTCGAATCCGCCGACTTCAAGATGCCGCTCGTCGTCGTCCTGGGACCCGGCTTCGTGTAGGACCCTGGAGCGATTGGTTACAGTGGCTGCGGACGTCGATCCGCAGGCGGCGGCGCACAGCGAGGTGGGCCGCGTGGGAGCTAGCTGAAAGTGTGGAGAACATGGCATTGGGGACCGTCAAGTGGTTCAACGCTGAAAAGGGCTACGGCTTCATCACCGTAGACAGTTCCGGAGCCGACGTGTTCGTGCACTGGTCCGGGATCGCGGGTGAGGGCTACCGCGCCCTGACCGAGGGCCAGCGGGTAGAGCTGGAAGTCGGCGAGGGCGAAAAGGGCCCGCAGGCAGAAAGCGTCCGGCCCGCCTAGTGGCAGATTTCTCCGCGGACCGTCTCCGCAAGAGCGAAAACGGCCGGCTGAACGCCCGGCGCGTCAGCCGTGCCGCGGCCTTGGGCGTGGTGGCCGCGGTGGCCCTGGGCGCCTGCGCGGGTCCCACCGGCAACGCCCGGGTGGACGCCGTGGACGCGGGAGGCGACGGCACCCTGCGGATCGGCCTGATCCTGGACAACACCGGCAACCAGAGCTTCCTTAACGCGCCCCAGCTGGCGGCGGCCAAGCTGGCGGTCAAGGAAATCAATGCGGCGGGCGGCCATAAGGGCAAGCCCGTGGAGCTGCTGCCGGAAACGATCGGCACGGATACCGCCGCCCAGGCCAAGGGCCTGGTGGCCGCCAAAGCCGACGTGGTGATCGGACCCACCGACTCCAGCCGCGCGCCCGACGCCATTGACGTGCTCGCGCGCGCCAAGGTCGCGGTCATTTCCCCGGCGAACACCGCCCCGGGACTCAGCAAATACAAGAGCGGCGGCTACTACTTCCGGACGGTCGCCGCAGATGTGGCGCAGGCTTCGGTTCTGGTCAAGCTCGCCAAGGACGGCGGCGCCAAGACGATCGCCGTCGTGCACGAGGAAGGCAGCTACGGCAAGGAGGTGTCCGTAGCCGTTTCCGCGGCCGCGAAGGCCGCCGGCCTGGGCACGTCCGTCGATGCCGAATTCAAGGCCGGCCAGGCGCAGCAGGCGGCCGCGGCCGCCAAGGCGGCCTCTCCGGACGCCGTCGTCCTGGTGGCCCGCGACGGCGCCCAGGGTGCCATCGCCGAGCTCAACAACGTGGGGCTGGCCGGGCGCAAGCTGATCCTGAGCGACGGAGCCGTCAACCAGTACGGACAGGGCCTCGGCTCCAGGGCCCTGGACGGCGCCCGCGGGATTCTTCCCGGCATGTTCCCGTCCGCGCACTTCCAGGCCGAACTTGTGGCCGTCGACCCTGGCCTGAAGGACATGGCGTTCGCGGCCGAGACCTACGACGCCGTCAACCTCGCCGCGATCGCCGCCGCCGCGGCCGACGATGACGCCGGGGCCTCCATCGCGGCCAAGCTGGTCTCCGTCTCCGGCGGAACGACCGGTTCGCCCGGGGCGCCCGCCGGTGAGGCCCAGGCCTGCACGTCCTACCAGGATTGTGTGACCGCACTCCGTGCCGGCAAACGCCCCGACTACGACGGCCAGTCCGGACCGATCAATTTCGACAGCAACGGCGACGTCACCACTGCTGGCTACATGGTCTACAGCTACGGCGCGGACAACAACGCCAAGATGACCGGCGCCGAAACGGCCCGCAGCGCCGGCTTCTGATCGCTCCTAGCGAAGAGCGGGCCGCGGTGACGGCTCCGGGGGCAGCCACTGCTTGCACTCTCCCCGGGGGAGTGCTAATTATTGAGTTAGCACTCCCGCGTATTGACTGCTAACACGACGCCCCGGTTCGGCCGTTGCGACGTGGTGGCGGGCTGACCGGGAGCGAAAGAAATACCTGGCTGGGGTGAGATCCCCGGTCCGGCGGCATACAGAGGCTGCCGGACAGGAATCGTCCGTCGCGGGCACCGCAACCAAGGTTCATTCTTAACGACTGTCCCGAAAGGACTACTGCCGTTATGGCCAAGATCATTGCATTTGATGAAGAGGCACGCCGCGGTCTTGAGCGGGGCCTGAACATCCTCGCCGACGCCGTCAAGGTCACCCTCGGCCCGCGTGGACGCAACGTCGTCCTCGAAAAGAAGTGGGGCGCCCCCACGATCACCAACGATGGTGTTTCCATCGCCAAGGAGATCGAGCTGGACGATCCTTACGAGAAGATCGGCGCCGAGCTGGTCAAGGAAGTTGCCAAAAAGACTGACGACGTCGCCGGCGACGGCACCACCACGGCCACCGTGCTGGCCCAGGCCCTCGTCAAGGAAGGCCTGCGCAACGTCGCGGCCGGCGCTGACCCGCTGTCCCTCAAGCGCGGCATCGAAAAGGCTGTCGAAGCGGTC
>JAPLAM010000105.1 GCA_026393275.1 Arthrobacter sp.
CGCGGACGAACGCGCAGAACGGAACCAGCCTGGTGACCTTACCCGGCACAACCTGGCCGAGGGCGTGGGTGCGGGCGAAGGTCTGCCACGGATCTTCCTGCGTAGCCTTGAGCGACAGGGAAACGCGCTCGCGGTCCAGGTCGACCTCGAGAACCTCGACGGTGACTTCCTGGCCAACTTCGACAACCTCGGACGGGTGGTCGATGTGCTTCCAGGACAGCTCGGAAACGTGAACCAGGCCGTCTACGCCGCCCAGGTCCACGAAGGCACCGAAGTTGACGATCGAGGAAACGACGCCGGGACGGACCTGGCCCTTTTCCAGCTTGTTGAGGAACGTGGAGCGGACCTCGGATTGGGTCTGCTCGAGCCAGGCACGGCGGGACAGGACCACGTTGTTGCGGTTCTTGTCCAGCTCGATGATCTTGGCTTCGATCTGCTGACCGATGTACGGAGCCAGGTCGCGCACACGGCGCATCTCGACGAGGGATGCGGGCAGGAAGCCGCGCAGGCCGATGTCGAGGATAAGACCACCCTTGACAACTTCGATGACGGTACCGGTGACGACGCCGTCTTCTTCCTTGACCTTCTCGATGTCGCCCCAGGCGCGCTCGTACTGAGCACGCTTCTTGGAGAGGATCAGACGGCCTTCTTTGTCTTCCTTGGTGAGCACCAGGGCTTCGACCTGATCGCCAACGGAGACGACGTCTCCGGGGTCAACGTCGTGCTTGATGGAAAGCTCGCGGGAGGGAATGACACCTTCGGTCTTGTAACCGATGTCGAGCAGAACTTCATCGCGGTCAACCTTGACGACGGTACCTTCGACGAGATCTCCGTCGTTGAAGTACTTGATGGTCGCGTCGACTGCTGCGAGGAAGTCCTCAGCGGTACCGATGTCGTTAATCGCGACTACGGGGGTACCGGGCTTCTCGGTGGAGGTGATGGTCATGTAGTAGGGGCTCCGTTGTGGATAGTTAGTCGGTCAGGCAAACCGTCCCGCCCGCGTCGGCGACACGGGTGAAGAACACGGCGGTTCTAAGGCGATCCGCCGGGTCATCCTGATTCTTTGGATTTGGTTGCGCGCACGTAATACACGCCCGCTCAGTCTAGTCGCAGACGTCAACGCCGGTCAAAGCGAAACGGCCCCGTGCGACAGGGCAGCGCGCCTGCCTAGAAGTGCGTGAGGCAGTGCGGTGCGCGTTCGACGGCGAACATCAGCCGGGCGGTCAGCGCAGCTCCGGGGACGTGCTCGGTGATCCGGCCGGCGGCTTTTAGGGTCACCGGGCAGACGGCGCCCAGGTAGATGGAGCCGAGGTCCGCGACGTCCAACGAAAGCTCCGGGTCGGCGTCGGCGGCCTCGGTGACCGTCGCCTCTCCCCCGGTGACCTCCACGGCGAACGTACCGGCGGCGAAGCCGAGGCTGTCGGTGACGCGCAGCACGAGGGTTCCGTCGGCGGAGTAGCGCCGGGCGCCCAAAACCCTGACCGGGTCCAGGACGCGCAGCCATAGCATGTCGGCGTGGTCGGACGATTCAATGCAGCGGGGATCTTCGAGGGCCCAGGCCAGTGGATTGTCCACCGGCGCTTCCTTCCAGCTGACCCGCCGGATCAGGTCCATGTTGCCGAGGAATTGCCACAGTTCCAGGTAGGCCGCGTCGGTGGCGGCCACCAGGTCCACGATCTCCACGGTGGCGGGTTCGGACTCCCAGCCGGCGAACTTGTAGGAGACGTAACCGTCGACGGTCCCGGACGCGTCGTAGTGCAGGGCGCACCTGATCGCATGGTCCTCGCCGCCGTCGCGGGCCAGCGTTCCGGAGGACCGCAGCCGGTAGGCTTCCTGCCGCATGATTGAGCCGGGCGTGGCGCGGTGGGTCCGTTCGAACACCGCGGGCGCCAGTTCCAGCAGGACCTTCCGGTCGGCAAGTTCCACCGACCCGCTGGCGTCGTGGCGGAGCCGGAAGCGCGCGCCAGTCTCTACCTTGATGTCGCGCTCAAACGTGGCCACACCGAAGCCGAACCGGCCGTAGATCGACGCCTCCGAGGCGGTGAGGGCCGCGAGGGGGACGCCGTCGGCCTTCGCCGCAGCGAGGTCCTCTGTCATCATCCGCCGCAACAGTCCCTGCCGGCGGTGGGTCCCGCGCACGGTGACGGCGGTGACCAGCTGTGCCTCAAGCTGCCGCCCGTAGCCGATGTTCAGGTCCTTGCGCAGGGTGGCGAAGGTGGCCACCGGCACGTCGGCGGGCACGGAATGCGGCGCCACGTCACCGGTCTGGTAGACGCCAGTCATTTCACGGTTGTCCACCCGGTACATCGCCATGACCTTGTCGATGAACTCGTCTTTGTGCTGCTCGTCGTAGAATCCGATGCCGACGCCACGGAGCCAGGACACGCCCCGGGCGTACTCCGCAGAATCCTTTCCGGCCGCACGGAACCGCCGGATTTCGTACTGTTTCGCCACGTGCTTCTCCCCCTGGAATTCCTGCAACTTTGAAAGAACCGCGATGCCTGCCTAGTGGCCTGCCTCGAACCAGCTGGTGCCGACGCCGATCTGGACGTCGAGCGGAACCGACAGCTGCGCCGCGGCGCCCATCTGTTCCGTCACCAGCCTTTCGACCGCCTCGCGTTCACCCTTGGCGACTTCGAGGACCAGTTCATCATGGACCTGCAGCAGCATGCGTGATTTTAGGCCCTGCTCGGCCAGCGCGCCGGAGACGCCCAGCATGGCCCGCTTGATGATGTCCGCCGCGGAACCCTGGATCGGCGAGTTCAGCGCGATGCGCTCCGCGTTTTCGCGCAGCTGGCGGTCTGTACTGGTCAGGTCCGGGAGGTAACGGCGGCGCCCCTCAATGGTCGAGGTGTATCCGTCGATCCGGGCCTGGTCCACAACGCCGCGGAGGTAGTCGCGGACCGCGCCGAACCGGTCAAAGTAGTCCTTCATGAGGGTCCGCGCCTCGTCCACGGAAATTTCCAGCTGCTTGGACAGGCCGAACGACGTCAGACCGTACGCAAGGCCATAGGACATCGCCTTGACCTTGGAGCGCATGGCGCTGGTCACCTGGTCGGTGGGCACGTGGAAGATATTGGAGCCAACGAACCGGTGCAGGTCTTCGCCGTCCTTGTAGGCCTGGATCAGGCCGGCGTCGCCCGAGAGGTGGGCCATGATCCGCATTTCGATCTGCGAGTAGTCCGCGGAGAGCAGGCACTCGTAGCCCTCGCTGACCACGAAGATCCCGCGGACGCGGCGGCCTTCCTCGCTGCGGATGGGGATGTTCTGCAGGTTGGGGTTGTTGGAGGAGATCCGTCCCGTGGCCGCGACGTTCTGCGCGTAGGTGGTGTGGATCCGGCCGTCCTCGGTGACAGATTTTTTCAGCGACTCCAGCATCTGGCGCAGCTTCGACGACTCGCGGTGCGCCATCAGCTGGACCAGGAATTCGTGCCCGGTTTTTTCCAGCAGGTTCTTCAGCGAGGCGGCGTCGGTGGTGTACCCCGACTTGATCTTCTTGGTCTTCGGCAGCTGCAGTTCGTCGAAGAGTACCGTCTGGAGCTGCTTCGGCGAGCCCAAGTTGACCTCGTGGCCGATCGCCGCGAAGGCCTGCTCCTGAGCGTTGTCGATCACCTTGGCGAGGTCCGAGAGCTGCTCGTCCATGCGCGTCATGTCGACGGCGATTCCCGCAAGTTCCATGTCGGCGAGTACCCGGCTGACCGGCAATTCGAGGGTGGTCAGCAGGTCCTGGGCCTGGCGCTCCTTCAGTTCCGATTCGAAGTAGCGGCTCAGGGCCTGTACGACGGCGGCCACGTGCACCAGCTCACCGGCAGCGGCGGCGTCGTCGCCGTCGAACGCCAGCTCAAGCTGGCCTTCCTTGGCGGCCTCGGCAGAAACCGCGATGTTGAGGTGATGCTGCGCCAGTTCAGCGAGCTCGTAGCTGCGGCGGTCGGGCTGGATGAGGTAACCGGAAATGGAGGTGTCATCCACCACGCCTCGCAGTTCCAGTCCGCGGCCCGACAGTGCCTTCAGGGCATCCTTGAACCCGTGCAGCACCTTCGCTGAATTCGCGTCACGCAGCCAGGCTGCCAGGACGTTTTCAGCGGCCGCGTCCTGCCGGGCCAGATCGAGGTATACGGCGGCGTCGTCGCGGACGATCGCCAGCGCGGCGGCGTCGGCGCCGATCCTGCCCGGCACCAGATCGACGGCCAGGGCGGACCGCTTCCCGGCACCGGCCGCCAGGAAGGCGTCCAGATCGGCGGCGTCCGCCGGGATCACGAAGTCCGGGATGTCGAGGCTTTCCCGCTCGGCTTCAGTCACTTCACTGCCGTAGAGGGCAAAGAGCCGGGTGCGGATGGTCTTGAATTCGAGATCGTCGAACAGCTCCTCGAGGGCAGCCTGGTCCGGCCGCGGATCCGCGAGCTCGTCAAGTGTGACGGGCAGCTCGAGGTCGGTGCGGAGCCGGTTGAGCCGCCGGTTGCGCTTAACGTCCTCGACGTTTTCACGGAGGGCGTCCCCCACCTTCCCGCCGATCGTGTCGAGGTTCGCCAGGACGCCCTCGAGGCCGCCGTAGAGGTTGATCCATTTCGCTGCCGTCTTGGGGCCGACGCCGGGAACGCCGGGAAGGTTGTCTGCCGTCTCGCCCACCAGGGCAGCGAGGTCCGAGTACTGGGCGGGGCTGACGAAGTACTTCTCCTGGATGGCGTTCGCGTCCATCCGGGGAATATCGCTGACGCCTTTCCGCGGGTAGAGCACGAACACGTTGTCCGTGATCAGCTGGAAGGCATCGCGGTCGCCCGACACCAGCAGCACCTCATAGCCGGCTTTTTCACCCATGGCGGCGAGCGTGGCCAGGATGTCGTCGGCTTCCCAACCGGGCATCTTGATGGTCTTGATGCCCCACGCGCCCATGACCTTGTCGATGAGGTCGATCTGGCCGCTCATTTCCCGCGGGGTCTCGTTGCGTCCGCCTTTGTACCCGTCGTATTCGGCCTTGCGGTGGGTGGTCTCATCGGAGACGTCGAAGGCCACGGCCACGTGGGTGGGTTGTTGTTCCTTGATCAGATTGATCAGCATGGAAGTGAAGCCGTGGATGGCGTTGGTGTGCTGCCCGGTCGCAGTGGAGAACTTGTCCGCTGGCAGCGCGAAGAATGCCCGGAACGCCATGGAGTGTCCGTCCAGCACCAGGAGGCGGGGCTGGTCCGTGATGGGAATCACGGGAGCCTCGGTGGCGGAAACCGACTCCGCAGCCCGGCTGGACCGTCCGGCGGGCTGGGCCGCAAAGACTGTTTCCGGCTCAAGTGCCGGGAGGCTGTCAGTTGCGGTACGGGAAAGGGCCGGTTTGGTAGTTTCGCTCACAGGTGCCAGCCTAGTTCCCATGATCGACAATTTCACGCCCGCGCCGTTCGCAGCCGAACTGGAAGCAGCCGGTGTTCCCGCGGAACTCCACGGCTGGCTGGGCCGGATGGGCGTCGGCGCCCTGGTGGTGAAGATGGGGATCCACTTCTTGGAGATGAGCCCGGAACGCATGGTCGCCACCATGCCGGTGGAGGGCAATACGCAGGTGGCCGGAATCCTGCACGGCGGCGCGCATGTGGTGCTGGCCGAAACGCTGGGTTCCTTCGCCGCCGGGATGCACGCGGGGCCCGGACGCCGGGCGCTGGGGATCGACGTCGGAGCGACGCACCACCGGGCCATCTCCTCGGGCACGGTGACGGGTACCTGCACCGCCATTCATCTGGGCCGCACCCTCACCACGCACGAAATCGTCATGACGGATGAGCAGGGACGCCGGCTTTCCACCGCGCGGATCACCAACCTGCTCCGCGACGCCCCCGAGTAGCCAGCCGGGGTTCTCAGGATCGGCCGGCGAAGCGGTAGCGGAGTTCGACGACTCCGCGTCCCATCGCGGCCGAGGCGAGCAGTTCCAGCGGCGCCGTCGGGCGGGCCAGCGGGAGCAGCGGTTTCCCGCCGCCCAGCACCACGGGGATGACCGAGAGGATCAGCTCCTCGAGCAGCCCGGCGTCGGCGAACTGGGCTGCCAGGTCTCCGCCGCCCGCCACCCAGACGTTCCGGCCCGCAGCGCTGTCTTTGAGGTCTTCGACGAATTCGGTCACGGGTCCGCGGACGAAGGTGATGTCCGTCCACTTCGGGGCTGCCAGTTCGTGGTGTGTGAAGACCCAGCACGGGGTGCCGGGGTACGGCCAGTTGTCGGGTTCGTGTTGCCGGAGCCAGGCGTAGGTTTCCCCGCCCATCACGACGCAACCGACGTCGGCCATGAAGGCCTCGTAGCTTTCCCTGCCGCCGGTGAAGCCGTCGAACTGGAGCAGCCAGTCAAGCTTGTTGTCCGCGGTGGCGATGTAGCCGTCCAGTGAGGCCGCCACGAAGTACTGGAATTTCGGCATGGGCCCAGCGTAGCCATTCCGGGATGCCTTTCCCAGCGCACAGCGTGCCGTTCCACCGGGGGCCGGCAGGTCGCCCGCAGGGCGCCGCCGGGGGTCCGGCTACTTGCTGAAGTACGGAATGATCAGGTACAGCCCGAAGAGCACCGCGATCCCGCAGAGACCGAAACAGGCGTAGGAGAGCGGCCGCACCCAGCGGGGCTGGTTGGTCCCGACGTCTCCGGCGATGGCGGTCAGCCGGACGCCCAGGGCGTAGAGGACGACGACGGTCACGGCGGCGACGAAGGTGGCCCCCGCTACGACGACGAGTTCAAGCCACTTCATTTCTGGCCACCTTTGGGGTTGTTGCTGCGGCTGACGGCGGCTGCCTTCTTCTTCGCGAACCGGACGGCGTGGCCGGCCTCGTCGACCTCGACGGCGTTGTGGTGGCCGACCGGGGATCGTCCGGAGGCAATAAACATGTAGACCACTGCCGCCGTGCCTGCCACTGCGGCGATCACGAATCCGACGGTGCCGGTGTGCACCAGCATCGCCGTCAGTGCCCCAACGATCCCTGCGGCCGGGAGGGTGAAGAGCCAACCGATCGCGATCTTCCCGGCAGTTGCCCAGTGCACGGACGTGCCGCGGCGGCCCATTCCCGAACCGATGACCGATCCCGACGCGACATGCGTGGTGGACAGGGCGAAGCCCAGATGGGACGACGCCAGGATCGCGGCGGCGGTGCTGGTTTCGGCGGCGAAGCCCTGGGCCGGTTTGACCTCCGTGAGGCCGGAGCCCAGGGTCCGGATGATCCGCCAGCCGCCGGAGTAGGTGCCGACCGCGATGGCCAGCGCACACGCCCCGATGACCCAGAGTTGCGGGCCGGAGCCTGGTGCTTGGCTGCCGGCCGAAATCAGGACCAGGGTGATGATGCCCATGGTTTTCTGCGCATCATTTGTGCCGTGCGCGAGGGCCACCAGGCTGGACGTGAAGACCTGTCCGGTGCGGAAACCGCCGCGTTTCTGCGTGAGTTTGCTGCCGGTCTCCGGGTCGTGGCGGGACGTCAGGGCGTAGGCGAGCCGGGTGCACACGTAGGCGACGACCGCTGCGATGACGGGTGCGAAGACGGCCGGGAGAAGGACCTTCTGGACCACCGAGACGAAGTTCACCGAGTTCAGGCCGATGCCGGCGATGGCCGCACCGATCAGGCCGCCGAAGAGGGCGTGCGAGGAACTGGAGGGGAGACCCTTCAGCCACGTGATCATGTTCCAGAGGATCGCCCCCATCAGGCCGGCGAAAATGATGTCCGGGGTGATTTGAACGCCGTCGGCCCCTTCCCGGATGATGCCGCCGGAGACGGTCTTCGCCACTTCAGTGGAAAGGAACGCGCCCACGAGGTTGAGCACTGCCGCGAGGGCGACGGCGGTCTTCGGCTTGATGGCACCGGTGGCGATTGGCGTTGCCATCGCGTTGGCGGTGTCGTGAAACCCGTTCGTAAAGTCAAAGAACAGCGCCAGCGTTATGACGAGCGCCACCATTACGGTGATTTCCACCTGTTGCCCAATCTGCAGAGTCGAGGGTCAGCAGTTCCATGCCCCGTGCCGGCCTTGTGGTCAGTGTTCACCTGCTGTTCAGCGGGAAGCTCCTGTGCGGTTCCCCAAAGCTGGCCTGAAACCGTATAGATCGTACGTGCCAACGGGTACTGCGCAAAACACGGCCGGGCCGTCGACCGGCCGGTCCGCGGAGTCAGATGGCGTCTCTAGCGGCCCGGAGGCGCGGCTCAGGCGGGCGGGGTGCCGCGCCCCGCACCGGCGTCAAGCATGCCGGCGATTTTTTCCTCCAAGGCCGCCAGCGTCGCTTCCGGGAGCACAATCAGGCCGTCCAATTCCTTCCGTGCCCGCTTGTAGGCCGTCTGCCGCTCGGCCGGGGTGGCGGCAGCGTCGGAGGCGATCCGGAGCAGTTTCCGGGCGGTGGCCAGCCGCTCGCGTTCCGGGCCGGTGAAGTTGCTGTCCTTGATCCGACGGGCTTCCCGCTCGGCGACCTCGAAAGCCAGTTCGAAGCTGCGTACGGCGGCCCGGTACTCCCCCAGCCGGGCGGCCGTCGTGATCTGCGCCGGAGCGTCCGGGCGCAGGCCATCGGCTTCGCGCTTGGCCCGCAGGAAAGCCACCGTCAGCGGCTCCCGCACATCGGTCATGACCGGAAAGTCGATCAGTTTGCCGATGTCCAGTTCGTAATCCAGCCAGCGCCGGTTGACGGCGTCGTGGGCGTCCACGAGGGCCTGGACCTCGCTCCGGCTGGCCTGATCCGTTTCCGCCTGCTGGTTCTTGAGACGGTACAGCTCCAGCTTTCGGCGGTGCCGTCGTTCGCTGGCTTTAGTCCAGGACCGGGCCCAGTTGCCCAGCAATGCGCTCACCGGAAACACGAGCCACCAGTTGTGGCTGAGGAAATTGAAGAAGGGATCCACGGCATCATCCTCCCACCGGGCCCGGGCGGCGGAAAGCCCCCGCCGCGGCAGGGGCGTTCCCGATGATCCGGTCCGGTCTCAGGCCTCGTGCTTGACCTTGTGCACCCGGGTCACCACGGTGGGGCACGGCACGTTCAGCAGGACGGCATGGGCCGTCGAACCGAGCACCAGCCGGGAGAAACCTCCGCGCCCGCGGCTGCCGATCACCAGCAGCCTGGCATTGCGCGCGAGGTCCACGAGCGCCTTTGCCGGTTCGATGTCGGTTTCGAGGCGTTGGTGGATCACGAGATCCGGGTACTTGTCGCCCAGGCCCGCCACGGATTCGGCCAGGACCACCCGGTTCTCTTCGACGATGGTCTCGGCGAGTCCGCTGGCGGGGAGTTGGTTTTCAATCCAGCGCGCGGGGCTCCGGAAGGCGAGCACCACGGTCAGCTCATCGTGGCCGCGGTCCGCTTCGGCGGCGGCGAAGGCCACAGCCTGGAGCGACTCCTCCGATCCGTCCACGCCGACCACCACGCCTTGGGTTCCGGCGGCAGGCTGGCTCGGGACGACGGCCACCGGGCTGTCCGACGCGGACACGATCTGCAGCGCACGGTCCGTCAAGGGTCCGGCGTCCATCCAGTGCTTGTCGTGGCCGCCGACGACGACAAGGGCGGCCTCCGCAGAGGCTTCCCGCAGGGCCGAACCGGGGCTTCCGTGCCGCAACTGCACGTCGACTTCCACGTCGGGGGCCTGGCTTTTCGCGGTGTCTTTGGCCTTCTCCAAGAGTTCCATCCCGGCCTGGCGGATCAGCTCGTGGTACTGGAAGTCCGGGGAAATCCACCGGTCATCGACTGCGTGCACACAAAGGACCGGGAGCTTCTGCCGGGAAGCGCGCGCCAGGGCCCACGTCAGAGCAGCTTCGCTGCCCGCCGACTCGTTGATGCCGACGACGACTGCTTTGCTCATGTTGATCCCCGCTCCGTTCCATCGCCTCAACAGTCGCTCCTGTGGTCCCGGCAGCGCACCTGTCTGTGACCGCTGCCGTGTCCGCCATGGACGGCCGTTGCTGGCGGCCTCTTGTGGCCGCCGCCCCTGTTGTTTGGCATGACTCGTCGGCAGAACCGAGGCGCTGCCGACACTTCAGTGTGCCCCGGCCCCCGTTGCCCGGTTAGGGCCTTAAGCCCCGCACCGGCAGTCACAGCAGCAGACATAGACTGCCGGTCGGTTCGGGGTCAGGACGGGAGCCGTGGTGACGCCGCCCGGGGTCATCGCGGGTCCCCGATGTCGATCTGTTCCAGGTGCTCCGGGACCCGGGCCCGCCAGCCCAGTTCGCGCTTGATCCGGACCCGCAGCGCGTCCGATGATTCCGGTTCCCCGTGCGTGATGTACGTCATCCGCGGCGCCTGCGGCGCGGCTTTCATCCAGTTGATCAGGCCGTCCGTGTCGGCGTGCGCGGACAGGTTCTCCAGCTGGATGACTTCGGCGCGGATCTTTACGTCCTCGCCGTAGATCCGGAGCTCACGTTCTCCTCCGGCGAGGGAGGCTCCGCGGGTTCCGCCGGCCTGGTAGCCGCTGAGGATGATGGCGTTCTTAGGGTCGGGGCCGTAGGCGGCGACGTGGTGCAGGATTCTGCCGCCCGTGAGCATGCCGCTGGCGGAGATGATGATCATCGGGCCGCCGCGCAGATTGAGCAGTCTGGAGTCGTCCACGCTGCGGGTGAGCCTGGCGAGGCTGTACATTCGCTCGTATTCGTCCTGTTTGAGCCGGTGCTCCTCGGGGTGCCGCTGGTACATGCCGGAGGCGTCGATGGCCATCGGGCTGTTGAGGTACACCGGGATGTCCGGGATCGCGTTCCTGCGGCGGAGCCTGGAAAGGTACAGCATGAGTGTCTCTGCCCGTCCGACGGCGAACGCGGCAAACATCACCACCCCGCCGCGCTTGGCGACCCGGGTGATGATCTCGCCGAGCTGCTGTTCAGGGTCCAGGGTGGAGTGCTTCCGGTTGCCGTAAGTGGACTCCGTGACCAGCACGTCGACGGCGCCCAGGGGCCGGGGCGGGAACATGAAGGGATCATCCGCACGGCCTAGGTCCCCGGTGAAGTGCACCGACCGGGAGCCGAACCTGACGTGGACCTGCGCGGCCCCCAGAATGTGTCCGGCCGGCACGAAGGTCATTTCCATTCCGCCGCCGAGGTCCAGCGCGTCGTCGAAGTCGCGGATCTTGAAGCTGTTCAGCGACTTGACGGCATCCGCGGCCGTGTACAGCGGCAGCGCCGGGCTGTGCCGGGTGGACCCGCGGTGCGTCGCGTAACGTGCCTCTTCCTCTTGCAGGTATCCGCTGTCCGGAAGGATCAGCTTGCACAGTTCGGTGGTCCCCTCGGTGGCGTAGACGGGTCCGGCGAACCCGTCCCGGACCAGTGCCGGGACATAGCCGGTGTGGTCCAGGTGCGCATGGGTGAGGACGACGGCGTCGAGTGAGCGCGGCGGGACCGGAAAGGGCATGCGGTTACGCTCGCGGCTGCGTTTGTAGCCCTGGAACAGCCCGCAGTCCACCAGCACCCGGCGCCCGCCTGCTTCGAGCAGGTAGCGGGAGCCGGTCACGGTGTCCGTCGCACCGAAGAACCGGAGGGTCGGCTGCTCATGCTTCATGGTGCTTCCGTTCCCGAGTCCGTTAAAGCCCACGTTCCGCCCAATCCGCGCCGTCACCTAGGGCCGAAGGTCACGGGCGGCTGCCGTCAGGGGCATCGGGCGTGCCGGGCGGCGGCTCCCCTGCCGGTAGGCTTTTTCAGGCAGGCTCATGAGGCAGGCTTTCGGGCGGGGCCGGCAACCAGACTCCGCCATTCACAGCGGCAAGGACTGAGCATGAACAAGAAATCCACCCGCGGCGCCCCGGCCGCCGCACTCCCGTGGTCGGACCGACCGTGGACTAAGCACTACGGCCCCGGAGTCCCCGCCGACCTCAAACTGCCCAAGGGCTCCCTCGTGGACCTGGTGGATGCCTCCGTCCGTCGCTTCGGTGCCAAGACGGCCCTCGAGTTTTTCGGCGCCACCACCAGCTATCGCGAACTCGGAATACAGATCAGCCGGGCGGCCGCCGGGCTGAAGAACCTCGGCGTGAAAGCCGGTGACCGGGTTGCCCTGGTCCTGCCGAACTGTCCGCAGCACGTGATCGCCTTCCACGCCGTGCTGCGCCTCGGCGCCGTCGTCGTCGAACACAACCCGCTGTACACGGACCGCGAACTGCGCCACCAGTTCGAGGACCACGGCGCCGTCGTCGCCATCGTCTGGGACAAGGCGGTGGACCGGGTCCTGCAGCTGCCGGCCGACGTCGGACTCCGAAGCGTCGTCTCGGTCGAGCTGATCCCCGCAATGCCGCTGGGCAAGCGGCTCGCGCTGCGGCTGCCCCTGCCGGCGGCCCGTAGTGCGCGGGCCGCGTTGGCCGCCGGCAAGCCGGCTGCCCGCGTCGGGCACACGGGGCGCACGGTCCTGCCGTGGCGTCGGCTGTTCGACGCCGGCGCACTGAAGAGGCGGCACCCCCGTCCCGTGCCGGAAGACCTGGCGGTGCTCCAGTACACCAGCGGCACCACCGGCGCCCCCAAGGGCGCCATGCTCACGCACGCGAACCTGCAGGCCAACGCCGCCCAGGGCCGGGCGTGGGTTCCGGGGCTCAAGGACGGACGCGAAACGGTGTACGCGGTACTCCCCATGTTCCATGCCTACGGCCTGACCCTCTGTATGACCTTCGCGCTAAGCATCGGCGCCAGGCTGGTGCTCTTCCCCAAGTTCGACGTCGATTTGGTGCTGAAGGCACACCGGAAATCCCCGGCGACGTTCCTGCCTGCAGTGCCGCCGATTTACGACCGTCTCGCCGCCGCGGCGGCCCGGGAGGGCGTCAGCCTCGAAGGCATCCGCTTTTCCATCTCCGGAGCCATGAACCTGCCGGCGTCGACCGTGGCGACCTGGGAGAAAGCGACCGGCGGCTACCTGGTCGAGGGTTACGGCCTGACCGAGACCTCCCCCATCTCGGTGGGCAATCCCTTCGGCCCAAGCCGCAAGCCGGGCACCGTGGGCGTGCCGTTCCCGCTGACCGACATCCGCGTCGTGGACCCGCAGAACGTCCGGATTGACCGGGCCCCGGGCGAGGCGGGAGAACTGCTCATCCGCGGGCCACAGGTGTTCGCCGGCTACTGGAAGCGCCCGCAGGAGACCGAGGAGGCGCTGTTGGAGGGCGGCTGGTTCCGCACCGGGGACATCGTGTCGGTGGACAAGGACCACTTCGTCACAATCCGGGACAGGATCAAGGAACTGATCATCACGGGCGGCTTCAACGTGTCCCCTACCGAGGTGGAAGGCGTCCTCGCCGAGTACCCCGGGGTCGCCGAGGTTTCAGTGGTCGGCCTGCCACGGCAGGGCGGCGGCGAAGACGTGGTGGCCGCCGTCGTAGCGGCCCCGGGCAGCACCATCGACACGGCGGCCCTCCAGGAGTTCGCGCGCGGCCACCTCGCGGCCTACAAAGTCCCCCGGCGCGTCGTGGTGCTGGACGTGCTGCCGCGCTCCCTGATCGGCAAGGTCCTGCGCCGGGAGATCCAGGACATGCTGGTGGCCGGCTGACGGGTCGCTGGGAACCCGCCAGCCGGCGTTCCCATCTCGTGCCTCCGGGATGCGGTCCTCGCTGGCGGGCCCGCGGCGGAGCGGTGTCGGAGTTCGGACGACGCACGCCCGCTGCCAAAAGGTGATGGTGGTACAACAATGCTGGCCGGTTCTTGCGAAAATCTGGGAATGCCGGGGCACGCCGGCGTCGACGGCGGCGGCGGCCCCGGCGAATTGCTTGCGGCACTCCGGTCCAGCTGATAGTCCTGTTATGGGCGTGCGGGTAGGGTGCCCAGTGTAGGTATGCCCAGTGGTGGTGTGCCCGCCGCCGGGTTCCGGCGGCGTCTGCAGAAGGGAAGCTGACGTGACTCGTAAGACTCCGCGCGTGGAGGAAACTGACGAAAAGGACCTCCAGGTCGGCGACGGGCCGAAGCACTGGGCCGCCGGCGTGCCCGGCGTCTACCATTCCATGAAGCCTGCCCTGGAACAGATGGGCGTGAACCGGACCCGCAAGACGGTCATGAAAATGAACCAGAAGGACGGCTTCGACTGCCCCAGCTGCGCCTGGCCGGACCCCCATCACCGCAAGGCCTTCGAGTTCTGCGAGAACGGCGCCAAGGCTGTCACGTGGGAGGCGACGCCGGTGGTGATCCCGACGTCGTTCTGGGCGGAGAACTCGGTCAGCGAGCTGCGGGACCGTTCGGATTACTGGCTTGGCATGCAGGGCCGGCTAACGGAGCCGGTCTACAAGCCCGCCGGCCAGGACCGTTACCAGCCGGTCAGCTGGGACGAGGCGATCCGGATCATCACGGAAAAGCTCAAGGGCCTGGGCTCCCCCGATGAGGCGGCCTTCTACACGAGCGGCCGCACCTCCAACGAGGCGGCGTTCCTGTACCAGCTACTGGTCCGGGGCTACGGCACCAACAACCTGCCGGACTGTTCGAACATGTGCCATGAGTCTTCGGGCTGGGGCATGGGCCAGACCCTCGGCATCGGCAAGGCCACGGTCAACTTCGACGACTACGCCGCGGCGGACCTGATCATCATCATGGGCCAGAATCCCGGTACCAACCACCCGCGCATGCTCACGGAGCTGGAAAACTGCAAGCACAACGGCGGCGAGATCGTGGCCGTGAACCCGCTCCCCGAGGCGGGCCTGCACCGCTATAAGAACCCGCAGAAGGTCAAGGGCATCATTGGCCGCGGTACCCCCATCGCGGACCAGTTCATGCATATCCGGATCGGCGGGGACATGGCCCTGCTCCAGGCAGTCTCCAAGCGGGTCCTCGACGCGGAGGCGAAGAACCCCGGCACCGTGCTGGACCACGCCTTCCTCGATGAGCACTGCGAGGGACTCGACGAACTTAAGGATCACTTGGCCCAGCTGGACGAGCAGGCGGTACTGGAAGCGACCGGGCTGCGCACCGAGGAGATCGACGAGCTTGCGGCCCGGTACCTCAAGGCCGAGAAGGTCATCATCACCTGGGCCATGGGGATCACGCAGCAGAAAAAAGGCGTGGCAACCATCAAGGAAATGATCAATCTGCTCCTGCTGCGCGGCAACATCGGCAAGCCCGGCGCGGGAGCCTCCCCGATCCGCGGCCACAGCAACGTCCAGGGCGACCGCACCATGGGAATCTGGGAACAAATGCCCCAGTCCTTCATGGAAGCCCTCGGCAAGGAATTCGACTTCGAACCGCCGCGAGACCACGGCGTGGACGCCGTCGAGACCGTCAACAAGATGCAGGACGGCGAGATCAAGGTGTTCATGGCCGTCGGCGGAAACTTCGTCGGCGCCATCTCCGACACCAACGCCGTCGAGGCCGCGATGGCCGGAACCGAAATGTCCATCCAGGTCTCCACGAAGCTCAACCGATCACATGTGGTCACGGGCGCCGAAGCACTGATCCTGCCGACCATGGGCCGGACCGAGATCGACATCCAGGAATCCGGCGAGCAGTTTGTCTCGGTCGAGGACACGGTCTGCGCGGTCCACCCCTCTTGGGGCAACGTAGAACCTGTGTCGCACCACCTGCTCTCCGAGCCGGCCATCCTCAGCCGCCTGGGCAAAGCGCTCGTGGGCGACAAGATCAAGGCCGACTGGGAGGGCTACGAGAAGAACTACGACCTGATCCGCGACCACATCGCCCGGGTGGTGGGCGGCTGCGAAAACTACAACGAGAGGATCCGCCGGGAGGGCGGCTTTATCCTCGCCAACGGCCCCCGGGACTCACGCACCTTCCCGACACCGACCGGCAAGGCCGTGCTCACCGTCAACGAACTCGAGCACGTGGAGCGGCCCGCGGGCACCCTGATCCTGCAGAGCATGCGCTCACACGACCAGTTCAACACGACCATCTATGGCCACGATGACCGCTACCGGGGCATCAAAAAAGGCCGCCACGTGGTCTTCGTCAATCCGGACGATATCAGCGAACTGGCCCTGACCGACGGACTCTTCGTGGACATCCACGGCGTGTACCAGGACGGCGTTGACCGCGTGCTGCGCAAATTCCGGGTGGTTTCCTACCCGACGGCCCGCGGTTGTGCCGCCGCCTACTACCCTGAGGCCAACGTGCTGGTGCCGTTGAACCACACCGCCGAAGGCAGCAACACCCCGGTCTCGAAGGCCGTCATTGTCCGCCTCGAGCCAAGCCTGGACCAGACCCCGGACAGCAAGGCCCGGCTCCACGCCGCCCCTGGCGTGACCACGCCGGCCTAGCGCGCCGGCCTAGGCCGCCAGGCTCCGGCCCGGACATGCCCAGCCCCGACCGCGGCCACTGGACATAAGGCCAACATGCGCATCCCACGAGCTGTGGGATGCGCATGTCCATGGGGGCGCAGCGAACGCCGGCCAACGCGGGCCCGCCGCAAAACTTGAGGGCTACTGGGCGCGCTTGGCCCAGCCCTTTTCGTCCGGGCCGCCGGCCTCACCGTGTTCGCACAGCTCGATGACCTTGTTGGACGCGGCGTGCACGGCATCCTGCGTGCTCTTCCGGCCGTGGGTGGACGCCGTTCCCGCGGCATAGCCCACGATGAACGCGCTGATGGCATCCGCGTGCGGCCCCACAGCCTTCAAGGACTCGTCTGCGACTTCGACGATCTTCTCGTGGTCGACCTCCAGGTCCAGGATCTGCAGGGCCTGGATCAGGCGGGCACTCCAGTGCCGCAACGCGCTGTCTTCATCTCGGGGCAAAGTCATGTGCTGCTCCTCATCGTTGGAAATGCGCCTCGATCGGCTGTCCCTCAAGGGGTAGCACCGTTTCCTGCCAATGTGCAACGCGTCACCGGCAACCCGGCTGCCGTCGGCACACCCCGGCTAGCTCCACAGGGCAACGTGGAACTTCGAGCCGCGGCGCTCCAGCCCCCGCGAGCCGCCGCGGGCGACCATCGCCGCAGTGGCATCGGCAGTGCCGACGAAGCGTTGCAATGTTTGGGCCATGGTCGTGGTCCTGTGCTGGTCCAAGGTGCTGGCCCACCACAGGCCGGACACGGGGGTTCCGGCGACGGGCAACCGCATGAGCGTGCCGCTGACGACGTCGTCCCGCACGATGTGCCCGAGGGCGAGCATGACCCCCTCCCCTGCCCGCACAGCCGCCAAGGCATCGGTTTCGCTGCTGAGCCTGATAATCTCCGGCACGACGCCCAGCGACGCGAGCCAGCGGCCTTCCTCCGTACTGTCGAGGATGCCCGCGGGGCCGGAAAACCACGGCCTGCCCAGCAGCCGTCCCACCGGTAGCGGTCCGTGCAGCCGCCCCAGCGGGTCGGCCGGGGACGCCACAAAGACGCGCTGGTAGCGCAGGAACGGCACGGATTCCAGGCCGGGGACGGACGTGCCGTTGCCGGCGGCCGCGGGCGGGCGGGCACCCAGTGCGATGTCACAGGCGCGCTCCAGCAGGAGACCAGCCAGGTCCTCGGCGGGTTCTACGACCACATCCACCGTGGCGCCAGGCACTCGCTTGGTGAACAGGTCCAGCAGACGGCCGGCAGCGTGCTCGGCAAACGGCGCAGTGGCGGCGATCTTCAGCCGCCCGGCGTCGTTCTTGGCGTTGTTCACCTCCCAGCGCGCCTGGTCCGCCAGTCCGACGATGTCCTGCGCATAGTCCGCCAGCGCCCGGCCGCCCGGGGTCAGGGTGATTCCGCCAGGCGCCCGCACGAACAAGGGGTCGCCCAGGTCCTGGCGGAGCGCCGCCAGGGCGGCTGAAACGGCGGGCTCGCTGACGCCCAGGGCCGTCGCGGCGGCGTGGAGGGACCCCAGGCGTGCCACCAGCGCGAACGTCCGCAACTGGCTCAACGTCATCGACACGGCTTCATAACCTTTCGCTTATGACGATATTGACACCCCTGTCGGGGCGGGGCAAGACTGGCCCTAATTCGGTGCCGCGCGACGTTGCCGGCGCCTCGGAGTGAGGTGGGACTATGCAGATTCCGGCTCCATTCGACTACGTCCGGGCCACCACGGTGGACAACGCCTTGGAGCTGTTGACGCGCCACGGTCCCGACTCCCGGATCATCGCGGGCGGCCACAGCCTGCTCCCGATGATGAAGCTCCGGCTCGCCCGGCCGGAGTGGCTGATTGATATCAACGACCTCTACGAACTCGACTACATCCTCCGCGACGGCGGCGAGTTGCGCGTCGGCGCCCTGACCCGCCACACCACGCTGCTGGAAGCGGACGAGATCGCGGAGCTGTTCCCGATTGTCCGGGACGCCGAGCAGGTGATCGCGGACCCGGTGGTGCGCAACCGCGGCACCATCGGAGGTTCGTTGTGCCAGGCCGATCCGGCCGAGGACCTCTCCACCGTCTGCCATGTCCTCGGGGCCGTCGCCGTCGTCCGCGGACCCGCCGGCGAGCGCACCCTGACCATGCCGGAGTTCCACCGCGGCCCGTACCAGACCGCCGTCGGACAGGACGAACTGCTGTGCGAAGTCCGCTTCCCCATCCGGCCCCGCACCGGCAGCGCCTACGAGAAGGTGGAACGGCGCGCGGGCGACTGGGCCGTGGGAGCTGCCGGCGCCGCCGTGACGCTCGCGGAGGACGGCAGCATCGCCGACGCCGCCGTCGGGCTGACGGCGCTGGGCCTGGACCAGACCGTTGCGGGGGTTGCCGGGCTGCTGCGCGGCAAGCACCCCTCCGAGGAGCTGTTCGCCGACGCCGGTCGGCTAGCCGCCGAGGCCTCCGACCCGGTCGCGGACCAGCGCGGACCGGTCGACTACAAACGGCACCTGGCCGACGAACTCACCCGGCGGGTATTGCGGCGGGCCTGTGCCCGTGCCGCCCAGACGGCCGCCCAGACACAGGAAGGCTGAAGCGCATGCAGATCAGCATGACCGTGAACGGCAACGAAGTATCCAGCGAGATTGAACCGCGCGTGCTCCTGGTCCATTACATCCGCGAGGTGCTGGGACTGACCGGCACCCACTGGGGCTGTGACACGAGCAACTGCGGGACCTGCGTGGTCCTGATGGACGGCCAGCCGGTGAAGTCCTGCACCGTCCTCGCGGCGATGGCCGCCGGGCACGACATCCGCACCGTCGAGGGGCTCGCCACCGGAGCCACGCTGGACCCGGTCCAGCAAGGCTTCATGGAGGAACACGGGCTGCAGTGCGGCTTCTGCACCCCGGGCATGATGCTCACCGCCCGCGCCCTGCTGGATAAGAACCCGCACCCGGACGCGGGCGAGATCCGGCAGGCCATCTCCGGGCAGATCTGCCGGTGTACCGGGTACGCGACGATCGTCCGCTCCGTGCAGTGGGCAGCGGCCCATCCCGCAGCCGTTGCCGGCGCCGGGCTCGAAGGCGCCGCCGAGGTCCTGGACGGCACCGACACCGTGGTGGAGGACGTCGCCACGGAAACCGACGACGCAGAGGTGAAGGCATGACTGTCATCAACGAGCGGGAGAGCAACCCCGCGGCCGGCGACCCGGACCGGCCGATCGGCTACGGCCGCATCCAGCGCAAGGAAGACCCCCGCTTCGTCCGCGGGAAGGGCAACTACATCGACGACCTCGTGCTGCCCGGCATGCTGCACGGCGCGATCCTGCGTGCCCCCGTGGCGCACGCCCGGCTCGTGTCGATCGACACCACCAATGCCCTGTCCCACCCCAAGGTGCTCGCCGTCATCACCGGCAAGGACCTGGAAGGACTCAAGCTCGCCTGGGCGCCGACCCTCTCCGCCGACGTGCAGGCGGTCCTGGTCACGGACAAGGTCCGCTTCCAGGGGCAGGAGGTCGCGTTCGTCGTGGCCGAGGACCGCTACGCGGCGCGGGACGCGCTGGAACTGATTGACGTCGAGTACGACGTGCTGCCGCCGCTGGTGGACGCACGAAAGGCGCTCGACGCCGACGCCCCCGTCATCCGGGACGAAATCCCGGGCCGGACGGACAACAAGATCTTCGACTGGGAGATCGGCAGCGCCGCGGAAACCGACGCCGTGTTCGCGAGCGCCGACGTCGTCGTGAGCCAGGAGGTGGTCTACCCGCGGGTGCACCCGGCGCCGATGGAGACCTGCGGCGCCGTCGCCGACTTTGACCCGGTGGACGGCAAGCTGACGCTCTACGAGACCACCCAGGCCCCGCACGCCCACCGGACGCTGTTCGCGATAGTGGCCGGCATCCCGGAGCACAAGATCCGGATCGTGTCCCCGGACATCGGCGGCGGCTTCGGCAACAAGGTCGGCATCTACCCCGGCTACATTCTCGCCGTCGTCGGCTCGATCGTCACCGGCCGGCCGGTGAAGTGGGTGGAGGACCGTTCCGAAAACCTGATGTCCACTTCGTTCGCCCGCGACTACATCATGCAGGGCGAGATTGCCGCTACCAAGGACGGCAAGATCCTTGCGCTGCGCACCAATGTCCTGGCCGACCACGGCGCCTTCAACGCCACTGCCCAGCCCACCAAGAACCCGGCCGGCTTCTTCTCCATCTTCACCGGCAGCTATGACCTGCAGGCCGCTTACTGCAAGGTGACCGGCGTTTACACCAACAAGGCACCCGGCGGCGTCGCCTACGCCTGCTCCTTCCGCGTCACCGAGGCCGTGTACCTGGTGGAGCGGATGGTGGACGTCCTGGCCCGGAAGCTGGAGATGGACCCCGCGGAGCTGCGGCTGAAGAACTTCATCAAGCCGGAACAGTTCCCCTACGCCAACAAGACCGGTTGGGTCTACGACTCCGGCAATTATGAGGCGGCCATGCGGCTGTCCATGGAGCTGGCCGGCTACGAGGACCTCCGGCGCGAGCAGCAGGAGAAGCGGGCCAAGGGTGAGCTGATGGGCATCGGCGTGGCCTTCTTCACCGAGGTCGTGGGCGCCGGGCCGCGCAAGCACTTCAACATCGTCGGTCTGGGCATGGCCGACGGCGCCGAGCTGCGGGTGCACCCCACGGGCAAGGCGGTCGTCCGGCTCTCGGTGCAAAGCCAGGGGCAGGGCCACGAAACCACGTTCGCGCAGATTGTCGCGGAGGAACTCGGTATCCCGCCGGAGAACATCGACGTCGTGCACGGTGACACGGACCAGACACCGTTCGGCCTGGGCACTTACGGGAGTCGCTCGACGCCGGTCAGCGGCGGGGCCGTGGCGCTCGTGGCCCGGAAGGTACGGGAGAAAGCCAAGCTCATCGCGGCGGCCATGCTGGAGACCCGCCCCGAGGACCTCGAGTGGGAAAAGGGCCGCTGGTTCGTGAAGGGCGACCCCACCGCGGGAAAGACCATCGAGGACATCGCCATGGCCGCCCACGGCACCCTGACACTGCCGGAGGGCGTCGACGGCAACCTCGACGCGGAAGTCACCTACGACCCGCCCAACCTGACCTTCCCGTTCGGCGCCTACATCTGCGTCGTCGACGTCGACCCGGGCACCGGCCACGTCAAGGTGCGGCGCTTCATCGCGGTGGACGACTGCGGGACCCGGATCAACCCGATGATCATCGAGGGCCAGGTCCACGGCGGCCTGACCGACGGCGTCGGGATGGCCCTGATGGAGATCATCGAGTTCGACGCGGACGGCAACAACCTGGGCGGCTCCTTCATGGACTACCTGATCCCCACCGCCATGGAAGTCCCGGACTGGGAAACCGGCTTCACCGTCACACCGTCCCCGCACCACCCCATCGGCGCGAAAGGCATCGGCGAATCCGCCACGGTCGGCTCGCCGCCGGCAATCGTGAACGCGGTGGTCGACGCGCTGGCGCCCTTCGGGGTGGTCCACATGGACATGCCCTGCACGCCGGCCCGGGTCTGGGCCGCCATGCAGGGCCGGGCCAGGCCGCCGGTGTGAGATGACTACCGCAGCAGACGCCCTCACCGCCCGGGCCGGTGACCTCGCAGCCCGCCGCGAGCCCTTCGTGCACGCCACGGTGGTACGCGCCCAGCATCCCACCAGCGCCCGCGCCGGAGACACCGCCCTGGTGCTGCCCGGCGGCGAGATCGTCGGCTTCGTCGGCGGCAACTGCGTCGAGTCCTCCGTCCGGGAGTACGGGCTCCGGGCGCTCGCCTCCGGGGAACCGCTGTTGCTGCGCGTCCTGCCCGGCGAGCCGTCGCACCGGACCGAGGACGGCGCCGTCGAAGTGTCCAACCCGTGCCTGAGCGGCGGTGCCATCGAGATCTTCCTGCAGCCGCGCATCCCGGCGCCCCGGGTGGTGGTGGTCGGGGCCGCACCGGTGGCGCAGGCGCTCGCCACGCTCGGCGTCGGCGTTGGTTTCGACGTCGAACTCGCCGACGGCGACGCGGCGCAGCCCCGCCCGGACGACGCCGCCCTGATCGTGGCCTCACACGGCAAAGCCGAGGAGGGCGCCCTCGAAGCCGCGCTGCGTGCCGGGGTGCCGTACGTGGCCCTCGTGGCGAGCGAGACGCGCGGTGCCGCCGTCCTGGACTCGCTCGAGGTGGATGACGTGCTCCGCTCACGGGTCTACACCCCGGCGGGCCTGCAGCTGGGCGCACGGACGCCCGGCGAGATCGCCCTGTCCATCCTGGCCCAACTGGTCCAGGAGCGGGCCGCGGCTCGGGCCCACGCCAACACCGGCGGCGTTCCGGCGCCGTCGGCTCCGCAGCCGAAGACAGCGGTGGACCCCGTGTGCGGTATGTCCGTGCCCGCAGTGGAAGCGTCCCTGTACCTCGAGCACAACGGCGCCATCGTGTACTTTTGCTCCCCCGGCTGCCGGGCCGCCTTCCGTAAGGAACCGGAGCGCTATGCCCTCAGCAGCTGACTCGCCCCTCCTGGCCGGCACCGCGGCCGTCATCCTCGCCGCCGGCGGCTCGCGGCGCCTGGGCCGGCCCAAACAGCTGCTCCCCTACGGTAACGGAGTGCTGCTGGACGCCGTCCTCGCGACGGCGCGGCGCTGCGGCTTCGGCCAGACCGTGCTGGCACTGGGCGGATCGGCCGAGGAGGTACTCGGCGCCGTGGACACCACGGGCTGCGAGGTGGCTCTCAACCCCGACTACGGCGAGGGATGCTCGTCCTCCATCGCCGCGGCGCTGGGTTCCCTGCGGCCGGACACCCGGGCGGTGGTGCTGCTGCTGGGCGACCAGCCGGGCGTCAGTGCCGAGAGTGTTGCCCCGTTGCTGCGGGCGCTGTTCCGCCCTGACGGTCCCGGTGCCGCCGTGTGCCGCTACGACGACGGCGTGGGCCATCCCCTCGCGTTCAGCCGGCGGATGCTGCCGGAATTGTCCTCGCTGCACGGGGACAAGGCCGTGTGGAAACTGCTGGAACAGCGGGCGGACGACGTCGTCGAGGTGCCCACGCCCGGTCCGGTCCCCCTCGACGTCGACACCGAGGATGACTACCGGCGGGTGCTCGCCGCCTTGCAGGAGGCCGGGTGAACACGGCCGCCCGGACGGGAGCCGAAGAAGAAGTGCAGCGGCGGATCCCCGATGTGGCCGCCCTGATGACCGAGTTGGACAAGCACGACTACCTGGCCGATGCCGGGCTCGCCACCGCACTGTTCCTCGCGGTGCGGCTACCGCAACCCATCCTGTTGGAGGGCGAGGCCGGGGTGGGCAAGACGGAAGCCGCAAAGACCCTGGCCCGGCTCCTGGACACCCCGCTGTACCGGCTGCAGTGCTACGAGGGGATCGACGCCGGCGAAGCCCTCTACGAGTGGAACCACCAACGCCAGCTGCTGGGTATTCGGCTGGCCGAGGCCCGCGATGCGCAGGTCAGCGAAGCCGAACTGTTCGGCCCCCAGTATCTGCTGCGCCGACCGCTGCTGCAGGCCATCGAGCACCCGGGGCCGCGTCCGGCGGTGCTGTTGCTGGACGAGATCGACCGCGCCGATGCGGAGTTCGAAGCATTCACCTTTGAGTTGCTCGCAGAAGCCTCGGTCACCATCCCCGAACTCGGCACTATCCGCGCCACCCATCCGCCCATCGTCGTGCTGACCTCCAACCGCACCCGTGACCTCCACGATGCGCTGACCCGCCGCTGCCTCTACCATTGGATCGACTATCCCGGGCCGGCCCGGATCGCCGAGATCGTGCGGCGCCGGGTGCCGGCCAGCAGCGGCCCGCTGGCGTTGCAGGCCGCCGCGGTCATCACTCGGCTGCGGACCCTGGACCTGGCCAAGCCGCCCGGGATTTCCGAGGCCATCGATTGGGTCTCGGCGCTCGCGGTGCTCGGCATCGAACGGATCGACGCCGCGACAGCCGAACAGACCTGGGGGTCGATCGTGAAAAACCGCGACGACCTGGAGCTGGTGGGCTCCCGCGGTGCGGCCTGGCTGGTGGGCGGCACCAATGACTGAACCGACACTGCAGCCGCAGTCCTCGCGGCCGTTCGTCGAGGCCGCCTCCCTCGCCGCGGCCTTCATCACGGCCCTGCGCGGTGCCGGTGTCTCGTGCTCCCCCGACCGGGCGGCCCGGCTGGCGGTTGCACTCCGGCTGGTCCCGCCGACGGACCTGGAGCGGCTTTACTGGACCTTGCGGCTGGTCCTGGTCTCCAGCCGTGAGCAGTTGCCGGTGTTCGACGCCGTGTTCGGCGCCGTGTTCCGCGGCGGCTTCGATCCGGCCGCCGCACTGGACCGCCAGCTCGGCGCACCTGTGGCTGTCCCGGCAGCCCCGCCGCCCGCGGACGGGTCGCGCACCCGCCCCGCGGCCGACACCGGGCGGGCGACCGCGCCGGGCCGCACCGCCGAACGGGCGCATCCTGCCGTGGCAGCGGGACGGGAAAACGCCGGGGACCGGCCCGGCCCGGAGCGTGAGGCCGTCCTGGCGATGGCTTCCGTGGAGGAGCACCTCCACGGGATGAATTTTGCCGCGCTCACCGAGGCGGAAGCCGCCGAGATCCGCCGGCTGGCCGCACGGATCCTGTTGGCAACCCCCGTTCGCCTGAGCCGGCGCACGCGCAAGTCGCCGCACAGCAGCGCGCGCCTGGACGTCCGGGCCACCGTGCGGGCCGCCCGCCGCTCCGGCTCTGACGTTGCCACACTCCGCTACGCCGAGCGCCAACAGCAACGGCGCAAGCTGGTGCTGCTGTGCGATGTCTCCGGCTCGATGGACCCGTATTCCCGGATCTTCCTGGCGCTGCTGCAGGGCGCCGTCGCCACCGCCGGCGCGGAGGCCTTCGTGTTCTCCACCCGACTGACGCGCCTGACCCGGCAACTGGCCCAGCGCAATCCGGACCTGGCACTCGCCCGGGCCGCTGCCACCGCACCGGACTGGGCCAGCGGCACCAGGATCGCCGAGAGCCTGCGGCGTTTCGTGGACGAACACGGCCGCCGAGGACTCGCCCGGGGCGCCGTGGTGGTGGTCTTCTCCGACGGCTGGGCGCAGGAGGATCCGGAACAGGTCGCGGCCCAAATGGCCCGGCTGCGCAGGTTCGCGCACCGGGTGGTCTGGGTGAATCCGCGCAAGGCCGCGCCAGGCTATCAGCCGCTGGCCGGCGGCATCGCCGCTGCCCTGCCGTATTGCGACGCCTTCGTCAGCGGACATAGCTACACGGCGCTGGCGGAGGTGGCCGCCGCCGTCCGCGGCGACGGCCCGCGTGCACCAGGGGCGCACGCTGTCCTGAAACCAGGGACAGCGAGACCAGAGACCGACAGGCAAGGGAGCAGCTAATGCAGGTAGACAGCACTTTTTCGGTGGTCGGCCCGATCGGCAAGGTCTGGGACACCCTGATGGACTTTGAGCGGGTGGCCGGTTGCCTTCCGGGCGCCCGGATCCTGAACAAGCTATCCGAGGATGCTTATCAGGTGGGCATGTCCGTCAAGCTGGGTCCGGTCAACATGGAATACAAGGGCCTCCTCAACGTCCTGGAGCGCGACGCCGCCGCACACCGGGCCGTGCTGGGGGGCAAGGCGCAGGAGACCCGCGGTCAGGGCACCGCCGAAGCCACGGTGATCCTGGCCCTCGCCGAGGAAGGGACCACGACAAGGGGAACCGTCAGTGCCGACCTGGCACTGTCCGGCAAGGCCGCGGCCATGGGCAAGAGCGTGATCGGCAGTGTCACGGAGCAGATGATGGGGCTCTTCGCGGGCAATCTGCAGTCCATGCTGGCCGAACCCGAGGCGGCGTCCGTGGACGGGACGGCCGATGCGGCAGTAGAACCGGCGGCGGAGGCGGTTCCGGCGCCGGTTCCAGTGGCGGCGGCGGCCGCAGGGCCCGCATTGGCGTCGACCGCGAGCGCACCGGGTCTGGTGCCCGCACGCGACGGCGCACCATCGGCGGGGAGCAGCCTGGATGCGTTCAGCTTCGCCAAAGGCATCGCCGTCGATCAGCTCTCCAGCCCCGTCAAGGTCATGGGCCTGGTTGCTGCCGTGGCCTGCGTGGCCTACTGGGCGGGCCGACGGTCCGCGTTCCGGATGCTCCGGCTCTGCGGAAGGCTTTAGGGAGGGCCTCATGCGGGACGTCCTGGCGGCCATCATGCCGGACTGGCGGCAGGGCAACACCGCCGGCCTGGCTACCGTCGTGAACACGTTCAAATCCGCCCCCCGGCTGCCGGGCGCCTCGATGCTTGTCACCGCCGACGGCAAGGCCGTGGGATCGGTTTCCGGCGGCTGCGTCGAGGGCGCCGTCTACGAACTGGCCACCCAGGTCAAGGACGACGGCGTCCCGGTGCTGGTGCGGTACGGGATCAGCGACGACGACGCGTTCGCCGTCGGCCTCACATGCGGCGGCATCATCGACATCTTCGTTGAACCGGTCTCGCGGCAGCGATTCGCGGAGCTCGACGCCGTCCGGCAGGACATCGCCGACGAAAAGCGGGTGGGGGTGGCCACGGTGATCGAGCACCCGGACGGCAGTTGGCTGGGGCGGCATCTGGTAGTGCGCCCGGACGGCTTCGAAGGCAACCTGGGGTCCGAGCGGGCCAACCTCGCAGTCGGCGACGATACCCAGGGCTATTTGGCCGCCGGCCGGACCGGCATCCTGAGTTACGGCTCGGACGGGGAACGGCTGGACAGCGGGATGCGGGTCTTTTTCACGAGTTACGCCCCGCCGCCGCGGATGCTCGTCTTCGGCGCCATCGACTTCGCCTCGGCTCTGGCCCGGCTCGGGAGCTTCCTCGGCTACCGGGTGACGGTCTGCGACGCCCGCTCCGTTTTCGCCACACCGGCGAGGTTCCCCGAGGCCGCCGAGGTGGTCAACGAATGGCCGCACCGCTACCTTGCCGGGCAGTTGGAGCTGGGGCTGGTGGATGAACGGACCGTGATCTGCGTCCTCACGCACGATCCCAAGTTCGACATACCGCTGTTGGCGGTGGCCCTGCGCGGCAGCCCGCTGGCGTTTGTCGGGGCCATGGGTTCGCGACGCACCCACGAGGACCGGATCAGGCGGCTGCGCGAGGAAGGACTGGACGAGGCCGCGCTGTCACGGCTGCACAGCCCCGTGGGCCTGGACCTCGGCGCCCGCACCCCGGAGGAAACGGCGGTGTCCATCGCCGCAGAGATCATCGCCAAGCAGTGGAGCGGCAGCGGGGAACCTCTGCGGCGGCTGGACGAACGGATCCACCACGACGAAACCCTGTGACATGGAAGCCATGGTCGGCAACGAAGCCTTCCGTTGGGCCGCCTCAGCCGTGCTGCTTGCCGCCGCCCTCGCCGCCGTATGCGCGGCAGTCGGGCCGTCCCCGTCGTCCGCGCCGGCATTCCGGATCGACCACGGGCTTCACGCGCTGATGCTGACGGCAATGGCCTTGATGCTGCACCCCGCGTGGGCGGGCCCCGTCCTGCCCCAGGTGCTGTTCTTCGTGCTGGCCGCGTGGTGGTTTGTCCTCCGGGCCTTGTCGCGGCGCCCGGCTTCGGGCCCGGCTTCCGCGCCCGCGGACCGCCGCCGGACCGGGGATACCGGCCGCGGAGCAATGATGTACCACGCGCTGACAATGGCCGCCATGGCGTACATGCTGTTAGCCGGCGCGACCAGCAGCGCGCATCCGGCCTCCGCCGCCGTCGTCGCTCCGCATCACGGGGCCGGCGCCCCGGTGGCGGGCCTGCTGCCGGAACCGGCAGCCGGTGCGGACCTGGTGCCGCTGCTGCTGGCGGTGATGTTCGGGCTCGCCGCGATCCTATGGGGTGTACGGCTGATCCGGCAGCTACACTCCGGCGCCCCGCGCAGCGGCGGGAGCGCGTTCCAGGACCTCGCCGGCGCGGCCGTGATGGCGGTGATGTTCGCGTCCCTGGCCGCGTCACGGGTTGCCGCCTGACCACGGGGCCGGGACCCGCGGGCCGGGAGCGGTCAATCGCCGCGCCCGAAGCGCGGGGCGTCGGGCGTAAGCTCATGCCATGGCGAGATTCTTCGATGTGCACCCCGACAACCCCCAGCACCGCTCCATCACGCAGGTGGTGGATTTGCTGAAGTCCGGCGGCCTGATCGCGTATCCCACCGACTCCTGCTATGCCCTCGGCGCCCAACTGGGAAACAAGGACGCCCTCGACAGGATCCGCAGCATCCGGCACCTCAGCGACAAGCACCACTTCACGTTGGTCTGCAAGGACTTCGCGCAACTCGGCCAGTTTGTGCAGATCGACAACGACGTCTTCCGCAGCATCAAGGCCGTCACTCCGGGCAGCTACACCTTCATCCTGCCGGCCACCAAGGAGGTGCCGCGGCGGCTGCTGCACCCCAAGAAGAAGACGGTTGGCGTCCGCATTCCGGACCACAAGGTGGTCCAGGCGATCCTGGCCGAACTTGGCGAGCCGCTCCTCTCCAGCACGCTGCTCCTGCCGGACGAGGAGGAGCCGATGACCCAGGGCTGGGAGATCAAGGAGCGGCTGGAGCACGTGGTGGACGCTGTCATCGATTCAGGAGACTGCGGCGCGGAGCCGACGACGGTGATCGACTACTCCAGCGGCGTCGCCGAGGTGGTCCGTCACGGCATGGGTGACCCGTCCCGCTTCGAATAAGCGCCGGCGCCCGCCCTAGAAGCCGCCCTGGAAGCTGTAGCGCAGGATCCGAGCCTTCCGGGCCATGACGGGGATACGCCCGGAGAGCCGTGTCGCCAGCCGTAACCACGTCGGGAAGAGCTCCACCTCGGGGGCGAAGGCCAGGCTGGTCTCCTCAACCAGTTTCATCCGCGGGTCCCACACCTCGGGCTGGTGTGCATCCTTGAACCCGGCATAGCCACTCCATTGACTGGAGACCGCCTTGAACATCCGCTGCGGAGCGATCTTGACGGCGATCCTGCTCGCCCGGCCAATGCGGCCGTAATCGTTGAAGGCCAGTTCGCCCGACTGGAAGTGGCCGGTCACCCGCTTGAACAACGCAATCGTCTCCGTCTCGCTCAGGAACGCCAGCAACCCGTTGGCAATCAGCAGCACCGGGCGCTCCGTCGGGATCGTTTCCGCCCACTTCCCGTCGGTGAGCGTCGCCGCAACTGAGTGCGCCTGGGCGCTGCGCGGCAGGACGGCGTCGCGCACGGCGATGACCGCAGGAAAGTCAATGCTGTACCAGTCGGTCGACGCCGGCGGCTTCACCCGGCACCTGCCGTCGTCCAGGCCGGCGCCCAGATCCACCACGACGGCGTCCGGGTGACCGGCGGTGAAGGCCCGCACCCGGTCATCGAGCATCTTGGTCCGCAACGCTTCCTGACAAACGACGCTGGTCACCACCCCCAGGCCTGCGAAATCGTAATCGATGCCGGCGACAACCTCAGCGGCGCGGGTGTCCCCCAATATCGGACGTCGCGAACGGCCGTCGAGCGCGCGGGCGTACAACGTCAATAACGCGGTCTCCTCCAGGGGAGTGAAACCGCTGACATCAATTCCCATGCTCCACCTCTCCCGAGAGCGGGGGGCTAGTCGGTCACGTTTGCATCGTCGCCCGCGGTTGCAACGACGCCCACGTTCGAGCATCTCAGGCCGATGATCCCCCACTTCGACGCCGAATACGAGGCCCCGCACTTGGCCCACCGGCGTATGGAAAGCGTTAAGGTCCGTTCCGGTGACGCTCCAGCGGTGGTGTCATTAACCCAAAGGACACTGCAACCACCGTGGTCGCGGTCCGGTCCCCCGGCAGGAGCCAGCCAGAATGAACACCACATCCCGGATACAGGACGTATCCGGTCCACCCCCGGATGCGCGTCCCGCCGGGGATTTCGTCGCCGTCGATGACAGCGGGGAGTTTTCTTATCACCGATCCGAACAGGATCTGCTCACCGCCTTCGAGTACGTCGCCGAAGCCGCGTGCATCTTCGACCGCAACGGCACCGCCTATCGCCTGGCGCTGGACCCGAACAGGCATCTGGTCCTTGCACCCTCGCTCGGCCCGGTGGAATTCCATTGGCTTCGCCAGGCGTGGCTGGATGCGCAAAACGCACACCCCGAAAGCTACCGTCTCCGGCGCTTCTTCCCCCTCACCACTGAAGAGGTGGTCTTGGACCTGTTCGAGACCCTCACCGTGGAACACGGGCCGGCTCCGGCCGAGGGTTTATGGTCACTGGAGATCAACAGCGTTGCTTCGCACCCAACCAGCCTGGAGGACATCGACCGCCGGCTCGCACATCAGAACCAGCTGGAACACGCCCACGTGAAGGACCCCTTCGGGCACGTCTACCGGCCCGTGCGGCACCGCAGCCACTGGCATCTGCCCACCTCCGCCGGATTCATCCTCTACGTCGAAACCCCCGGCCCCGGGACTGTCTACTGAGAGGGTTCCCCTCCCGCCTTAAGGCGCTGGCGGCAAGACGTTAAGGATCCGTCAAGATTGCGGCCGGGGCGGAGGCGGCGCTCGGGACGGGTGTTAGCGTCGGCAATGAAGATGGCGGCGGGTGCCGCGCGGAGAGGCAAGAGATGACCACGATGAGCAGGCCGCCAGCGGATCCCTCCGCGATGCGACAGGGAGCCGGGGACGCCTTCAGGAAATGGTTGCTGTTCGGCCTCCAGGACGCCAAGGGGTCCCATCAGGGGCCCGGGGCGGTCGGCGACTCCCACCTGAAGAAGCATGCGTGGTGGCAGGTGATGTGCCTGACCGGCGTCGACTACTTCTCCACGCTGGGCTACCAGCCGGCCATCGCGGCCCTGGCCGCAGGCGTGATCTCCCCGCTGGCAACCCTGGTGCTGGTCGCCGTTACCCTGTTGGGCGCCTTGCCCGTCTACCGCAGGGTGGCCGGTGAGAGCCACCGGGGCGAGGGCTCCATCGCCATGCTGGAGCGTCTCCTGCCACGCTGGAGCGGCAAGCTCTTCGTCCTGGTCCTGCTCGGGTTCGCGGCCACGGACTTCATGATCACCATGACCCTGTCCGCCGCCGACGCTACGGCACACGCGATCCAGAACCCCTTTGCCCCGGCTTGGCTACAGGGCCAGAACATCCCCATCACGCTCTTTCTCCTCGCCATGCTGGCCGCGGTGTTCCTGCGCGGCTTCAAGGAGGCCATCGGTGTCGCCGTCGTTCTCGTCGGCCTCTACCTGGGCTTGAACGTCGTCGTGGTGATCACCACCATCGTTGAGGTGTTCGCCCAGCCTCTTGCCGTCGGGGACTGGTGGCTTGCCCTGTCGACCCAGCACGGGAATCCGTTCATGGTGATCGGCATCGCGCTGCTGGTGTTTCCCAAACTGGCCCTGGGGCTGTCCGGCTTCGAGACCGGCGTCGCCGTGATGCCGCAGATCCAGGGGCGTCCGGGTGACACGGAGGAGAACCCTGCAGGCCGGATCGAGCGGGCCCGGCGGCTGCTGACCACGGCGGCCGTCATCATGAGCTGCTTTCTGGTGACCACCAGCTTCACCACCGTGATCCTGATCCCGGAACAGGAATTTCAGCCCGGCGGCCAGGCGAACGGCCGTGCACTGGCGTTCCTGGCCCACGAATACCTGGGTCCCGCCTTCGGCACGGTCTATGACGTCAGCACCATCGCCATTCTCTGGTTCGCCGGCGCCTCGGCCATGGCGGGCCTGCTGAACCTGGTGCCACGGTACCTGCCCCGCTACGGCATGGCCCCCGGCTGGGCCCGGGCCGTCCGCCCCCTGGTGCTGGTGTTCACCCTCATCGGGTTCCTGATAACCTGGCTTTTCAACGCCGACGTCGACGCCCAGGGCGGCGCGTACGCCACCGGCGTCCTGGTGCTGATGACCTCCGCCGCCGTCGCCGTCACCCTCTCGGCCCGCAGACGGCAGCAACATAAGCGCACCGTCGGGTTCGGCGTGATTGCCGTCGTGTTCATCTACACCACCGTGGCCAACATCATCGAACGGCCCGAGGGTATCCGGATCGCGGCGTTCTTCATCGTCGGGATCATCGTGATCTCGCTGCTGTCACGGGTCGGGCGATCGTTCGAGCTACACGCCACCCACGTCCACATGGACCGGCAGTCGCTGGAGTTCATGTCCGAAGTGCTCGACGGGCCCCTGGCCATCATTTCCCACGAACCGCTCCGGCTCAGCCCGGAGGCTTACCGGGAAAAACTCACCTCGGCGATCGAAGTCAGCCACCTGCCCGTGGACCAGCAGGCACTCTTCCTGGAAGTGGTCGTCGACGATTCCTCCGACTTCGAAACAGAACTCGAAGTCCGCGGCCTGCTCCGGCACGGCTACCGGATTCTCGAAGTCCACGGCCCCGTCGTGCCGAACACAATCGCTTCGGTGCTTTTGCACATCCGGGACGTGACCGGTCTGATGCCGCACATCTACTTCCGCTGGACCGAGGGAAACCCTGTCACCAACCTGCTGCGTTTCCTGTTCCTGGGCGAGGGCGAGATCGCACCCGTCACCCGCGAAGTGCTGCGCGAAGCCGAGCCTGACGTCACCAGGCGGCCCTGGGTCCACGTCGGCTGAGCGCCGAAGCCGGACGCCCGTCCTCCGCGTTAAGACGGCGTCAAGATCGGGCTTCCTGGCGTTAAGAAACCGTCAGGAACCGGCTCACCCACCGCTGTTGAGGAGTTGACTTTCAGTAGCCCCGCAGACGGGGCGCGTACGAAAGGAACCTGCAATGGCCGATTTGGCTGTGATCGGAATCCTCCTGGTGTCCATGGGGTTCGTGATGTGGACCGGCCATCTCCTGGCCGGGATGGTCAGCGGCGCCGATGACCGGCCGGAGGACAGGCAATGAGCGCCGAGGCCATCATGTGGCTCGTCCTGCTGCTTGCGGGGCTGTGTCTCTTCGGATACCTGCTGTTCGTGCTGATCCATCCGGAAAAGTGGTGATCAGGGCATGAGCTTCAATATTGCGTCCTTCCTCATCCAGGTGACCGCCCTCGTCGTGGTCCTTGCCGCCCTGCATAGGCCACTGGGGGTCTACCTGGTCCACGTTTTCGAAGGCAAGACCTCCACCCGTCCGGAGCGGCTGTTCTACCGGCTCTCCGGTGTCGACGCCGGAACAGAGCAGACGTGGCCCGTGTACCTGCGCAGCGTCCTTGTCTTTTCCGCGGTGTCCATCCTGCTGGTCTTCACCCTGCAACGGCTCCAGGGCGTCCTTCCGGGCAACGGTTCCCTGCCCGGCGTTGATCCGTGGGTGGCGATGAACACGGCCATCTCGTTTGCCACGAACACCAACTGGCAGGCCTACGTGCCGGAAACCACGGTCGGCATTTTCGTGCAGATGACCCTGCTGGCGGTGCAGAATTTCCTCTCCGCCGCGGTCGGGATCGTCGTCGTCGTCGCCCTCATCCGGGGCATCGCGCGCACCGGGACGCAGCGGCTGGGAAACTTCTGGGTGGACCTGGCCCGGACGTCGTTCCGGCTCCTGCTGCCACTCGCGTTCGTCGCGGCCGTGGTGATGGTCCTCGGCGGCGTCATCCAGAACTTCTGGCCCACCGACGTCACCAACCACGCGGCCGGGATTCACCAGGTCATTCCCGGCGGGCCGGTGGCCTCCCAGGAAGCCATCAAGATCCTCGGGACCAACGGCGGCGGCTACTTCAACGCCAACTCCGCCCACCCCTTCGAAAACCCCACCGCCTTCATCAGCCTCTTCGAGGTATTCCTGATCCTGCTCATCCCCTCGGCGCTGCCCTACGCCTTCGGCCGGATGGTCGGCGACCAGAAGCAGGGCTACACGGTCGTCGCAGTCATGGCGGTCCTGTGGCTGGCCTCCACCGCCCTGATGGGCTGGGGCGTTGCCTCCGCACAGGGGACGGCGACGGCGGCCGCCGGCGGCCTCGGCGAAGGCTTTGAACAGCGCTTCGGCGCGGCGGCGAGCGCGGTTTTCGCCGCGTCCACCACGCTGACCTCCACCGGGGCGATCAACGTCGCCCATGACTCCCTGCCGCCACTGGCCGGCGGTGTGGCCATGGCGAACATGATGCTGGGCGAGGTCGCCCCCGGCGGCACCGGTTCCGGACTGTACGGCCTGCTGATACTGTCCATCATTTCGGTGTTCATCGCCGGTCTCATGGTCGGACGCACCCCGGAGTACCTGGGCAAGAAAATCGGCCCCACGGAAATGAAGCTCGCCGCCATGTACATTCTCGTGACCCCCACCGTGGTCCTGGCCCTGTCGGGCATCACCGTCCTGCTCCCGGACGCCATGGCCAACGCCCCGGCCACCGGCCCGCACCAGTTCAGCGAGGTGCTGTACGCCTTCACCTCCGGGGCCAACAACAACGGCTCCGCGTTCGGCGGCATTACCACCTCGGGCCCCTACCTCTCGGCCATGCTGGGCCTGGACATGCTGCTGGGCCGCTACCTGCCCATCGTCCTCGTGCTCGCCCTAGCCGGTTCCCTCGCCCGCCAGGGCAAGATTCCCGCCTCCGCCGGCACCGTCCCCACCCACGGCCCGCTGTTCGGCTCCCTACTGCTCGGCGTCACCGCCATCCTGACCGCCCTGAGCTACTTCCCGGCCCTTGCCCTGGGACCCCTCGCAGAAGGACTCCTGAAATGACTCGGTCCAGCACGGCATCAGTCTCGGACAGCACCGCCCAGACCTACGCCGACGGCAACCCCCTCGGCACCCCCGGGGAACACAAGCACCACACCAAGGCCCCAGCGAAACTCACCCTTGCGTCCGTCGCCGCCGCCCTGCCCCTCGCTGTCCGGAAGCTCGCCCCGCGGCAGATGATCCATTCACCCGTCATGTTCACCGTGCTGGTGGGGGCCGCCCTCTGCACCGCGATCTCCCTCTACCGGCCCTCGGTGTTCGGCATCGCCGTCACTGCCTGGCTATGGCTCACCGTGCTCTTCGGCACGCTGTCCGAATCCATCGCCGAAGGCCGAGGCAAAGCCCAGGCCGACAGCCTGCGCGCCAGCCGCAAGGGGGTCCAGGCCCGGCTCCGGCAGCCCGACGGCACCACCGCGGACGTCCCGGGGACGGACCTGCGGCGGGGCGACCTGGTCATCTGCGAGGCCGGGGACGTCATCCCCTCGGACGGCGAAATCATTGAGGGCCTCGCCAGCGTCGACGAGTCGACTATCACCGGCGAATCAGCCCCGGTGATCCGCGAATCCGGCGGCGACCGGTCCTCCGTCACCGGCGGCACCAGGGTCCTCTCGGACCGGATCGTTGTCCGCATCACCGCCGAACCGGGCCAGACGTTCATCGACCGGATGATCAAACTCGTCGAGGGCGCCGTGCGGCAGAAGACCCCCAACGAAATCGCCCTGCACGTGCTGTTGGTGTCCCTGACGATTGTGTTCCTGGCGGTGACGATGTCTTTGGCCCCGTTTGCCGCCCTGGCCGGGGCCACTCCGTCCCCGATCGTGCTTGTCGCGCTGCTGGTGTGCCTGATCCCCACCACCATCGGGGCACTGGTCCCGGCGATCGGCATCGCGGGCATGGACCGTCTGGTCCAGCACAACGTGCTCGCCACCTCCGGCCGCGCCGTGGAGACCGCCGGGGACATCACCACGCTGCTGCTCGACAAGACCGGGACCATCACGTACGGCAACCGCCGCGCCGTCGGGTTCTTCCCCGCCAACAACGTGGAGCGAACCGGGCTTATCGAGGCGGCACGCGTCTGCAGCCTGGCCGACGAGACCCCCGAGGGGCGCTCCATCGTGGACCTTGCAGCGGATAAGGGCGTGACCGGGCAGGATCTGGCAACCCTGGAACGCAACTGCCGCGATTTCGCCGTGGTCCCCTTCAGCGCCAGCACACGCATGAGCGGCCTGGACCTGGACGGACTCATGATCCGAAAAGGCGCCGCCTCCGCAGTGGCGGCATTCATCGCCGGATACGGCGGACACGCCCCGGCGGAAGTCGACCACCGGGTCAACGAAATCTCCGCCCAGGGCGGCACCCCCCTGCTCGTCGCCCAGGTGGGCAAGGACGGCCGCGCCGACGTCCTCGGAACCGTCCACCTTGCCGACGTCGTCAAGCCCGGCATGCACGCCCGCTTCGCCGAACTCCGTCGCATGGGGATCCGGACCGTCATGATCACCGGAGACAACCCCATCACCGCCAAGGCGATCGCCGCCGAGGCGGGGGTCGATGACTTCCTGGCCGAAGCAACCCCGGAGGACAAACTCGCGGTCATCAGAAAGGAGCAGGTAGCCGGGCGCCTGGTTGCCATGACCGGTGACGGCACCAACGACGCCCCGGCACTGGCCGCGGCCGACGTCGGCGTGGCCATGAACTCCGGCACGCCGGCAGCCAAGGACGCCGCCAACATGGTGGACCTCGACTCGGACCCCACCAAGCTCATCAACATCGTGGGCATCGGCAAGCAACTGCTCATCACCCGCGGCGCCCTGACCACCTTCTCGGTCGCCAACGACGTCGCCAAATACTTCGCCATCGTCCCGGCCCTCTTCACGGCCACCTTCCCGGGGCTGGGGCTGCTGAACGTCATGGGCCTCGCCACCCCGTCCTCGGCCATCCTCTCGGCGGTGATCTTCAACGCCTTGATCATCATCGCGTTGGTGCCGCTTGCCCTGCGCGGCGTCAAATACCGCGCCGTCTCCGCCAACCAGGCACTAGGACGGAACCTGCTGATCTACGGGCTCGGCGGACTCATCGCGCCCTTTATCGGCATCAAGCTCATCGACCTGATCATTTCCCTCATCCCCGGAATCGGCTAGGAACACCTATGAACACCCTCACCGGCTACCTCCGCCAGGCGGGCACCGCCGTCCGGTTCCTGCTTTTCGCTACCCTCGTCCTCGGCGTGGCCTACCCCCTGGCCGTCTTCGGCATCGGCCAACTAATCGGCCCCTACCAGGCCAACGGTTCCATCATCAAGGACAGCGCCGGCGCCCCGGCCGCGTCCGCCCTGATCGCCCAGGTTTCCGCCAGCGACGCCGGCATCCAGGACCCCCGGTGGTTCCACGCCCGGCCCTCTGCCGTCAAGTGGGACCCTGCGTCGTCCTCCGCCAGCAACCTCGGCCCGAACGATTCGACCCTCCTCGCCGCCGTCACCAGGAACCGGTCCGCCGTCGCCGCCGCGGAAGGCATCGTAGCGGCGCAGGTACCAGCCGACGCCGTGACCGCCTCCGGCTCCGGGCTGGACCCGGAAATCTCCCCCGCGTACGCCCGGCTCCAGGTTCCGCGCGTCGCCGCGGCCCAACATCTCAGCACCGACACCGTCACGTCCCTGGTGGAGCGGAACACCAGCAACGGGATTGAGGCGTTCCTCGGCCAGGCGTCCGTCAACGTGACGGCCCTCAACCTGGACGTGGCAGCCGCCGCAGCCGCATCGGGACCCAAGTGAGAGGATGACGGCATGGCACGCGGAACGCTGCGGATCTTTTTGGGTGCTGCCCCCGGGGTCGGCAAGACCTACGAGATGCTCCAGGAAGCCCACCGCCTGGGCGATCGCGGCGAGGACGTCGTGGTCGCTTGGGCGTTGGACCACGGGCGCAGCGACACACGTGCGCTTCTGCAAGGCCTCGACATCATTCCGCCCAGGCGTCTGCCCTACCGTGGTACGGAGTTCGAGGAGATGGACCTGGAGGCGGTTCTGGCCCGTGCACCGAAAACGGCGATCGTGGATGAATACGCCCACTCCAACATTCCCGGCAGCCGCCACGCCAAGCGCTGGGAGGACATCGATGACCTTCTCAACGCCGGCATCAATGTCCTGTCCACGGTCAACATCCAGCACCTGGCCTCACTGGGCGACGTCGTCAGCGCCATCACCGATGTTCGTCAGGCCGAAACCGTGCCGGACGAGATCGTGCGGCGGGCAGACCAGATCGATCTGGTCGATATTTCCCCCGAACTGCTCCGCCAACGCCTCGGCGATGGCAAGATCTACGCCGCAGACAAGATCGACGCGGCCCTCACGAACTACTTCCGCCTGGGCAACCTCAGCGCACTGCGCGAACTGGCGCTGCTATGGCTGGCGGACCGCGTCGACGAAGGCCTGGCGAGGTACCGGGACGAACAGGGCATCGAAACCAGCTGGCCCGCCCGGGAACGGATCGTCGTCGGGCTCACCGGGGGCCCCGAAGGGGAAGTCCTGATCCGCCGCGGCGCCAGAATCCTCAACAGGGTCAACGGCGGTGACCTCCTCGCGGTGCACGTCCGGGCCGCGGACGGTGTGGCCAGTGAATCCCCGCAGGCACTGGAGACCCAGCGCCGCCTGATCCTTGACCTGGGCGGCAGCTACCATGTTGTGACCGGGGAAGACCCCGCCGCGGCCCTACTTGACTTCGCCCAGAGCGTCAACGCCACCCAGATCGTCGTCGGCATCTCCCGACGCGGAAAATTCGCCGCCCTGCTGGGAAATCTGCTCGGCGGAGGCGTGGGTACGAGGGTCGTCCGCGACTCCGGAGACATTGACGTCCACATGGTTTCCCACCCCCTCGGGGGCCGCGGCACCGCCCCACGCCGGCACCGGGACCTAGGACACACCCGCGTCGCCGCAGGCTTCATTTTGGCTGTAATCGTCCCTGCCTTGATCCAACTGCTGCTCTCCTTGAATGCGGAACGAAACATCGCCACCGACGCCCTGGTCCAGCTCGCGGGATCAGTAGCCGTTGCCCTCATCGGCGGGCTCTGGCCGGCCATCCTCGCCGCACTCTGGAGCAGCCTGCTGGTCAACTACTTCTCCACCCCGCCGGTCGGATCCCTGACCATTAGCGATCCCCAGAATCTCGTCGCGCTGCTCGTCTTCGTAGGCGTATCCGCTGCGGTAGCCATCGTCGTGGACCTCTCCGCCCGCCGGTCCGAAGAAGCCGCCCGCGCCCGCGCAGAAGCCGCCACCCTGGCGGACCTCAGCCGAGGCGCAGCCGGAGCCGATGACACCCTGAAAGGCCTCCTGGAACAGGCCCTGGACGTCTTCCAGGTGAACGGCGCGGCCCTCTACACCGCCACCGGCGACGCACGAACCGGAACGACGGGGAGCGCCGGCTGGCGGCGCGTCGCAGAGGCCGGAACGGTCCCTCCCTCCGCACTGGAAGCCGCGGACAACGTCGAACAGATCGACGCCGCAACCCGGCTCGTCCTTTCCGGGCGGATACTTCCGGCCAGCAGCAGGCGGCTGCTCGGCGCCTTCGGCGTGCATCTGGCCGCGCAGCTGGAACGCCAGCAGCTCGCGGCCAGCCGTCGCGAAGTCGTGCGCCTTGCCGAAAGCAATACCATGCGCACCTCCATCCTCCGGGCGGTGTCCCACGACCTGCGGACGCCCCTGGCCGGCATCAAACTGGCCGTCGGGGGCCTTAGGCAGCGCGACATCCTCTATACCGACGAGGAGCAACAGGAGCTGCTGGCCACCATCGATGAATGTTCCGACCGGCTGGACGCGTTGGTGGGGAACCTACTGGACATGTCCCGGATCACCTCGGAGTCGGTCAACCCGCTCATCCGGCCGGTGCGCTGGTACGAAGTCATACCGGCCGCCCTGCACGGAATCCCGGCGGGCAGGGTAAGGGTCGAACTGCCAGGCAACATGCCGGAAGTCGACGCCGACGCCGGAATGCTCGAACGCGTCATCGCAAACATCGTGGAGAACGCCATTAAGTACGCGCCCGAATCCGACGTCGTCCTCGTTGGAGCCGTGGGCGGGCTCAGCCCCGCAACCCTTGGCGGCCGTCCGGCCGGCGAGCTGCGCATCATCGATCACGGCCATGGCGTCCCGGCAGGAAGCGTCGTCCGAATGTTCCAGCCGTTCCAGCGGCTGGACGACGTCCCGCAGGCCACAGGCGTCGGCCTCGGCCTGGCAGTCGCCAAAGGCTTCACGGAGGCAATGGGAGGCACACTATCCGCCGAAGAGACCCCGTCGGGGGGACTGACCATGGTGATCCGGTTGCCGCTCTCCCCCGGTGTCGTGTTCACCCGGAATGCCGCCCAGGCCCCGCTGGAGGCGCAGTCAGCACTCATAGGTCGGCAGCACACGCGACCCCTTTCCACGGCGGAGGGCCCCCCGTGACCGCCATGCTCATATTCGCCGACGAACCCCGTGCCGCGAGGTTCCAAAACCGTCAGACCGCCGCGCGGACCCGCTGAAGGAAGGAGTCCAGGATTCGTCCGGCATTCTCATGCAGCCTGTCGTCGGCTGCCAGCCGCTCCGGTCCGGCCGGGTGCAGCCTCTCGCCGAGGCAGAGCAGGGCCGCGAGGGCTTCGGAGAGTTCCGTGTTCGCCTCGGCACGCTGCCGCAGCAGCCTCAGATGCGCCGCCTGGAGGGCCGGCCCCGGCGAACAGGCCAGGTCTCGGTCGAAGAGGCGGCGGCAACGGTCATAGGCGGACAGGCCCTCGGCGGGCAGACCGGCACGCTCGTACGCCGTCACCAGCACCGTCCAGGCCCGTTCATTCAGCGGCTCCGCCCGGATCGCCGTTTGCGCCCAGCGGATTGCCTCATCATGACGTTCAAGGGAGGTCGCCGTCTCGGCCGCGAAAATCATGGCCGCGACCCGCTCGGCTGCGTGGCGGGTGCGGGCCTCGTCGGCCCAGTCGGCGACCAGTTCGAACCCGAGGAGAGGTTCGGCGGAGAGCTCCAGCGCCTCGATCAGGAGCGGATACGCGTCGGCGGGCGGGGCAAGGCTCGCAGCGCGGAGCAACGTGCGGAAGCGGGAGAGATCCAGCTCCACGAGTTGAGAGTCCAGCACGTAACCGCTGTTGGCCGTCCGAAGCGGTCCCGTCTTGGTCTGGCCCGGCTGGATCGTCCGGCGGATACCGCTGACATAGCTCTCCAGCGTCGCCACGGCCCCACCGCTGGCACTTGGCCCCCAGAGGATCTCGATCAGCCGGGTTTTGGAGACCGGCGTGCCCAGGTTCAGCAGGAGAATCTCAAAAATGTGGCGCGGCTTGCACCCGCCCAGGTCAGCAGCGGTGAGCGCCACGCCCGCGCGGCGGATCTCCAGGGAACCAAAGAGTTGAACGGATATTGAGGCTGTTGCTCCCGGTGCATGGTCCACGATGTTCTCCGATTTCCCCAGGCAATACGATTCAAATCGCGTCAATCGAGGGTCGAAAATGAGACGGAACAGTGCACGAAGAAACCGCTGTTCGATCCGGCCCTCAAGGCCACCGTGACACGCCGACCATTTGGCAACAAGCAGGTCACCTACCCGATTCGCGGGGAAACGAAAGACGGGTAGGGGCGCCGGCCCCGCCGAGTACGCGACCACGAACATTTACGAGTAGCCCGGGTCCGGGCCAAGTAGGCCGGCGCGGAAATCAAAACCACATCAGGTACCAATGCACTTCACCTAAAAGGGGATGGAAGTGCCTACCCGCCCGCGGGCCCGGCGCTATTTCGCCGCAGTGGGAGCAGAATTGAATCAGGCAGCTTCACTTCAAGACCCACCGCCGGATCAAGCACGGCCAGATTGAGAGGGTGCGCCATGAACACCGGGAATGCACGCGTCACGCTGCTGCTGGCGGCGGTTCTGCTGGGTGCCGCGGGGTGCGCCCCGGGCGGCGGGACCGCGGCCTCAACCACCGCCATGGCTCCCCCGGCCAGCGCATCCGCCACCGGGAGCATGGACATGAGCTCGAGCGCCACGTCCGGCGGCTCGGCGGCGGCAAATTCCACGGCGGCGATCACCATCAGCGGCTTTGCCTTCGGCGCGCCGCTGGTTGTCCCCGCCGGCGCCACGGTAACCGTGACCAACAGGGACAGCGCCGAACACACCGTTACGGCAGACACCGGCTCCGCGTTCGACGTCGAAGTCAAAGGCAGCGGCGGAACGGCCACCTTCACGGCACCGTCCACACCCGGAACCTACGCCTTCCACTGCACCTACCACCCCAACATGCACGGGTCGCTGACGGTCAAGTGAGCGTGCCGATCCGCCGAGGCGCACTGGCCCGGGGACGAGGACGAGGCCGGGGGCTGGACCTGGCCCTGCGGGCGCTGACGGCTGTTGCCCTGCTGACCGATGCCGGTATCCACATCCACCTCGCACCCGGCTACCAGGCCGGCTTGCCGCAGGGAATCGGGCAGGGCAATCTGTTCCTGCTCGAAGCAGGCGTAGCGGCGTTGGCTGCGCTGGCCGTGTTGCTGCGCGGCAGCCGGGCTGCCTACGCGTTCGCCCTGCTCGTGGCGCTGAGCGCCTTCGCCGCCGTCGTGTTCTACCGCTACGTGGACCTGCCCGCGTTCGGCCCGTTCCCGGCCATGTACGAGCCCGTCTGGTACTTCGAGAAGACCGCCAGTGCCGTCGCGGAGGGAGCCGGCGCGGTGCTCGCCGCCATCGGTCTGGCCCGTGCCCGGCGCGCCGGCCCGGCCCGGCGTGTGGGCCGATGACCCGCCGTCGTCGGTCCTGAACGGTGCGTTGCTAGCATGGGGGCGAGGTGTCCATGCGAAACAGAACCCCCCGCCGTGCGACGGCCGATCTGACGGCCATCGCCGCCGCCTACCTCGCAGCAAGCTGCTGGCTGGCGTCCGTTTCCGCTCCCGACGCCGTCGCCGGTTTCCTGGCCGTGGGCGCCGGCGCCGCCGTGCTGGGGCGCACCGCCGGGTCCGTCCTGCTGCGTAGGCCCCTGGTGTGCACTCCGGCCGACCGCGTCACCCTGGTCCGGGCAGTGTTGGTGGGCTGCTGCGCGGTGCTCACCGTCACCGGCGTTCTCGGCCGGCAGGCGCCGGGCATTCTCCTCATCGTTCTCGGAGCGGCGGCCTTCGCTCTCGACGCCGTCGACGGCCCCGTGGCGCGGCGTACCGGGTCAGCGTCGGCCGCGGGCGCGCGCCTGGACACCGAGACGGATGCCGCCCTGACCCTTGTGCTCTCCTGCGCCGCCGCGGTGGCCGTGGGGCCGTGGACGCTCCTGATCGGGCTCCTGTACTACGCTTTCACCCTCGCCGGCCGGTGGCACCCGGCCCTGCAGCAAACCCTTCCGTCCTCACGCGCCCGCAAGGCGATCGGCGCCTATCAGCCGGCGGCCTTGCTGTTTGCCCTGACACCCGGCGTCCCGCCGGTTTTAGGGACGGCGGCCGTCGTCGCGGCCCTGGCGCTGCTGCTGTTTTCGTTCGGCCGCGACGTCGCCGTCCTGGAGCGGATGCGCCGCGCCGAACGGCACCACCCGGAGCTGGTGCAGTGAAACGGGGCCGGCCTTAGTCCTTGCTCCGGGCACGGCTGGGCTGCACCCGCGGCGGTTCGCCGGGCATCTTCGGGAAGTCCGGCGGGAAGGGAAGCTCACCGAGGCCCGCGGCCAGGTCCCGCTCCCACCACCCGAGCAGGACGTCGATGGACCCCGGGCTGGAGTGCATGCCGGCCCAAGGATCCCCGGTGGCTTTAAGCCGCCCGGGGACAGTGGCGACGGTGAACTGCTGCGGGTCCGCGCCGTCCAGCTCGTCCCAGCCCAGCGGGCAGGACACGGTGGCGGCGGGAAGGGCCCGGGGGCTGTAGGCCCCGGCGATGGTGCGGTCACGGTTGGCCTGGTTGAAGTCGACGAACACCCGAGTGCCGCGTTCTTCCTTCCACCAGGCGGTGGTGACCTTCTCCGGCATCCGCCGCTCGAGCTCGCGTGCGGCGGCGATGACGGCGTGGCGCACCTCGAGGAACTCGTGCGCCGGCTCGATCGGTGCGAAGACGTGCAGTCCGCGGTTGCCGGAGGTCTTGATGAAGGCGGTCAGCCCGGCCTCGGCCAGCACCTTGCGCAACTCCCGGGCCGCGGGCACGGCGTCAGGGAAGCCGGTGCCGGGCTGCGGGTCAAGATCGATCCGCAGTTCGTCCGGGTTGTCCGGGTTGCCGGCCCTCGAGGCCCACGGGTGGAAGACCACCGTGTTCATCTGCACGGCCCACACCGCGGCGGCTGTCTCGTTGATCACCAGTTGGGGATGGGACCGGCCGCTCGGATAGACCACGTCAACGGCGCCTACGAAGTCCGGGGCACCCTTGGGCGGGTTCTTCGAGAAGAACTGTTCGCCGGCGACGTCGCCGGAGAAGCGTTGCAGGGTGATGGGCCGGTCGCCGTTGGCCGCCAGGAAAGGCTCCCCGACGTCGATCATGTACCGCGCAAGATCCAGCTTGGTCAGGCCCGCCTCGGGCCAGACCAACCTGCTGGGACTGGAGATCCTGACTTCCCTGCTGCCGTCCGGCCCCTCCACGGAGACCATTGCTTCTTCCCGCGCCATGAGGACAAGCTACCCCGGGGCAACGCGCAACGAAAGCACCAGAACCGGCCGCATGGTTGGTCCGGGTGGCATCAGAGCCATGCGGTCCGGCGCAGCGGGGGTTCGGCGCCGCCCGGGCGCTGCACCAGGACCTGGTTGACGCCGGTGATTCCAGCCTCGAATCCCAGCGCGCTGGCGGCCATGTACAGCCGCCAGACCCTGGCCCGGCCGGGACTACTGGCCTGGACCGCCTCGTCCCAGTGGCTCTCCAGGTTCTGCACCCAGGCCCGCAGGGTCAACGCGTAGTGCTGGCGGAGGGCCTCGACATCGAGCACTTCAAAGCCGCCGCCCTCCAGGGCGCCAATCATCTCGGCCAGGCCGAGCATCTCGCCATCCGGGAAGACGTACCGCGGGATGAAAGAATCGGGATCCGGGTCCGTCGGGCCGGCGTTCCATGAGATGGCATGGTTCAACAGCCGACCGCCGGGGCGCAGGAGCCCGTGCAGGCGGGACACGTAATGGCCGATCTTTTCGCGGCCCACGTGCTCGGACATGCCGATGGAACTGATCGCATCGAAGGGCCCGTCGTCGACGTCGCGGTAGTCCTGGATCCGGATCTCCACCCGGTCCGTCAGTCCCGCTTCCGCAACCCGCTTCCGGGCCAGTTCGGCTTGTTCGGCAGACAGGGTGACTCCCACGACGTCGGCCCCGTAGCGCTGGGCGGCGAGGAGGGCGAAGCTGCCCCAGCCGCAGCCGACGTCCAGGACCCGCATACCGGGCCGCAGTCCCAGCTTCCGGCAGACCAGGTCGAGCTTGGCGTCCTGGGCCGCCTCCAGGCCGGTGTCCGGGCTGTCCCAGACGGCGCAGGAATAGACCAGGGTAGGGCCCAGCACGAGCGCATAGAACCGGTTGCCGACGTCGTAGTGGTGCGAGATGGCGGCGGCATCCCGCACGCGGGAGTGCCGGCGGCCCTGGCGGGCCACGCGGGCTTCTTCCGGAGGGAGCGCCGGATTGGGGCCCAGGGCGCCGAGCCGGACCGCGGCACTGGCCAGGGCCCACAGTTCCCGGACCGTGGGCCGGCGGAACGGCCCGGGCTCGGCGAACTTGCCCGCCGAACTGAGGGCGGCGAAGGTGGCGAAGATGTCGTCAGGCGCTTCAATGTCGCCGGCGACGTAGGCCCGGCTGAGGCCCAGCTGACCGGGCGACCAGAGGATTCGCCGCAGTGCCCGGCGCGAGTGGAACACCACCCGGGGGGCACCCTCCGGTCCGGCCTCCGAACCGTCCCAGGCGCGCAGCCGAAGCGGGATGTCCTTGGTACCCAGCACGATGGCCAGCGCTCCGGCCAGCCGCGACGCGGCTCCAGCAGTAGTCGACATGCTACTTTCCTCTCCGACGGCGGCTTGCCCTTGCCCTTGCCCTTGCCCTTGCCCTTGCCCTTGCCCTTGCCCCAATCTATGGGCAACCGGGCCGCCGGAACAGGGGGCGGACGACCCGGACTCCGCCGCTACGGCACCCCTCGGGGGGCTGGTGCTCCCCACGGCCGGTGGCTAGGGTAGCTCACATGGCTGAGGCTCTTTCGTCCCTCGTGGACGCGTTCAAAAATGTCGGGGTGTCCCGCGCGTACGGCGCACCCGTGCAGTTCGGCGGCGAGGAACTGATCCCCGTCGCCCTGGTGTCTTTCGGTTTCGGCGGCGGTAGCGCGCCTGCCTCCGACGACGCCCCGGCGGGAACCGGCGGCGGTGGCGGCGGCTTCGTGCTGCCCCTCGGCGTCTACGCCCCCCGGCGGGGCGGCGGCGTCGTGTTCCGGCCGAACCCGATCGCTTTGCTGATGGGCCTGGCACCGGTGGTGTGCGCTATTGGTCTGTCACTGCGCGGGCTGTCGCGGCGCGGAATGCTGCATGGCCGACGGTGAACTACCGTTGACCATCGACGTCGGCGGCAGCGCTGTTTCGGCGGTTTATGCCCGCCCCGCCAATCCGATCGCGACGTTGGTTGTGGCCCACGGCGCGGGCGCCGGGATGGAGCACCCGTTCCTGCGCGGCTTCACCGCGGCCCTGAACGACGACGGCGTCGCAACGCTGCGTTTCAACTTCCCGTACCGCGAGGCGGGCCGCAAGTTCCCGGACCGGCCGCCAGCGGCCATCGCCACCTGGCGGGCGGCAATGGACGCGGCCGCTGCCCGCTCCGAGGGCGAACCGCTCTGGGCCGCCGGGAAGTCCTTCGGCGGGCGGATGGCGTCGATGGCGGTCAGGGAGGGAATGCCCGCGGCAGGGCTGGTGTATCTCGGCTACCCGCTGCATCCGCCGGGCAAGCCGGAGAAGCTGCGCGACGAGCATCTCTACGGACTCACCGCGCCGATGCTCTTCCTCCAGGGCACCAGGGACACCTTCGCCACGCGCGGGCTGCTGGAGTCCGTGGTGGCACGCATCGGCCCCGCCGCAACGCTCGAATGGTGTGAGGGCGGGGACCATTCCTTCGCCGTGGCCGGGAGGAAACGGCCACCGGAGGAGATCGGCGCAGACCTTGCGGCTCCCGTCGCGGAGTTCATCAGGCAGCACAGCACGCCCCCGGCGGCCCGCGAGGCCGGATGACGGCGCCCAGCAGTCCACCCGGGACCGGCCGGCCGGACTCGCTGAGCGACGCCGACGTCCCTGCCTGGTGGCAGCGGCTGGGGCTGCCGGGACTGATCGACATCCACACGCACTTCCTGCCCGAACGGATGCTGCGGCGCGTGTGGGCGCATTTCGACGCAGCCGGGCCGCTGGTGGGCCGGCCCTGGCCGATCACTTACCGGATGGACCAGGACACCAGGCTGGCGCGGCTGCGGGCGCTGGGGGTCCGGCGCTTCACCGCGCTCGCCTACGCGCACCGGCCCGGGATGGCGGCCGACCTCACCGACTTTGCCCTGGGCCTCGCCGCGGACGAGCCCGACTGCGTCCCGAGCGCCACGTTCTACCCCGAGGACGGCGTGCTGGCGCAGGTTGAGTCGGCGCTCAACCGCGGCGCGCGGGTCTTCAAGATCCACGCCCAGGTGGGCGGCTTCGACCTGCGCGAGCCGGTCCTGGACCCGGTCTGGGGGCTCCTTGCGGAGGCGGCCGTTCCCGTGGTGGTGCACGTGGGCAGCGGCCCCGTACCGCGGGCAGGGTTCACCGGCCCGGACAAGCTCGAGGGCGTGTTGCAGCGGCATCCCGGGCTCACCGCCGTCGTCGCGCACCTGGGCACGCCCGAATACGGCGAGTTCCTGGCTCTGGCCGGGCGTTACCCCAACGTCCACCTGGACACCACCATGGCATTTACCGACTTCTTCGAACAGGTGGCACCCTTTCCTGTCGGGCTGCTTCCGAGGCTGGCAGAGTTCGCCGGTCGGATTGTGCTCGGCAGCGACTTCCCCAACATCCCGTACCCTTACGCGCACCAGCTCGAGGCGCTCGAACGGCTCCGGGACAAGGAGCCCCGGCTCGACGACGACTGGCTGCGCGCCGTCTGCTGGTTCAACGGCGAGCGGCTGCTCGGCAGCTGATCCCGCCGGCAGCGCCCCTCAGCTACGGTGCGCGGCGGTGGTTCCCATAACGGCGCCGAGGCTGAAAGATGGTGCCCATGAGCAAACCATATGAAGCCTCCCGCCGCGTCGAATCCGACAACCCCGAGGCAGTCGATTCAGCGGTCCGCGAGGCCACCCGGGAACTCCGCGACGGCCTCCAACGCGACGGGATCGAGGTCAGCTTCCAGGACTTGGCTCTGCTGGGCCATTCCGAATCCTGGGACGGCGAGGGCCAGCGCTGGGTCCACGTGGCCTGGGAGGGCGCGGAGGCCGGGTAAGTCCCGCGTCAAACCGGGCCGGACCCCTCACATCCTGCTTTTGAGCTTGGCCGTCGCCGGCGCGGTCCACGGGTCTTCCGGCCAGGGATGCTTCGGATACCGGCCGCGCATCTCGGCCCGGACCTGCGCGTAGGGCCCTGACCAGAAGGACGCCAGATCGTCGGTCACGGCGAGCGGCCGCCGGGCCGGCGAGAGCAGGTGGAACAGCACCGGCACGCGGCCGTCCACCAGCCGCGGGGTCTGATCCCAGCCGAAGCACTCCTGCAGCTTGACCGCGACCACCGGCCGGCCGCCGTCGTCCCACGCCGGATAGTCGATGCGGACCCGCGAGCCGCTGGGCACCAGCAGCGTCTCCGGCGCCAACTCCCCCAGCCGGGCCGCCTCGGGCCAGGGCAGCAGCCGGCGCAACGGCTCGGCCAGTCCGATGCTGCTGGTGGCGGCTCCGGCGGCCAGTGCCTCGAGTTCGGGCGTCAGCCACTCGTCCATCCGGGCCAGCAGGGCCTGCTCGGACACGTCGGGCCACGGAGCTCCCAGTTCGCGGTGCAGCAGGGCCAGGCGCCGCCGCAGGGCGTCAGCGGCCGTGGACCAGCCGATGACCTGCAGCCCGGCAAGCCCCAGGGCCCGCGCCACCGCGGCGCGGCCCTCCGCCGCGGACGGCCGCACCGGCGTCGAGGAGAGCACGATCGCGCCGAGGCGGCGTTCCCGGCGGGCCGTGACCCGGCCCTGGCCGAACCCGGCTTCCACCGTGTCGACGAGAAGGTGCGCCGCGGCGGCCTCCGCAGCGTCCGCCGTCAGCGGGGCGGCTGACCGGATGACGGCGCCGGTACCGGCGGCGTCCTGCCCTTCGGCGCGTGACACCTCGGCGACGGCCAGCCATTCATGGCCCGCAAGCCGGCTGCCCCGCGGGAGTCCGGCGCGGGTGCCGGAGCTGAGCAAGTACCGTTCCCCCGCTCCCGGGACCCGGCGTGCCACCCGGTCCGGGAAGGCAAGGGCGACGACGAAGCCGACGCCCTCCGGGCCGCCCGGGGTTGTCGTTGGCGCCGCGGCGGGCGGCGCTGCGGTCCGCAACGCGGTTGCTCGGGTACTGCTGCCCGGCTCCGGCCGGCGCGCGATGGCCTCCATCCGGCGGACGTCGTCGGTCCAGCGCCGGGACCCGGGGTCCCGGCCGGACCGCAGGGCGTGCAGGAGTCCGGTCAGATCGGCGCCGGGGGCGCGCTGGCCACCGGCGACGACGGCGACGGCCTCCGCCGCGACGCGGTGCCCCACGACCGACGCACCGTCGATGAGGGCGCGGGCGAGCCGCGGATCGGCGGGCACCCGGGCCAGTGTCCTGCCCAGTTCCGTGGCGAGTCCGGCCGGTCCGACGGCGCCCAGTTCGCGCAACACTTCAACCGCCTCGTCCATCGCCGCTCCGGGCGGGGCGTCCGGCAGGGCGAGCCCGCGGCCCCCGGGCGATCCCCAGCAGGCGAGGACCAGGGCCGCGCCGGTGAGGTCCGCCACGGCAATCTCCGGGGTCTGGTGGGCCGGGGCGGCCCCATAGCTCTTCTGGTCATAGCAGCGCACCACCAGGCCCGGGCCTTGCCGGGCGGCCCGGCCGGCGCGCTGTTCCGCCGAGGCCCGGGAGCAGGACACCGTCACGAGGCCGGTCATGCCGCGCCCCGCGTCCCGGCGCGGCTCACGGGACAGGCCGGAGTCCACCACCAGGCGCACGCCCGGAACCGTCAGGGAGGATTCGGCGAGCGCGGTGGAGACAATGATCCGCGGCGGTTCGCCTGGCCCGCGGCCGGACACGGCCCGGTCCTGCAGGGCAGGGCCGACCTGGCCGTGCAGCTCCAACACCTCGGCCTCTACCCGGCCGCGCAGCCGGGCGGCAACCTGCGAGACCTCCCGTGCACCCGGAACGAAGACCAGGGCGTCGCTGTCCCGGCCGGCGGCGAGCGCTGCGGCGTGAGCGCGGGCGGCCGTGTCCGCCACGTGGTCCAGGAAAGCGTGGGTCACGCCGCGGGCGTCCAGGCGCGGACCCGCAGCGGGCACCCATTGAACGTCCAGCGGGTACAGCGTGGAAGGGCAGCCGACAACCGGAGCCTCGCCGCCGCCGTCGTCGCCGTCCGGAGAGAGTCCCGAGCGGGTGGCCGCCGGCGGGTCGTCCCCCAGCAGCGCGGCGAACCGGGCCGCGTCCAGGGTCGCGGACATGGCAACCAGCGTGAGATCGCCGCGGAGCTGGCGGACCTCGGCGAGCATGCCCAGCAGCAGGTCGGTTTCCAGGCCGCGCTCATGGACTTCATCGAGGACCACCGCGCCGGTGCCCTCCAGACCCGGATCGGCGAGCAGGCGGCGCAGCAGGATGCCCGGCGTCACGAACTCGATCCAGGTCGCGGGGCCCGCCTGGCGGTCCCCGCGGACCGTGTAGCCGACGCGGTCGCCCAGCCAACTGCCATCCAGCTCGGCGAGACGCCTCGCCGCGGAGCGTGCGGCCACGCGGCGCGGCTGGGTCACCACGATGCGCCTGGCGCCGCCGCCGCGCAGGGCCAGGTTGGCCAGCAGCGGGGGCACCAGCGTGGTCTTACCCGTCCCCGGGGGCGCCTCCACCACTGCTGCCCCGGCCGCGGCGCCCGCGTGCAGCGCGTCGGACAGCCGCCCGAGCGCACCGGCGAACACCAGGCCGGCACCGATGACGTCGAGGTCGAACGGCCGGTGCGCTGGGTCCGGGGCGGCGGGCGTTGAGGTCACGGCTCCATTGTCCCCCGGGGAACAGGCTGTCCCGCAAAACCGTGGGCTCTTGCAGCCGGCTCCCGCCTTCCCAGCACCCTGCGTCGCCGGTCGTGGCGGGACGGAATTTACGGAAGACTGGAACCTTCCCGATGCAGAAGGTGGAACCCCATTGATTAAGCTCCAGCAGGACGCCGAAGGCTTCATCCGCATGACCCGGCACTTCCCGGCCAGCGCTCCGATCACCATCAGTTTCGCCGACGGATCCACCGAGGAATGCACCGGCCGGCAGCTGAACGCGGCCTACGACGCCGCCGTCGCCGAATACCGCGCACTCAACCACCTGGATGCGAAGGGCTTTTCCCGGGCCCCCAGGAAGAGGACCGACGCCGGCACCAAGGTCGAGTTCGTACGCGTCCATCCGGGCCTGGCGGGCTGACCGCACCGGCCGGGCTCACTCCGGATGGGGCCGGCCTGGATGTGGACCGGCGAGGGAGTCCCTGCCAGTACCCGGATCAGCAGGGACTCCCTTGTCCGCGGCAGCGGATGGTCTGATGGAGCCGGCGGCATCCACACCCGCACTTCCGCACGATCCGGCGGGCCCCGGGTCCCCACGGAACAAAGCGGGCCGCCCGTGTGTTTGCCCCTACTGTGGCCCAGGGCGACCTGCCTGCCGGCCACTCCTCCGGGCGGACCGGAAGGCGCTGAAGATGCCTGTCCGCCCCTGAACCCGACCCTCTCCCCCACGACCGCTGCTACACCACCGACTCATACTGGAGAAGAATTGCTTACCGTAAACGCTTACGCTGCACCGTCTGCCACCGAGGACCTCGTCCCCACCACCATCCAGCGCCGCGATGTCGGCCCGCATGACGTGCTCATCGATATTAAATTCGCCGGCATCTGCCATTCGGACATCCACACCGTCCGCGGCGACTGGGGACCGCAGTCCTACCCGCTCGCCCCCGGCCATGAGATCGCCGGCATCGTCACCGAGGTCGGCTCGGCCGTCACCAAGCACTCCGTCGGGGACCGCGTCGGCGTCGGCTGCATGGTGAACTCCTGCGGCGAGTGCGTCAACTGCCAGGCCGGCGAAGAGCAGTACTGCCTCAAGGGCAACACCGGTACCTACGGCGCCGTCGACCGCGACGGAACCATCACCCAGGGCGGCTATTCCACCCACGTCGTCGTGACCGAAGACTTCGTGGTGCGGATCCCCGAGGGCATTGAGCTCGACGTCGCAGCGCCCCTGCTGTGCGCCGGCATCACCACCTACTCGCCGCTGCGCCACTGGAACGCCGGCCCCGGCAAAAAGGTCGCCATTGTCGGCCTGGGCGGACTCGGCCACATGGCCGTCAAGATCGCCCACGCCATGGGCGCCGAGGTCACGGTGCTCTCACAGTCACTCAAGAAGCAGGAAGACGGCCTCCGCCTCGGCGCGGACCGCTACTTCGCGACGAGCGACGAGAACACCTTCACCGACCTCGCAGGCAGCTTTGACCTGATCATCAACACGGTCAGCGCCTCGATCGACATCAGCTCCTACCTGCAGCTGCTGACCCTCGACGGAGCCCTGGTCAACGTCGGAGCGCCCGCCGAACCCCTGCCCGTGAACGCGTTCGCGCTGATCGCGGGACGCCGGTCCTTCGCGGGTTCGATGATCGGCGGCATCCGCCAGACGCAGGAAATGCTGGACTTCTGCGCGGAGCACCGCCTCGGCGCCGAGATCGAGGTCATCCCGGCCGGGAACATCAACGAAGCCTACGAGCGGGTGCTCGCCTCCGACGTGCGCTACCGCTTTGTGATCGATACCGCCACGCTGGCGTAGTCCCGACGGCCGTTCCGGGCGGCCGACGCCGAAACGGTCCGGCGCTGCGGTTCCCGTAGCGCCGGACCGTTTCCCTATTCCGGGCCCGATTCAGGGGCGCGGAACCCCCAACGGCCGGGAAACGTTAACCTTCCACTGGCCTTCCGGACGCTTTGAAATCACCGTCCGGAAATACCTTTGCAATAAAGCAGGTGCATGCTGGAAGGACTCCCGATCGAGTCGCCGTTGTGAGAGAGAGCAGGGTCGCTGTGAATCCATTGATCATCCTGACCGCAGTCACCGCCCCCCGGGATGGCGAACGGACCGCGGCAGCAATCCGGCCGATTCGGGCCACTGACCTCGACGAGCTGTCCGCGATGTACCGGGACTCGTATGCCGACAGCCTGCCTCAGCCCCCGGACCGCACCGACGGCTGGATCAACGCCCTGCTCGACGGAGCCGAGGGCCGGCACGTGCCGGAGGCTTCCGCGGTCGTGGCCGGTCCGGATGGGCAGCTCGCGGCCGCCATCATCGTCACCGAACCTGCCCCGGGCAGCGCGGGCGACTGGGATTCCGTGATCGCCGAACTGTTCACCCACCCCGAACATCGCCGGCAGGGGTTGGCGGAGGAGCTCCTGGGTCACTGCCTGCACGTGCTGTATAGCCTCGGCCGCTCCAGGGTGGCGGTCACGGTGGACAGCGGAAATTCAGCCGCCCTGGCGTTCTATCTGTCCCGCGATTTCCGCCGGGCGGCCGACGACGTCGACGTCGACTGAGCGGACATCCCGGCGCCTTCCCCGACGGACTGCGCCGATGCTAGCTTGGGCGCATGAACGCCCTCGACTGGCTGCTTGACTCCGATCCCGCCATCCGCTGGCAGGTGCTGCGCGATCTCACGGCCAGGCCGACGCAGGACGTGGCCGACGAACGGGCGCAGGTCGCGGTCCGCGGTTGGGGTGCCCGCCTGCTGGCATTGCAGGGCGAAGACGGACAGTGGGACGGCGGCACGTACTACCCGTCGTCGTTCGACGAATCCGAACCGGGCCAGCCCTGGACGGCGACGACATACTCGTTGCTGTTGCTGCGCGACTTCGGCCTCGACCCCCGCAGCGCCGAGGCCCTCGGCGCCGTCGCGAACGTCCGGGCCCGCAGCCGCTGGGAAGAAGACGGCCAGCCCTACTTCCAGGGCGAGGTGGAGCCCTGCGTCAACGGAATGGCCGTAGCGCTGGGCTCCTACTTCGGCGAGAACGTCGACGGGATCGTCGCCCGGCTGCTCGGCGAACAGCTCGACGACGGCGGCTGGAACTGTGAGTCGGAACGGGGCTCCACGCGGTCCTCGTTCGACACCACGATCAACGTCCTCGAGGGGCTGCTGGAGTACGGTCGCGCCGCCGGAGCCACGACCGAACTGGCCGCGTCCCGGCGGCGCGGCGAGGAATACCTCCTGGAGCGCGGCCTGCTCCGGCGGAAGAGCACCGGGGAACTGATCGACCCGGCGTGGCTGCACTTCTCGTACCCGGCCCGCTGGCACTACGACGTGCTGCGCGGCCTCGATTACTTCCGGACCGCCGGCGGCGCTCCGGACCAGCGGATCGACGAGGCACTGGACCTGGTGCGCTCGAAACGCCGGCCCGACGGGACCTGGCTCCTGGAGAACAGCCATCCGGGGCGGATCCACTTTCCGCTGGAGAAGGGCGACGGCCACCCCAGCCGCTGGAACACCCTGCGGGCCCAGCGCGTGCTCGACTGGTCCGAACAGTCCTGACGTGTTTGTAACTTCGATGGAAATATGGCTAGATTTGGCTCATCGCATCAAAAATTCATGGGGGAATTATGAACAAGGCGCAGCGCCGCGCTCACATGGAACAGCCCTGCCCGGCCTGCGGCTCGCGGGTGGTCCCGACCTGGAAGGACGAACGTTCACGGACGGAGCGTCAGCCGGACTGGCAGGTAAGCGCCCGGCAGTGCAGCAGCCAGAGCTGCGAGCTCAACGACCCGCAGCATTGGTAGGGCATTCCCGGTCAACCGGCGGGAGGCCGTCATGACAGTCCGGAGCGCCGGCCTGCTGCTGTACCGACGGACCACGGCCTCGCTGCTGGAGGTGTGGATCGCCCACATGGGCGGGCCGTTCTGGGCCCGCAAGGATGTCCATCCCGAAGGGCGAATACACCGCCGACGAGGACCCGCTGGCGGCCGCCCACCGCGAGTTCGCCGAGGAAATCGGGACACCGGCACCGGCCGTCGCATACTTCCCGCTCGGCAGCTTCCGGCAGGCCTCGGGCAAGGTCATCACGGTCTTCGCCGCCGAAACGGACTTCCAGCCGGGGCCGATCGCGAGCAACACCTTTCCGCTCGAATGGCCGCGCGGATCGGGCGTGGTCCGCGATTACCCGGAGGTTGACGGCGCAGCCTGGGTCCGCGAGGCCGACGCACGCACCAAGCTGGTGCGCGGCCAGCTTCCGGTCCTGGACGCGCTCATCCAGCAGCTTCGGGACGACGGCGGGCACGACGGCTTGTCACGGATGTGACAATAATCGGGCATTGATTGTCACACAATGCCCGAGTAGTGTGACTCCCTGTCAGTTCACAGGACTTCGGCTCGGGAGCGACCATGCGCCATCTGATAGCACGTCGACTGTCCGCCTTCACGGCGGCGCTGGCCCTGGGTGTGACGGGCGCCGCCGCCGCCAGCCCCGCGACCGCCGATCCGCGGGTAACCGAAAAAACCGCGACGGCCACGGGTTACGGCGGCGCCGTGAGCACTGTGGACCCGGAGGCTTCGGCCGCCGCGATCGAGGTGCTCCGGAATGGCGGCAACGCGGCGGATGCCGCCGTCGCCGCGGCCGCAACCCTCGGCGTCACCGAGCCCTACAGCGCCGGAATCGGCGGCGGAGGGTACTTCGTCTTCTACGACGCCAAATCCGGCAAGGTGGGCACCATCGACGGACGCGAGACCGCGCCGGCCAAGATGCCGCACGACGCGTTCATTGATCCCGCAACGCGCCAGCCCTACCGCTTCACCCCTGAGCTCGTCACGAGCGGCATTGCCGTGGGAGTGCCCGGCACGCCGGCCACCTGGGAGCGGGCCCTGGATCGCTGGGGAACCCTGGGCCTCGGCGATGCACTCCAGCCGGCCATCAAGGTCGCGACCCGCGGCTTCGTGGTGGACTCCACGTTCCGCCAGCAGACCTTGGATAACAAGGCCCGCTTCGCGGCGTTCCCCGCCACCAGCGGTCTCTATCTCCCCGGCGGCGACGCCCCCGCCGTCGGCAGCATCTTCCAAAACCATGACCTCGCCACCACGTACCGGCTCCTCGCGAAACAAGGCACGCGCGGCTTCTACACCGGACCGCTCGCGGCGGAAATCGCGGCCGCCGTCCAGGCGCCGCCCAAGGCCGCCGGAACCAGCCTGCCCGTTCCGGCCGGTTTCATGACGACGGCGGACCTCGCCGCCTACCGGTCACTGGACCAGGCACCCACCCGCGTGAACTACCGCGGCCTGGACGTTTACGGCATGGCGCAGTCGAGCAGCGGGGGCACCACCGTCGGCGAGGCCTTGAACATCCTGGACCCCTCCAACCTCGCCGGGATGTCCCGGGCCGGTGCGCTGCACCACTACCTGGAGGCCAGCGCCCTGGCGTTCGCCGACCGCGGCAAGTATGTAGGCGATCCGGCCCAGGTCAAGGTGCCCACGGCGGCACTCACCGACCCGCTGTTCGGAAAGGAGCGGGCATGCCAGCTGGACCCGCAGCACGCGGCCGTCAAGCCCGTGGCACCGGGCAACGCGTCCGACTACGACGGCGCATGCCCGGCAGGCGCTGCACCGCTCGCGGACGAGAAGGACACCGAGAACATCTCCACGTCCAACCTGACGGTCGCGGACAAGTGGGGCAACGTGGCCGAGTACACGCTGACGATCGAGCAGACCGGCGGGTCCGGCATTGTGGTGCCGGGCCGGGGATTCCTGCTCAACAACGAGATGACCGACTTCTCGACCGTGTACGACGCCAAGGATCCGAACCGGATTGAACCAGGGAAGCGTCCGCGCTCCTCGATGGCGCCGACCATCATTCTCAAGGAGGGCGCCCCGTTCATCGCTCTGGGCTCCCCGGGCGGGTCGACGATCATCACCACGGTCCTGCAGACCATCCTGAACCGCGTGGACCTGGGCATGACCATCTCCGAGGCGATCGCGGCGCCCCGCGCGTCCCAGCGGAACACCGCCAAGGTCACGGCCGAGCCGGACTTCATCGCAGCGTACGGCCAGCAGCTGGCGCCGTTCGGCCACCAGTTCACGCCCTCCGGAGACGCCTTCACCTCGGCGGCGGAGATCGGCGCGGCGACCGCAATCGAGTTCCGGCCGGACGGGAAGATGGTGGCCGCGGCCGAGCCGGTCCGGCGCGGCGGAGGCTCGGCGATGGTGCTGAACCGTTCGAGTTAGGCTCCGCCGGGCCGGCTTCGGCCGTTAGTCGCGGCGCTCGGCGGTGTTCAGTCCCTTGACGTACGCTGCCTGCCCCACGTGCTGGAGGCAATCGGCGAGTGAACTGACCAGCCGCACGCCGAGGGAGACGGGCGGGTCCCAGCGGGTGTCGACGATCCGGTCGAGGTCGTCGTCGCCGAGGGTCTTCAGGAATCCGACGGTCTGCCGGTGCACGGCGTCGTAGTAGGCGAGCAGCAGCTCCGGCGCAGCCTGAACGGCGTCGACCTGATCGGAGCTGTGGCCGTAGCCGGTGTCCCGCTGGGCCAGCGGCAGGTCGAAGCGGGCGGCAAACCCCTCCGAAGTCCAGACCTGCTCCAGGCCGGCGGCTGAGGCGAGCTGCGCGTCCTCCACCCGGCCCAGGTGCCAGATCAGCCACGCGATCGAGTTTCCGTTGCCCGCCGGCCGGCGGCCCGCTTCCGCCGCGTCCACGCCGTCGAGCGTTGCGGCCACGGCCTGGCGGATGCGGTCGAAGGCGTCCAACAGCAGATCTTTGGTTTTCACTACAGTCCCTCCCGGCGCGTTGTCGCTAAGCCCCATGCTTGCACGGACACCCGCGGGCGGGCCAGAGGGAAACCTGGCGTAGAAACAAGCAACGCGGGGTCACTGAGCCTGATCCGAGGCGTCGGATCGGGCGGTCAGTGACCCCGCGTTGGCGTGGGACGAATTAGGCGGAGATGCTCGCGGCCTTGGCGGCGCGGACCGCCGGAACGCCGTCGCCGTCCTGGCCGTACAGCCAGTCGTTGTACTGGAAGTCCCCGTCCTTGCGGCTCTTGAACAGCAGGTTGCGCAGCGTGCGGGCAAGTCCGGAGACGTGCCAGGATTCGCCCCAGATGCGGGCGGTGCGCTGGACCCGGGCCGTGCGGGCGGCGCGGATGTTGTTGAATTCCTTGATCGCGCCGTCCCAGGCTTCCGGGTTGACGCCGTCGGCGGTGAAGACGGTGCCGGTGCTGGCGTCCTGCAGCACGGCGGCGTCCTCGAGCGCCTGGCAGGCACCCTGGGCCAGGTACTGGAGCATCGGGTGCGCGGCGTCGCCCATCAGCACCATCCGGCCGGCAACCCAGTTCTCGATCGGGTCGCGGTCGTACATGGGCCAGCGGATGCCGGTGGCGAGGTTCTTGAGCGCTTCCTGCACGGCCGGGACGCAGTCCTTGTAGGCTGCCTCGAGCTCGTCCACTCCGCCGTACTGTTCCTCGCCACGTTCGAAGGAGGGGGACTTGAAGACGGCCACAGTGTTCAGGAGTTCGCCCTTGCGCAGCGGGTACTGGACCAGGTGGCAGTTCGGGCCGAGGTAGACGATGACGTCCTCAAGGTCGGCCTTGGGGGTGTTCTCGGTGATTGGCACGGTGCCGCGGTAGGCGACATAGGCCGAGGGGACGGGCTCATCGCTGGCCACAAGCGGACGCAGCGTGGACTTGAGCCCGTCGGCGCCGATCACGACGTCGGCCTCGTAGTCGACTCCGGCGGCCGTGTGGGCCACGCCGCGGCCGTTGACGGTCTCGACGCTCTCGACCACGACGTCGTTCACCAGCTTGACGCCGGCCGCCTCGCAGCCCTCGAGCAGGACCCGGTGCAGGTCGCTGCGGTGGATCACGACGTACGGTGCGCCGTAGCGTTCGGCGAACTCGCCGCCGAGCGTCTGGCGGGTCAGTTCCTCGCCGGTAACGGCGTCACGGAAGACCAGGTGCTTGGGCTGGACGCCGATTTCCAGCGCCTTCTCCAGCAGGCCCCAGCGCTGCAGGACGCGGGAGGCGTTCGGAGCCATCTGCAGGCCCGCGCCGACCTCGCCGAATTCGGGGGCCCGCTCCACGAGGGTGACGTTGGCGCCGTTTTCACGCAGCGCGAGGGCCCCGGCCAGTCCGGCCATTCCCCCTCCGATGACCAGGACATCGGTGGACGTGGCGTGCTCAGACATTGCTTGCTCCTTGAGAAATTGAGAGGTTGGATTTGAGTTTCAGGCTCACCGCAACCAGCAGGACCGCAGCGATGGCGGCCGCGCCGGCGAAGGCGAAGAAGTTGGAGTTGACGCCCAGTCCCGCTGCCAGCAGGAGGCCGCCGATCTGGGGGGCGGCGACGGCGCCGATCCGGCCCGTGCCCAGTGCCCAGCCCAGCGCGGTCCCGCGAAGGTGCCCAGGGTAGTGGCTCGCGACGGCGGCGATAATGAGGCACTGCGTGCCGTGGGTGCCGACGCCGGCGAGCACGAGCATCAGGTACACCACGCTGACCGGCGGTCCGGTCACGAGGACCACAAGGGCGGCGGCGGCGACGGCGGCGGCGGCGATCGCCGTCGGAATCGGGCCGAAGCGGGTCCCGGCCCAGGCCGTGATCACCGAACCGGCCACCGCGCCGAGGTTGAGGGCCAGGGCGAAGGTCAGGGCCGATCCCAGGTTGTAGCCTGCCAGCTGCATGAGGTTCGGCAGCCAGGTGCCCAGCCCGTACCAGGCGAAGAGGGTAGCGATCGTCGCCACGGCGAACAGCATGCTGATCCCCAGGTACGGTGCGCGGAGCAGTGAGGAGAACCCGGCAGGTTCCCTGGTGGGCTGCCCCTTGCCGGCGGCGCCGGCCGGTGCCAGCGTCTCGGGAAGGAACTTCAGTCCGAGGGGCACCACGACCAGCAGGGCGAGCACGGCCACGAGGAACATGGACTCCCAGCCGAAGGCCGGGATCAGCTGGATCCCGACGAGGGCGGCGATGGATCCGCCGATCGGTACACCGGACATCATCAGGGTGGCGATCGTGGACCGCCATTTGGCGGGGACCAGTTCGGCAACGAGGGCGTTGGCCGAGGGCACCAGGCCGCCTAGTCCGATGCCGGCCAGAAGCCGCAGGACCCCGAAGACGGGGGCGTTGGGGGCGAACGCACAAAGAATAGTGAAGAGCGAGAAGACGACGGCGCAGCCGAGGATGGTGCGGCGGCGGCCCCAGGAGTCGGCCATCCGGCCGGCGAAGATGGCGCCGATCATCATGCCGACGAACGCCATGGAACCGATGGTGCCCGCGGTGGCCTTGCTCAGGCCCCAGCCGGTCTCGGAGATCAGGGAGGACTGGACGGTGCCGTAGACGATGAGGTCGTAACCGTCGAAGACGACGAGGAGCCAGCAGACCAGGACGGCGGCCGCCGAGCCTTTGGAAAACCGCGATGCGGGCCCGTCCAAGGTAGCGGGGGCCGAATTCCCTGGCGCGGACCGTTGCGGCGTTGCAACAGATGGTGTGTGATTCATCCCACTACTGTCCTAGCCGCCGCAGATGAACCACAATACAATTCTGATGTGCAGAACGAACCATCGGCCAGGTCGGCCCGGAAGCCCGTGCAGAAGCGGCCCACCTATTCCATCGAGGCGGTGGACAATGCCCTGCAGCTCCTCCAACTGCTCCGCGACGGCGGCGCCCTGCGGCTCAAGGACGCCGCCGGGGAGCTGGGGGTAGCCCCGTCTACCGCACACCGGCTGCTGGCCATGCTGGTCTATCGGGGGTTCGCGGTGCAGGATGAAACCCGGCGCTACGTGCCCGGCCCTGCGATGGGCGTCGGGCCCGCGGGCCTGTCGTGGACCCGGCTGCTTCGCTCGCTGGCCCAGCCGCACATGGAGCTGCTCTCCGCGCAACTGAACGAGACCGTGAACCTCATGGTGCGGGTCGGCACGAAAGTGCGGTTCCTGGCCACGGTGGAGGGAAACAACGTGTTGCGGGTTGGTGACCGGCAAGGGACCGTCATGCCCGCCAACCGGACGTCCGGCGGCAAAGCGATGCTCGCCGAACTGGAACCGCCCATGATCGAGCAGCTCTTCCGCAGCAACAACGCCGAGATCGGCGGGGACACCATCAAGGCCGCTGAGTACCCGGCGTTCCTGCGTGAGCTGGAGTCAATCCGCAGCAACGGGTTCGCCGCCAATTTCGAGGGCACCGAGGAGGGGGTGAGCGCCCTGGGGATGGCCCTGCACAACCGGCACGGGCACGTCGTCGGGGCGCTCAGTGTCGCCACCCCCGCGACCCGGTTCCGCCGGGTGTTCGACGCCGGCCTCGTCCCCGCCCTCCGGGAAACGTGCCGGCAGCTGGAGATCGATATCGCGGCCAATCCGGCCGACCCGGACTGAACCCCGGGACTCCCCTTCCGGCAATTCTGACTAGCAGAATATGTTGGAGGTCACACCGGCGCCTACGTAGAGTCGAAGGACGCCAAATAGAACTGCTCTGACCTACGTAGGAGGCCCACGTGTCCATCAGCGCCGAGAACACGACCCATGAATCAGTGGCTGCGGGGCACACCGCCCCCGAGCCGACGCCCGAAGAGGCTGCCCAGCTGAAGGAGCTCTACCGGGATTTTGACCGCGAAAACCTGATCCCGCTCTGGACCGAAATCGCGGACC
>JAPLAM010000076.1 GCA_026393275.1 Arthrobacter sp.
ATCCACCGCTTTGCAAGGCATCGAGGGTGTCCTGCAGGAACCCGGCGACAATGGCATCTCCACCTCCCTTCAGGAGTTCTGGTCCGCCTGGCAGGGCGCCGCCAGGCAGCCGGGCGAGGACGGTCCTAAAGGGCTGCTGCTGAACGCGGCCAACTCTGTCACGGACAAGATCTCCTCCGCTTACACGTCCCTGCAGGGTCAGTGGAGCAGCGTCCGCGCCCAGGCTTCCGACGCCGTCGACGCCGTCAACGCGGCAGCCACGCAGGTGGCGGCCTACAACGCCACCATCCGCTCCACCCTGGCCGCCGGCGGCTCCGCGAACGAACTGATCGACGCCCGCGCCAAACTCACCGAGACCATTTCTCGTCTGGCCGGCGGCACCGTCCGTGAACAGGCCGACGGCACCGTGGACGTCCACATCGGCGGCAACGCCCTCGTGATGGGCACCTCGGTCCGGGCGCTTGAGCTCTCCGGCAGCCAGACCGGGGATGCCCTCGGCTCCACCGTGCAGCTGCTCTGGAAGAACCCTGCCGGCGTGGCCGCGCCCGACGGCGGCGAAATCGCCGGCGCCCTCTCCGTGTTGGCTCCGGCTGCCGGCGGCTCCGGTGGTGCAATCGCCGAGGCAGCCGAGTCGTTCAACAAATTCGCGACCGCCCTCGCTACTGCGGTCAATACAGTTCACCAGTCTGGCGTCACCGGTACCGGGGCCACGAAACGGGACTTCTTCACCGTCAGCGGCACCGGCCCCGCCGCCCTTGGCATCAAGGGTCCTGCCGACACCAGCGGCATCGCGCTCAAGGCGTCGAACCAGGGCGCCCTCGATACCACCATCGCGGACCAGATCTCCCAACTTGGCACCGGCGCAGCTTCACCGGACAAGGTCTGGTCCGGCATTGTCACTGGCATTGGTGTGCAGTCGCGCGGAGCCCAGCAGCACGCGTCGCTCACCACGGCTGCCCAGGCTTCGGCGATGACCAGCCGCGCCTCGCAAGCTTCGGTGAGCCTGGACGAAGAAAACGTCAACCTGCTCACCAACCAGCACGCCTACCAGGCGGCGGCCCGCGTGATGACCGCCGTCGACGAGGCCCTTGATGTCCTGATCAACCGCACCGGACTGGTGGGAAGGTAGAACCATGCTGAACCGGGTAACCAACCTGACCATGAGCGCGAACGCCCAGCGGACGCTGCAGTTCCAGCAAGCCAAGCTGGCCGATTTGCAAGACAAGGCGTCCTCGCTCAACAAGATCTCCCGCCCCTCGGACGATCCCGCTGCCACGGCTCAGTCCCTCGCCACGCGGTCCCTCCAGGCCGCCAACGCCCAGTACGGCCGGAACATCGACGATGGCAACACCTGGCTCACTGCCGCGGATTCCGCCTTGGCGCAGGCCACCAACGTGATGCAGCGAGTCAAGGACCTCACCGTGCAGGCCGGAAACGGATCACTGAACCAGTCCGGCAAGGACGCCATCGCTAACGAGCTCGACGCGCTCAACACGGACCTCCTCTCGATCGCCAACTCGAAGCATCTGGGCCGGAATATCTTCGCCGGGAATTCTGACGCCGACCCGATCTACACCGGCACCCCTCCCGCGCTCGACGGCCTGCCCATCAGCCAGGTTGATCGACGCATCAGCGCCACCCAGACCGTCCGGGTCGACGCCGACGGCAAGACAATCTTTGGCAGCGGTTCAGGCTCGGTCTTCGACGCCATCAGCAAGCTGGCGGCTGACCTCCGCACTGGCGCGGACACCACGCCCCGGGGCGCCCAGATCGACACCGCCTTTAAGAACATCGTCAACGGACGTGCTGAAATTGGAACACGGCAGGCACAGCTGGAACGTGCCGGCAACGTCAACACCGAATTGGAGGCTTCCTTGGACGCCCAGCGGACCGGCATTGAAAAGGCAGACCTTGGCAGCGTGATCATGGATCTCAAGGTCCAGGAAACCAACTACCAGGTGGCTCTGGCCGCCACGGCTAAGGTCCTGCAGCCCACCCTGATGGACTTCCTGCGATGAACTCCGTACTTAGCAGCACTCCGGTGACGTTCACTGCCCCCATGCCGGGGCTCGAAGACGTTCACGACTTTGCCCTGCGGAACATCGACAGCGCCCCGGGCCTCTTCGCCCTCGAGGCTGAACAGCCCGTAGCAGTACGTCTCTTCCTCGCGGACGCATCGGTATTCGTTCCGGGCTACACTCCCCGGCTTCCGGCAGCCGCGTTGGAAGGCCTGGAACTTGCCAAGGACGAAACGGCACAGGTGCTGGTGGTGGTCAACCACTCCCCCACCTCCACAACGGTGAACCTGATGGCGCCGATCGTGTTCAACCCGGCCAACCGGCGCTGCACCCAACTCGTGCTCGACGGCAAGGAATACCCGCTGCGGGCGGAGCTCGGCGCGCTCTAGCCGAACCCGCCGTCACCGTCACCGTCACCAATAGTGCGCGACGTCGATCACGAGCCGGGATCCGGCGTCGGGCCCGGCAAGGGTGAAGACCCGGAACGGCAGGCGCGCCCGGACGCCGACTCCCATGCTGCTGTAGCCCTCGAAGCTGCCAGCCCACGCCACCTGACGGAAAGTCTGGTACCCGCCGACGTTACTTACTTCGTCCTTGTTGCCCGGCGTGTAGGTGGGATGGCCGGCGTCGTCGTAGGCGGGCGCGTTGACGGTGACTTGCAGGAAGGCCTGGCCACGCAGCGGGATGGGCAAACCGGAACCGTCCTGCACCACCTGGGGCACGTAGCGCACCGTGTAGCCGGCGGTAGGTCCGTTGAGGTCGATGACGAGGCGGTCAAAACAATAGTGCTGGCCGGTCCGGACGTTGACCACCTTCGCCTGGCTCATGGCTGCGTCGGCCTTGGCCAGCGACCCCCATACGAGCCCGCAGTACGGCGCGGCAACGGCAGGCCCGGGCGCCAGAAGCCCCAGCCCCGCGGCCGTCAGCACGGCCACCATCCAGACGGTTAGCCTCTTACCAGGAATTCGCCTCACGCGGGCCGCCCCCTCAAGTCATCCAGACACGTCAAGCGTAGGAGCGCGCGCCCCCGTTGACGAGGGCCAGTCGCGCATTGGCGTCCAACCGTTAGCCGGACTCCGTCCAGATCACGAAATCGGCACCGGATTCCGGCACTGGATTTTCGGTACTGTGGTCGGCAGTGCCGGGGTACGGCAAAGCGCCGGGCCCCGTTGGGACCCGACGCTTTGCTTGGGGTAAATCGAAATTCTCGAAACGAGCCCAGTGATGCGGGCTGGCACGCGGTGGAAGGCGGTTTAGCCTTCGCAGTCGCGGCAGTACTTCATGCCGTTCTTTTCCTTGGCGACTTGGGACCGGTGACGGACCAGGAAGCAGGAGGAGCAGGTGAATTCATCGGACTGCTCGGGAACAACAATGACAGTCAGTTCTTCGCCGGAGAGATCGGCGCCCGGAAGGTCGATGCCCTCGGCGGTGTCGTTCTCATCGACGTCGATAACAGCGGTCTGGGCGCCGCCGCCACGGGACGCCTGAAGGGCCTCCAAAGATTCAGCGGGAGACTCTTCTTCTGTCTTGCGTGGGGCGTCGTAATCGGTAGCCATAGCGGGGTTCACTTTCGTTGCTGCGCTGCGCCATTTCAGGCACCTCAGTGAAGCAGTTTAGGGCATCAAGCTAGGAGTTGAAGAATACTGTGTTTAAAGCGACATTACGGGCCGCCTCGCTCGGCAAAACTCGAGGCAACCATGGCGACCCTAGCCCTGCTGGTCGCCGGCGGACATATCGCCCACGCCGGGCGTTCCGTCGGCGAGCGCGTAGCGCTGCAGCACCGCACCCTTCGGTGAGGCGACGACCGGCTCGATCAGTTTGAGGTTGGTCGGAACCACCCCATTGGCAAAGACCTTTTTTCCACCTCCCAGGAGGATCGGATACACCCAGAGCGTGAGCCGATCGAAAAGCCGCTCAGCGAACAGGGTCTGCACGAAATCCAGACTACCGATGACATGGATGTTCTCGTGCCGGCCGCGTAGTTCGCGCACGGCGGCGGCGACATCACGGCCGAGCAATGTGGAGCCGGCCCACCCAAGAGCCGGGGTCTGGCGCGAGGCCACGTATTTTGGGAGGCCGTTGAACAGCCGCGCGATGGGCCCGTCCGCGTGCGGCCAGTATGAGGCGAAAATATCGTAAGTCCGGCGCCCAAGCAGCAGTGCATCCATCCCTTCCATCCCGGAATCGATTTGCCTGCCGACAACCTCGTCTATCAGCGGCGCCTGCCACCCGCCAAACGCGAAACCGTTGTCAGCGTCCTCGTCCGGGCCGCCAGGGGCCTGCGCGACGCCGTCGAGCGTCGTAAACAGGTCTATGTGGATGAGTCCCATGCCAAGCTCTTTCCCTAACGCCGTCCTCGGACGTGGTCAGGCCACCGGCCAGACGATCAGGGTCTTCCAGGCTGCCGGATCCGGCTCGGCGGCGGGATCGCTGAGGTAGTACTCCCACATGGCGTTGCCCGGTGTCAGGCCCTCCGCCTGCATCCGGGCCATCACCGCGCCGTAGGTCTCCGGCAAGGTCTCGTAGGGACCCACATGCATCGCTTCGAGGGCACGGCCGCCCGGCAGCATGCCGGCCGTCACGCCGCCGTCGCCCCCGCCCGGATAGGGCGCGGCGAGCGGGAAGCCGGCCTCCACGTCGACGATGTCGGTGGGCATCCCCCGGTACAGCGCGAACGGCGGCCCGGCCAGCTGGACGTTTTGCTGCTGCACGGCCGCCATCACCGTCGGGTAGGCACGGTCAAAGAATTCGCGCAGGGCAGCCATGGGCACGGTCTCGCGCAACACCGCCGTCGGCGTTTCGTGAAGATCGTTGGATTTGATCTCCGGCGCCGTTTCCGGATTCCGGTCAGCCATATTCTTGTCGCTCGGATTCGTCTCATTCATAGGGACAGACTCCGCCGTCGGTTCGGGCCGGTCAAGGGCCTAATGCCCCGGCGTCACTTGCGTTTGTGCAAAATATGCACTGGTGCATAAAATTGCTGCATGACTGGACGCGGTACGGCAGCTCAGGGACCCTCGCTTCGGGAGCGACAGAAGGACGAGACGTGGACGGCTATCCACGAGGCGGCTGCGGCTGCGGCACTGGAGGGCGGCCTAAACTCCGCCACTGTGGAGGCAATTGCCGAGCGCGCCGGCATTTCTCGCCGGACCTTTTTTAATTACTTTCCCACCAAGGAGGACGCCATCCTTGGGCTCCGGGAACCCACCTTGGCCGACGACGCCGTCGCCGCCTACCGCGCCGGGGGCCGGTCACCAGTCGGTGACGCCGCCCACCTGATGGCCGCCGCCATGCGCGCCGCCGGCCTTGGCAGCATGACCGGCTCGCGCATGCGCAGCGTCCTCCTGGCCGTGCCGGAACTGACCACCCGCCTCAAGCAGCACGTCACGGAGGTGCAGCAGCTGGTCGAACCCCTGATTTCCGAACGGCTGGCCGGTGACGCAGCGGACCCTACGGACTTGCCGGCGGACCATCAGGAGCATGTGGAGGTAGTGAAACTGCTCGCGGGCACCATCCTGAAGCACGCCTACGCCACCGAGCTGGCCGCCGTCGTGGCCGGCGATCCGGCCGCCCTGGACCGGGCGGTTGACGCCTTCCGGACGGTCTGCCGCACGGAACTCTGAGGGGGCGTCCGCCTAAGACTCAGACGAAGGCTCGAGTGCGGCCCGGCCCGGTTGGCTGTTGCAGTCCCCCATGCGGACCTAAGCTGATGGCATAAGGACCAGGTTGCCGATGCCGGCAACAGGTTCCCCGGAGCGGAGAGGCGAGCTAATGAGCGAAAAGTCCGAGCAGGAGAAGTTCGAGAAAGAAGTCGACGCCCTCGAGGATGCGCAGCCGACCCAGGAGTTTGAGCGTCAGGTCAGCGGCGAAGAGTGGCACGGAGATGCCGGCGACCAGGCCAACGACCTCCGCGAATACGAAGAGGAACTGCAGATCCGCGAGCAGTCTCGCCATCCGGAGGACCCCAAGAAGTAGCCCGCCGGACTAGGCCGGATTGAAAGGCCGGGCCGCCCGGAGCCGGTCGGCCGTCGGCCGCCTACAGCCTCGTCAGGCCGTCCGGCCTATCAATCCGGCCGGCCGACGACGACCTGCGCCGGGCTGTGCGTGATGTAGCCGTTGAGCCAGGAAAACAGCGCGCGGACCTTCTGCTGGAAGCCGGACAACAGGGCCAGGTGCACCAGAAGCCAGGACACAAAGGCCAGCGGCCCCTGGAGCGGGATGCGCTTGCGTCCGATCTCGGCCACCGCGGCGCCCCGGCCGATCATCGCCATATAGCCCTTGTCGAAGTATTCGAAGGGCCGCCGTTCTCCGCCGTTGAGGTCGGCGTAGATATTGCGGGCCGCCCATTTCCCGGCCTGTTGTGCGACGGAGCCCAGCTGCGGCAGTTTGGTCCCGGTCGAATCGGTAATGTTGGCCGCGTCCCCGAGGACGTACACACCTTCGACGTCGGGCGCGGTCAGGTCCGGACGGACGTCGATGCGCCCTCCGCGGCCCTGCGTCAGGCCGGAGCCGGTAAAGATCTCTCCGGCCTTCAGGCCTCCGGCCCACACCACGACCCTGCTGGGGATGACGGTCCCGTCGGCGAGCGTCACGCCGTCGGTGCGGACCTCCGAGACGCCGACCCCCAGGTGAAGCTGCACCCCGATCTTGGTCAGGCGCTCTTTGGTGTACTCCTGCAAATTTGTCGAGAACGCAGTGAGCACGGTGGGGATCATGTCCACCAAGTGGACACGGCACCGGGCTGCGAGTTCCGGCGAATAGAACTTCGGCACCACGAACTTGATGTTTTCTGCCATGGCGCCGGCGGTCTCCACGCCGGTGGGGCCGCCGCCGATGACGACGACGTCCACGGAGCCCGCTTTCTCCCCGTCGGCCTCGTCCAGCAGATGGGTCAGCCTGGTGCCCAGCCGGGTCGCGTCCATGACCGAATACAGCGGGTAGGCATTCTCGTCGGCGCCCGGTGTATTGAAGAAGTTCGGCACGGCGCCTACGGCGAGGACCAGGATCTGCGCCCGGAACGTGACGCCGTCGGCGGTAGTGACGGAGTGGCCGGCCGGATCGACTGTTGCGACCTCCGCGGTGAGCACCCGCACGCGGCTCAGCCGGCGGAAAACGGATCGAAGCGGCCGCGCAATGGCCGACACCCCGATCTGTGACGTCGCGACCTGGTAGAGGAGCGGCTGGAACTGGTGGTAGCTGTTGGAATCGATCAGCAGCACGCTCACGCCCTTGCGGCCAAGTTCCTTGGCCGCTGCCACGCCCGCGAATCCGCCCCCGACCACGATGACCTGATAAGAATCGTCCATCCGAGCAACCTACTCCCCCCGCGGTTCCTGCAACAGTGCCGACGGAAACACGGGCCCTGGCCTACGCTGTACGTATGACATCCCACCTCCTCCCCGTCGCGGCTGCTGCCATCCCCCTGGCCGATCCGGAGGTTGAACATGTCCTTGCGGTCCGAGGCGTCGGCGGGTACCGGCAATACCGGATCCCGGCCCTGGCGGTGTCCATGCACGGCACGGTGCTGGCGGCCTACGACGGGCGGCCCAACCTGGATGACCTGCCCAGCCCGATCGATCTACTGCTGCGCCGCAGCACGGACAACGGGCGGACCTGGGGCAGCCAGCAGGTGGTGCGCACCGGCGTCGGGCTTAACGGCTACGGTGACCCGAGCCTCCTGCTCGATGCCGACACCGGCCGGATCTTCATGTTCCATGCCTCCGGGACGCGGGCCGGTTTCTTCGAAGCCCGCGCGGGCCTGCACCCTGAGGATGACGTCCAGCACTGCGATATCAGCTTCTCCGATGACGACGGCGTGACCTGGCGGCATCGGCGGATCACCGGGCAACTGAAGGCGCGTCCGGCCACCGGCGGCGCGGAGGACACGCCGATCACCGGGATCTTCGCCGCGGCCGGGCAGGGCGTCCAGATTCATGCCGGGCCGTTCCGGGGCCGGCTGGTGCAGCAGTTTGTCGTCCTGGCCGGAGGCGGGATCATGGCAGCTTCCGCGTACAGCGATGACCACGGCGAGAACTGGACGCTCGGGGACCTCATCGGTGCCGGGCCGGACGGCATCGGCCCGAATGAGAACAAGGTGGCCGTCCTCGCGGACGGCCGGCTGCTCCTGCACAGCCGGGCCACACCCCGCCGGCTCGCGGCTGTGTCCGACGACGGCGGCCACAGCTGGGGCCCGTTGCTCCCGGTGGAGGATCTGCCGGATCCAAGCGACAACGGTTCGCTGGCTCGTTTTGATGGTGTGCCAGCCCTGACTGGTTTCGCCTCGGAGTCCACCGGGTTCTGGCTCCTGGCCACGAACAACCAGGACGAGCGGCTGCGCCGCAACACGATCCTCAGCCTCTCACCTGACAATGGTCGGACCTGGCCGGCCAAGCTGTGCCTGTGCCCCGGAAGCTCCGCGTATTCGACGGCGGCGCGGCTGCCGGACGGCAACATCGGGGTCTTGTATGAGCGGCAGGGGTACCGGGAAATAGTCTTTTTATCCCTGCCCGCGGAGCAGCTTACCGATCAACTCGCGACCCCTGCAGATGGTCCGCCGACCGGCGCCGAGACCGGCCTGGTGTTCCACATGGAACTGCGCTCCATCACCCCCGCCCGTCCCGCCAGCTGGCAGGACGCCGGGGAATCCCACGTCATGGCTTCGGATGCCGGCGATTGGGGGGTGCAAACCTGGAAGGAAATCGGCCAGGGCTATTCACCGGATTCGGCCCAGGTCTTGGGGACCAGGGAGGCCCAGGATCTGAATTACGGGCCGATCATCCCCGGCTATAAGGCGGGCGATATTCTTGCCTTCACGGGACGGGTTCGAAATGAGGGCGCCCGGGGAGCAAAGGCTGTCCGGCTGACCGGCCCCGGAGCCGGGGCATTCCCGCCGGCCGACCTTTCCGCCGGCGAGGAAGCCCTCTATTTCACCCCGACCTACACGGTGACGGAGCCGGATGTGGCCCGGGGCGTCCTCACCCTCACGTTCATCGTGAGTGCGGCCGTGGGGTCGGCAGAGGTGCGGCTCGGGCGGGCATTCCATTTCGACATGGCAACGGGTGCGGTGCAGGTGGCGGAGGGTTAGGGTCGCTCAGCGTCGCCGCTGGCCCGGGCCGCGTCGGCGACCAACGTGCACATCTGTCGCAGCCGCTCGACGCGCTCCGCGGGAGACACCGCGTCCTGCGGAAGGCCGATCTTGAACCCTGTGATCGGCAGTTCACCGGCTGCGCGGAGACAGCGGGCAATCTCGCCGCCGTTGAGCAGGGAACTCGCCGGGGCGCCCTGAACCTCGACGGCGGGAAGGTGGGCATCTATCCACGGGTAGCCGAACTCCGTCGTTTCGGGCGAGCAGCCGGAGAACATGAGACCGCCGAGCACACCCGCCTCGCGGGCGTACCTGAGATGGTCCGCCGCGGTACGACTCCGGCCGGTTTCGATAACCGACCGGGCCCAGTTGACCAGGACTGTGATGCCCTTCCGGCCCTGGTCCCGGAGCCGCCGGATGATCTGGACTTCCGCGTCGAAGGAGAGAAACCCTTTCTCGGGAGCGCTCCCGGACCGTGGTGCGTCGCAGTGTTCGACGACGATCCCGGCGCCGTGCCAGTCCCAGTCGAGTACCTCGTTGAGTGATTCGGTGAAGGCGTCCGACGACGCGTGAAGCGGCGGGGCGGAGTGCAGCTCAACGGCTTCGACCCGATGGCCGGAGCCTACGAGGGCGGCCACGTAGTCCTGCATTCCGGCAACGAAGTCCAAGGCGGCCCGGCGCCCGCCGGGATCCCTCGAGGCCAGGCCGAAACGATCATCCAGGGCCGAGCGCTGCATGGTTCCCGGAATCGAGGTCACCACCGCCGACCACGCGGCGGGAGCCCCGGCCGGCCACGGATCTCCGCCGGCCGCGCGGTACGGAAGCTCGAGTCCGCGTATCGACGGGATCCGGCCCAGTTCCTCGAAGAACTGGCGCTGCAGTGTGCCCGAGCCCTGGGCGGGATAGGCGCCAACGATGAGCGACATGATGGATCTCCTTTTGTCTCGGCCGACTGGACAGAGGATATCGGATGTCTGCCGTCGGAATGTCTCCGACGTTCGCCATGACCTAAACGAGGACCGCTTGACGAGGTGCTGTGACGCCCCTTACAGTTTCCCTACGAGCATCGGACGTCCTACATCCGATATACAGATTGGAATGGTGAGGCATCATATGAGCAAGACCATCAAGAACCTGCCGCTGGCCACTGATGCCAGCCGCCGCAGCTTCCTCAAGCTGACCGGTGCCATGGGTGCGGCGGCGGCGTTCGCCAGTTCCCTGGCAGCCTGTGGCGCCCCTGCCGCGACCACCACCGCTGCGGGCGGGACCACGGCCCCGATCAACAAGGACCTCACCATCGAGGCCGGCATCTCGTACGCTCTTTCCACCGGGTTCGATCCCCTGTCCTCCTCCGGGGCGACCCCGCAGGCAGCCAACCTGCACGTCTTCGAGGGCCTCGTGGAGCTGCACCCGGCGACCCGGGCGGCCTACAACGCACTGGCAGCGGCGGACCCGAAGATGGTCAACGCCACCACGTATCAGGTTACGCTCCGCGATGGGGCCAAGTTCCACAACGGCACCCCGGTCACCGCCGAGGACGTCGTATTCTCCTTCACCCGCGTCATGGACCCGGCCAACAAGTCCCTCTTCTCCCAGTTCATCCCGTTCATCAAGGACGTCAAGGCTGTCGACGCGAAGACGGTCGAATTCTCCCTGCTGTACGCCTTCCCCGCGTTCTCCCAGCGCATCTCCGTCGTGAAGATCGTGCCCAAGGCCCTCACCAACTTCCCCGTCGGCTCCGACCAGCTCAAGGCTTTCGATGCCAAGCCCGTCGGCAGCGGCCCCTACAAGCTGATCTCCGCCGTCAAGGACGACAAGATCGTGTTCGAGGCGAACGCTGACTACAACGGGCCGATGCCCGCCCTCGCCAAGGGCATGACCTGGCTGCTGCTCTCCGACGCCGCCGCCCGTGTCACCGCGATGCAGTCCGGCCGCGTGCAGGCCATGGAGGACGTCCCGTACCTGGATGTGGACGGGCTGAAATCCAAGGCCACCGTGGAATCCGTGCAGTCCTTCGGGATGCTGTTCCTGATGTTCAACTGCGCCAAGGCCCCGTTCGACAACAAGCTGGTCCGCCAGGCCCTGCACTACGGCCTGGACAAGGACTCCATCATCAAGAAGGCCCTGTTCGGCAACGCCAAGGCCGCCAGCTCCTACTTCCAGGAAGGTCACCCGGACTACGTCAAGGCCAAGAACGTCTACGGTTACGACGCCCAGAAGGCGGCTGACCTGCTCAAGCAGGCGGGCGTGACGAACCTGGAATTCGAACTCTTGACCACCGACACCGCCTGGGTCAAGGACGTTGCCCCGCTGATGCTGGAATCCTGGAACAAGATCCCGGGCGTCAAGGTCAGCCTGAAGAACCTGCAGTCCGGTGCCTTGTACAGCGACCGCGTGGGCAAATCCGACTTCTCCGTCGTCGCGGCCCCCGGCGATCCGTCCGTGTTTGGCAACGACGCGGACCTGCTGCTGAGCTGGTTCTACGCCGGCGACACCTGGATGAAGGGCCGGGCCTACTGGGCCGCCACCCCGGAGCGCGCCAAGCTCGTGGACCTGATGGCCAAGGCCGGCCAGTCGGCGCCGGCTGACGCCAAGAAGCTCACCGGCGATATCGTGGACCTCGTCTCCGAGGAGCTCCCGCTCTACCCGATCTTCCACCGCCAGCTCCCCAGCGCCTGGGATGCGAAGAAGCTCAGCGGATTCAAGCCGCTGCCCACCACCGGCGTGTCCTTCGTCGGCGTCGGCCGCACGGCCTGATTCAGGCCTCCCCGAACTAGGTGGAGGCGCTGCTCCCCCCGCAGCGCCTCCACCTTCCCGCCCTGCCCGTTGACGCAGCCGACACTGCATCAACATTCCAAGAATTCCGGAGACAACATTGGTCACCATATTGCGTCTGCTCGGCCGCAGGCTCGCAGCACTGCCATTAATGATCCTGGGCATCACCCTGCTGGTCTTCCTCGTCCTGCAGGCGGCACCCGGCGATCAGGCCAGCAGCGCGCTGGGCGACGGCGCCAGCGAGGCAGCCAAGGAACAATACCGCCAGAACAACGGGCTTAACGATCCCCTCTTCCTGCAGTATTTCCGCTTCCTCGGCAAGCTGCTCCAGCTGGACCTCGGTGTGACCACACCGCCGGCGAAATCGGTGGCGGCCATGATCGGCACGGCTTTCCCGCTGACGCTCCAGCTCACCTTCCTCGGCGTCCTGATCGCCGTCGTCCTGTCCCTCGCCTTCGGGATCGTCGGCGCGCTGTACCGGGACAAGTGGCAGGACCAGCTGGTCCGGGTCTTCTCGATCGCCGCCGTCGCGACCCCCTCCTTCTGGCTGGGCATCCTGCTGATCCAGTGGTTCGCCCTGGGCGAGGCTCCCCTGTTCCCCTCGGGCGGCATCGCGACGCCGGAGTCCGGCTTCGGCGGGTGGCTGAATTCGATGGTGCTGCCGGCCCTGGCGCTCGGGATCCCGGTCTCGGCGTCGCTGATCCGGGTGGTCCGCACGTCCATGGTCGAGGAGCTCGACCGCGACTACGTCCGCACCGCAATCGGCAACGGCGTCCCCTACCGCGAGGTGGTCTCCAAGAACGTGCTCCGCAACGCCCTGGTCACCCCGGTGACCGTGCTGGGCCTGCGGATCGGCTACCTGCTCGGCGGCGCCGTCGTGATCGAAATGATCTTCGCCCTGCCGGGCATGGGCCAGCTGATCCTCAACGGCATCACCAACCTGGACATCAACCTGGTGCAGGGTGTGGTCCTGACCATTTCGGTCACCTTCGTTCTGGTGAACATCGCCGTCGACCTGCTCTACCTGCTTATCAACCCCCGAATCAGGACGGTCTGACCCATGCGCAGCAAACTCGCTGAACGCCTGAGCGCCCCGGGAATCCGCTTCAAGGCACTGCCCTGGAGCTCCCGCTCCGCCCTCATCTTCCTGGTGGCCATCATCGCCGCCGCCATCTTCGCGCCGCTGATCGCCCCGCACGATCCGCTGGAGACGTTCATCCCGGCGACGGCGCCCGGCGGCGAGCACCTGTTCGGCACCGACCGGCTGGGCCGCGACATTTTCTCCCGCCTGCTCTACGGATCCCAGTCCTCGCTGATGATCGGGCTCGGCGCGGTGGCGCTGGCCGTGGCGGCCGGCGCCCTGCTGGGTTCCCTGGCCGCGACGTCCAGCAAGGCCGTCAACGAGCTGATAATGCGGCTCATGGACATCCTGATGGCCTTCCCGGGGATCGCCCTGGCCGCCGTGCTGCTGGCCGCCTTCGGCAACACGGTGCCCACCATCATCATCGCGATCGCCATCATCTACACCCCGCAGCTGGCCCGCGTGGTCCGCGCCAACGTGCTCTCCCAGTACGGCGAGGACTATGTCCGGGCCGAGCGCGTGATCGGCGCGGGCCGCTTCTACATCCTGCTCAAGCACATCGTGCGGAACACCGCGGCCCCGGTCCTGGTGTTCGCCACCGTCATGGTGGCCGATGCCATCATCCTGGAAGCCTCGCTGTCCTTCCTCGGCGCCGGCGTCCAGGACCCCGCACCGTCCTGGGGCAACGTGATTTCCTACGGCCGCAACCTGGTCCTCTCCGGCGGCTGGTGGGCCACGACGTTCGCCGGCCTCACCATCCTGCTGACGGTGCTGGCCCTGAACATCCTCGCCGAGGGCCTCACCGATGCCATGGTGAACCCGAAGCTCCGGCGCGCCCCCGCGGTGAAGGACGACGACGGCTCCACCGCCGCCGTCCTCGCCGTCGACACCGAGATCGGCACCTCCGTGGCCCAGGGGTCCGTGGTGGAACAGCACGAGCTCGACGGCGTCCGCGGCGCCTCCGGCGACGCGGACCCGGAGGCCGGGCTGCTGCAGGACCGGAACGCCGCCCTCGCCAACCCGCACGCCCTGCTCGACCAGGAACTAAAGCTGCTGGCCGCCGTCGAAGTCACCCGCACCGACCGGCTCGCCCAGGTCCCGGCGGGCGCCCGGCCCGTCCTGGAGGTCAAGAACCTCTCCATCCGGTTCCCCGGCCGCTTCGGCGACACCGCCATTGTGGACAACGTCTCCTTTACCGTCCGCGAAGGCGAAACCATGGGGCTCGTGGGCGAATCCGGCTGCGGAAAGTCCATCACCTCCCTCGCGGTGATGGGCCTCCTGCCCAAGACCGCGAAAATCTCCGGATCCATCACCTTCGACGGCAAGGAGCTGCTCGACCCGGCCACCGGAAGCAGCAGCGCCAAGGCCTACGAAGGACTCCGCGGCCAGCAGATCGCCATGGTCTACCAGGACGCCCTCAGTTCCCTGAACCCGTCCATGAAAATCAAGGACCAGCTGGAGCAGCTGACCCGGCGCGGCGGCCGCAAGACCCCCACCGAGCTGCTCGAAATGGTCAAGCTTGACCCTGTCCGTACCCTGGCCAGCTACCCCCACGAGCTCTCCGGCGGCCAGCGGCAGCGCGTCCTCATTGCCATGGCACTGTCCCGCTCCCCCAAGGTGGTGGTGGCGGACGAACCCACCACGGCCCTGGACGTCACCGTGCAGCACCAAGTGGTGGAACTGCTCAACGAGCTGCGCGAGCAGCTGGGCTTCGCCATGGTGTTCGTCAGCCACGACCTTGCCCTCGTGGCCTCGCTCGCGCACCGCATCACCGTGATGTACGCCGGACAGGTGGTGGAATCCGCCCAGGCCTCCGCGCTGCTGCAGAACCCGAAGCACGAATACACCCGCGGCCTGCTCGGCGCCGTCCTCTCCATCGAGGCCGACGCCGTCCGCCTGCACCAGATCCCCGGCACCGTTCCCTCGCCCAACGCCTTCGCCGCCGGGGACCGGTTCGCCTCCCGCTCGCTGCGGCCCGACGCCGACCCGGACCAGCGCCTGGTGCTGAGCCCCGTCGGCGGCAACGCGGACCACTACTGGGCCAGCCACCTGAAGGAGGATGCCAAGTGAGCATGCCAACCGCCAACCCCGTGATCGAACTGAAGAACGTCAAGGTCCACCACCGGGCACGGACCGGCGGGTTGTTCCGGCCCAACATTGTCAAAGCAGTCAACGGCGTGGACTTCAGCATCAGCCGGGGCGAGACCGTCGGCATCGTGGGCGAATCGGGCTGCGGCAAATCCACCCTGGCCTCCGTGCTGGTGGGCCTGCAGGCGCCCACCTCCGGCGACGTCCTCTTCCGCGGCAAGCCCGCCATCAAACGCAACGCCGCCCTGCGCAAGGAATTCGGCCGCTCCGTCGCGGTGGTCTTCCAAGACCCGGCCACCGCGCTGAACCCGCGCATGACCATCCACGACATCCTCACCGACCCGCTCCAGATCCACGGGATCGGGACGGCGGCCTCCCGCTCCGCCAAGGTCAAGGAACTGCTGGCCCTGGTCGGGCTGCCCCAGTCCGCCGCCGAGGTCACGCCCTCGCAGGTCTCCGGCGGACAGCGCCAACGGGTGGCCATCGCCCGCGCCCTGGCGCTGGACCCGGACATCATCGTCGCGGACGAGCCGACGTCGGCCCTCGACGTTTCCGTCCGTGCCCAGGTGCTGAACCTGCTCTCGGACCTGAAGACGCAGCTCAACCTGGGGATGGTCTTCATCTCGCATGACATCCAGACCGTCCGTTACGTCTCGGACCGAATCTGCGTCATGTACTTCGGCGAAATCGTGGAAGAAGGAGCCGCCGCCGAGGTCTTCGACAATCCCCGCAACGACTACACCAAGAAGCTGCTCGGCGCCGCGCCCAGCCTGCTGCACCCCTGATTTTTCGTTTTTCACCTTGTTCAACCACCCATCATTGGAGTTTCCTGTGTCCACATTCCAGGGCGTCATCCCCCCCGTCGTCACCCCCCGCCACGCAGACGGCAGTATCGACACCGATTCGCTGAAGAACCTCACCAAGCACCTGCTCGACGGCGGCGTTTCCGGGCTCTTCGTCCTTGGCTCCTCCGCGGAGGTCCCCTATCTGACCAACGCCGAGCGCGAACACGTCGTCAGCACCATCGCCGCGGCGAACGCCGGCACCGTGCCGCTGATCGTGGGTGCAAACGAACAGACCACCAACCGGGTCATCGACGAGGCCAAGAAGGTCATCGACCTCGGCGCCGATGCGATCGTGGTGACCTCGATGTACTACGCCATCGGCAACGCGGAGGAGACGGAAACCCACTTCCGCACCATCCACGACGCCGTCAGCACGCCGATCTTCGCCTACGACGTCCCCGTCCGCACCCACTTCAAGCTGCCCACCGACCTGCTGGTCCGCCTCGGCCGGGACGGCGTGATCGCCGGCGTCAAGGACTCTTCAGGCGACGACGTCGGCTTCCGCCAGCTCCTGCTGGCAGCCCGTGACATCCCGAACTTCGACATCTTCACCGGCCACGAAGTCGTCGTCGACGGCGCACTGCTCGGCGGCGCCCAGGGCGTCGTGCCGGGCCTGGGCAACGTGGACCCCCGCGGCTACCGCAACCTCGTCGACGCCGCAGCCGCCGGCGACTGGGCCAAGGCCGCCGCGGAACAGGACCGGCTGGCGGACCTGTTCGAGATCGTCTACACCCCCAACGGGCGCGTCTCCGGCGGAGCCGCAGGCCTCGGCGCCTTCAAGACCGCCCTGCAGATCATGGGCGTGATTGAATCCAACGCCATGAGCACGCCCATGCCGGCGTTGAACGAGGACGAGACGACGGCGATCAAGGTCATCCTGGAGCGCAACGGCCTCGTCTAGTCTTGGCCGGGGCGGCGGACGCAGCTGAGTGCCGGGGCGGCAGGCGGTGGGACCTGCCGACGGCGAATGCGACGGATCGTGGTCTTGTGTAGGCGCGCATCGCCGACCAGAGTGATGCGAAGGTCGCCCAGCGACCGTAGCGTCACGGCGGGAGGTGTCTAAGCGCCGGCAAGACTGCGATCCGCCGCAGCCCCGACCACAACCGACCCAACCAGAATCAAACTGAACGGTAGAAGGACGGACATGATGTACGCGATCGGTGTTGATCTTGGTGGTACCAAGACTGCTGCCGGGGTTGTTTCGGCGGCCGGGGACGTGCTGCTGATGGAGACCATTCCGACTCTCAACCGGGCCGGCGGCGAGGCTGTCCTGGATGCGACGGCGGCCCTGGTTTCGGGGCTCCGGGAGCGGGCCGCTGCGGAGGGCATGTCCATCGGGCGGGTGGGCATCGGATCTGCCGGAGTGATCGACGCCGGGCGCGGCGTGGTGGTCTCGGCCACCGAGTCGATCTACGGCTGGGCCGGTACCGCGCTGACCGAAGGCCTGGCCGGGCGGCTCGGGCTTGCCCCGGAAGATGTCTGCGCCGTCAACGACGTCCACGCCCATGCCCTGGGCGAGGCCTGGCGCGGGGCAGCCGCCGGCAGCGCAAGCTCGCTGCTGGTGGCCTTCGGCACGGGCGTTGGCGGCAGCCTGGTGCTGGACGGCAAACCCGTGCTCGGGCACCGCTACGTCGGCGGCCACGTCGGGCACTTCGCGTCGCCCTATGCGTACCACGACGGGAAGCCGCTGCCCTGCGTGTGCGGCGGGGCGGGACACGTGGAAGCGGTCGCTTCCGGTCCTGCCATCCACGCGTCCTACGAGCGCCTGGGCGGTGCTCCCGAGGCAGTAGACACGCACGCGGTCTTCGCGCTGGCGAAAGAAGGCAATGCCGAAGCGGGCCGGGCGATCCTTGCCGGCGCCCGGGCCGCGGGCCAGGCACTCGCGGGTCTGATCAACATCCTGGACCCCGCCGTCGTCGTCGTGTCCGGGGGCCTCGCCGCCGCCGGAGACGCCTGGTGGACGCCCATGAAAACCGCGCTGCGCCATGAATTGCTGGACCCGCTGATAGGGGTGCCGGTGCTCCCCGCCGGGCTCGGAAACTCCGCGGCGATCGTCGGCGCCGCCAGACTTGTGCTGAACTGACTACCTCCGGAGGGGCGGCGCGGGCCGTCACCACAACCAGCTAGGAAACCCATGATCCTGACACCCGGGGGCCTTGAGTCCCTCCGCTCCCAACTCATCGTTTCCTGCCAGGCCTATCCCGGCGAGCCGATGCGGGACCCCCGCACCACGGGGCAGGTGGCGGCATCTGCGGTCATCGGCGGTGCGGCCGCTGTCCGTGTCCAGGGCCTCGCGGACGTGCAGCACACCCGCGCCGCGGTGGAGGTTCCGGTGATCGGGCTCTGGAAGGACGGGCACGACGGCGTCTTCATCACCCCCACACTCCGCCACGCCCTCGCGGTGGCCAACGCGGGCGCCCACATCGTGGCCGTCGACGGCACGCGCCGCGGACGGCCGGACGGACTCAGCCTGGCCCAGACGGTGGCCGGCATCCATGCACAGTCCCACGCCCTGGTCATGGCCGACTGCGGATCCCTGGCCGATGCCGAGGCCGCCGTGGAGGCCGGCGCCGACCTGATCGGCACCACCCTCGCCGGCTACACCGGGGAACGGCCCAAGACCCAGGGGCCCGATCTGGAGCTGCTGGAGCAGATCGCGTCCGCCGGCCTCGGCCGGCCGCTCATCGCGGAAGGCCGCATCCACACCCCCGACCAGGCGAGGCAGGCGCTGGACGCCGGCGCATTCGCCGTCGTCGTCGGCACCGCCATCACGCACCCGGCCACCGTCACTGGCTGGTTCGCGGCGGCGCTGCGCTCCTGAACGGCGCCTGATACCCGCCCGGCAAGTCGCCACCCGTGAAAGGCACCACCATGCAGACCCCGGCCCCCCGCGGAACCTCCCCCGCTGCGGCGTACCTTCTGTCCGGCACGATGATCTCGGACGGCCACGCCCACGCAGACTCCGTGGTTGCCGTCAGCGAGGGACGGATCGCCTACGCCGGGCCGCGCCGCGGCTACAGGGCTGCGGATTTCCCCCAGGCCGAGGAGATCCGGCTGCCACCGGGCAGCTCGATCCTGCCGGGCCTGATCGACCTGCACTGCCACGGCGCGGCCGGCGGAGACTTCCCCACCGGGGGCGGCGAGGCTTGCCGGAGCGCCGTCGACTTCCTGCACCGCAGCGGCACCACCACGTTGCTGGCGAGCCTGGTCACGGCCTCAAGTGAAGACCTCCTGAAGTCCCTGGCCATCCTCCGGCCCCTCGCCGAAGAGGGGCTCATCGCGGGTATCCACTCCGAGGGCCCCTTCCTTTCCCACGCGCGTTGCGGTGCGCAGAACCCGCACTGGCTCCAGGCCCCGGATCCGGCGCTGCTTGGCGAACTGTTGCGGGCGGCCGGCGGCGCCTTGAAAACCATGACCTACGCCCCGGAGCTGCCCGGGGCCCGTGACCTGGTCACCATGCTCGCCGCGCACGGCGTCATTCCCTCACTTGGCCACACCGACGCGGACGCGCACACGGCCGCCGCGTCGCTGACGGAGGCCGCGGAGTTGATCGCCGCCGACGGCCGCGCGTCAGGCCGCGCATCCGGTGGTGCCGGCTTTGGCGCGGCAGCCCGGCCAACGGTCACACATCTCTTCAACGGCATGCCCCCACTGCACCACCGGACCCCGGGTCCCGTCGCGGCGTGCCTGCGGCTGGCCCGGGCCGGCACGGTCGCCGTGGAACTCATCGGCGACGGCGTCCACCTGGACCCGGAGACGGTGCGGATGGTGTTCGAACTGGTCGGAGCCGGGAACGTCGCGCTCGTGACCGATTCGATGGCGGCAACCGGGCTGCCCGACGGCGACTACGAGCTCGGGCCCTCCGCCGTCGTGGTGCACGACGGCGTCGCCACCTTGCAGAGCAACGGCGCCCTCGCCGGCGGCACTGCCACCCTGCTGGATGTTGTCCGCAAGACCATCGACGCGGGCGTAAGCCCAGCGGATGCGGTCCAGGCCGCGACGGCGGTGCCGGCGAAACTGCTGGGGCTTGAGGCCGGGATCGGGAGCCTGAGGGCGGGGATGCGCGCGGACATCGTCGCCGTTGACCGCGAGTTTGGCCCGGTCACCGTGCTACGGGCCGGCCGGGTGCTCGGCCGGCCCTGAGCCGGCGTCAGACTCCGACGGCCCGCGAGCGCACCGCGACCGGCGTCGTCCCATTGACAGCCCGTGCCCCGAGCAGCGCTGCGGCCGCTTCGTCGGCAACGACGGTCACGTGCGGGTGCAACTGGAGAATCGAGGCAGGGCAGTCCGTCGTGACCGGTCCGCTCAGTGCCGTGTGCAGGATGTCGGCCTTGTCCGCTCCACTGACCACCAGCAGCAGCTGGCGCGCTTCGAGGATTGTGCCCAGGCCCTGGGTGATGCACCGGTCCGGGACGTCGTCGGGCGAAGCGAAGTAGCGGGCGTTGGCTTGGCGGGTGCGCTCCGTGAGGGCTTCGACCCGGGTGCGGGAGTCCAGGGCGGAGCCAGGCTCGTTGAACGCCACATGGCCGTTGTGGCCGATACCGAGGATCTGCACGTCGATCCCGCCGGCCTGGGCGATCGCGGCATCGTACGCCGCGGCTGCGCGCTCGGGATCCTCGGCGGCGCCCGCGGGCACGGAGACCTTCGCCGGGTCCAGGTGCAACCGCTCGGTGACTTCACGGCGGATCACCTCGGCGTAGCTCTGCGGGTGACCCGCCGGCAGGCCCACGTACTCGTCCAGCGCGAAGCCCCGGATCCCGGACATGTCCAGCCGGTGCGCGGCCAACGCCGCGTACACGGGGAGCGGCGAGCCCCCGGTCGCCAGCCCGAGGACGGCCTCCGGCTTGCTCCGGATTACCGCCGCCACGATGCCGGCAGCAATGGCACCCGTTGAGGCGGCGTCGGGCACTACAAAAAAGTCCATGAGAACACTTTCTGGGACGGATTGGTTCCGGGCGGAGCCGGCAGTGGAGGGAGGACCGCGCCGGGCTTACCGGGCAGCGACGTCCTTGAGCTTTTGGCGGATGCCGTCGAAGTGCCGCTGAAGGCGTTCGGCTGCCAGCGTCTTGTCCTTGTCCGCGACAGCTTCGTAGATCTCCCAGTGGATGCGGGCCTGCTCCCCGAGGTTCACCGGACCGGCGCCGAGGGCCTGGTGGATCTGCCGGTACACCTTCCAGAAGACATCCATGAGGTTCATCAGCAGCTCGTTGTTCAAGGGGGCATACAGCCGGCGATGGAATTCGGCGTCGAGTTCGGCAAACGGCTCGCCCGCGGCGGCCGCCTTGTCCATGGCTTCCATGACTGCGCGGAGGTCGCCGAGCTGCTCGGCCGTCACCAGATCGATGGCCCGCCCAATCAGTCCCGATTCCAGGGCCTGGCGCACGTCGACGAGTTCCATGGCTTCCTCGCCTTGGTGCCGCAGGGACAGCCTGCCGCGGAAGACCAGCCCCTCGGTCAGCGCGCTGAAGTTGTTGGGGGCGACGAACGTTCCGAACCCGTGGCGGATTTCGATCACGCCCAGGGCCTGCAGCACTTTCAAAGACTCCCGGACGGTATTCCGGCCGACTCCGAGGACGGCAGAAAGCTCACTTTCGGTCGGGAGGGAATCCCCCACGTCCAGCCCCTGCTCAAGAATCAGGTCCATGATCCTGGTCTGGAGGGCATGGGACCGGATTTGCGCACTGTATCGGGCAGACGACACCCCCTGCGATGCTACTGTCACGTCATCTCCTTCGCCCGCGCTTCTGGACGCGGCAACTAGTCTCCCCCATCCTAACGGAGATGGGACGTCCTTTGTCCTATTGGTGAGAAAAACTTGTATCGATCATGAGGACGTTCGTCAAGATTTCAGGAAAGTGTCCCACAACATTTACATGGGACGTAGGATCACCTAGCGAATGTCCGCCACAACCCGGAGGCCGCCATGCCCCTCTTTGACCTTCCCCTGGACCAGCTGCGCGCCTACAGCTCATCCGCCGTCGAGCCCGGAGACTTCGACGAGTTCTGGACACGGACCATTGCCGAAGCCCGCGGCTTCCCACTGGATGCCGTCTACACGCCGGTCGAGAACCAACTGCGCGTGATTGACAGCTTTGATGTCTCCTTCGCCGGCTTCGGCGGGGACCGGATTAAGGGCTGGCTGCACCTGCCGGCCAACCGGGACGCCGGAAGCGCATTGCCCGTGGTGGTGCAGTACGTCGGCTATTCGGGCGGCCGCGGCCTGGTCCAGCAGGACACCAAATGGGCGCAGGCCGGGTATGCGCACTTCATCATGGACACCCGGGGCCAGGGCTACGGCGGCATTCTGGGCGAGACCGCGGACCCGCATCCTTCGGCCGGAGGGGTGTCCTACGCCGGGCTGATGACGCGCGGCATCTCCGCCAGGGAGGACTACTACTACCGCCGCGTCTTCGTGGACGCCTTCCGGGCCATCGAGGCCGCCCAGAGCCACCCCGACGTCGACGCCGGGAAGGTGGTCCTCGCCGGCGTCAGCCAGGGCGGAGGTTTGGCCATCGCAGCCGCCGGCCTCGCGGCGGACCGCCTGGACGGCATCCTCGGCACCATGGCCGATGTACCGTTCCTGCAGGATTTTTCCCGTGCCATTGATCTGGCCCCGCGCGGGCCGTACACGGAAATTGCAGGCTTCCTCTCCCGCCACCGGGACCGCTACGAACCCGCCCTGGCCGTCCTGAACTACTTCGACGGCGTACATCTGGGCCGGCGGGCAACAGCGCCCGCACTGTTCTCCGTGGCACTCATGGACGACATCTGCCCGCCGTCAACGGTCTTCGCATCCTTCAACGCGTACGGCACGGGCGCAGGCTCGGGCCCGCAGTCCACGCCTGCCAAGGCCGTGGAGGTCTACCGCTTCAACAATCACGAAGGCGGCCAGGAACACCACTGGGTCAAACAGCTTCACTACGTGGCTGAGCTGCTCGCCGGATAGGGGTTGCGCCGTCCGTGGCAGGCATCGCGATGACGGCGACGACGGTGAGCACGGCACCGGCCAGTACCGCGAGGAACACAGCGGCGGAGGCGGACACGATGGTGTGGGGATCAGTTTCGCCGCCCGGGGTGCCGGCGTAGATCGCGTTGGCTACCGCACCGAAGACGGCGACGCCGATCGAGCTGCCGATCGAGCGTGCGAAGAGGTTCGTCCCGGTGACGACGCCGCGCTCGTTCCATTCGACGCTCGATTGGGCGGCGATGAGGCTTGGGGTCGCGACCAGCCCGAGACCGAGTCCGACAATGAAGCAAGCCGCCGCCACCAGCAAGATGTTGGGGGTGGAGGCGGTGAGGGCAAGCACGGCCGCGCCGATGACCGTGACCGTGATGCCGATCAGGGCGGTCCGCCGGAACCCGATCCGAAGATAGAAGCGGCCCGATTGGGACGCACTGATCGGCCAGCCGAGCGTCAACGCGGCCAGGGCAAGCCCGGCCAGGATCGGGGAGGTCGAAAGCGCGCCCTCCAGGAAGGTGGGGACGTATGAGGTCAGGCCGAGCATGACGGCACCGACACCGAAGGAGACCATCGCCGTCGTCGCCAGCAGGCGCTTGGATACGACCCACGGCGGCAGGACCGGCTCCGCTGCCCGCCGCTCGACAAGGAGGAACGCGGCCAAGAAGACTGCCCCGACCGCAAACACGGTGATGCTGACGGCGGAGTTCCAGGCCCAGGCCTGGCCGCCCTCGAGGGCCCCGAGGATGATCAAGCTGAGCGAAACCGTCAGCAGTCCGGCTCCAAGGTAGTCGATCCGGTGCTTCGCCCGTTCGACATTCTCGTGGAACGTCCGGAGCAGCATCCAGCCGGCCAGGAGGCACAGCGGGATGTTCACGAAGAAGATCCCGCGCCAGATGCCCAGTGAGGAGAACACGCCGCCGAGGGTCGGGCCCACCACCGAAGAGATAGCCCAGACGCTCGCCAGATAGCCCTGCACCTTGGCCCGCTCCGTCAGGGTGTAGATGTCACCGGCAATCGTGATGGCCACCGGCTGGACCGCTCCCGCGCCCAGGCCCTGCAGGACGCGGAACGCGATGAGGGCCGGCATGCTCCAGGCAAGCCCACAGAGGATCGAGCCGAGCAGGAACAGGCCGATACCGAGGAGGATGATCGGCTTGCGGCCCACGACGTCGGAGAGCTTCGCATAGACGGGCACAGACACGGCCTGCGCCAATAGGTAGGCCGAGAAAAGCCATGGGAAGGACGTGAACCCGCCAATATCGGCCACGATCGAGGGCACCGCCGTCGCGACAATCGTCGAGTCGATCGCCACCAGGCCGGTCGAAAGCATCAGGGCAATGAGAATAGGTCCGCGGCGGGAACGGAAGCCGACTCCCTCGGCAGGCGTTGTTGTCACGTGATCATGCTCCCGTCGTCACCACAGGCGCGTCGCGCCCGGAGCCGGCTTTCGGCGTCCCAGTGCACAACTGCGAGAGTCGCCAGATTAGTCCCGGACACAACCCCACGCCTGGCGGGTCAGTCGCCGGCGGCCTCGCGTCCGCGCCGCACGATAAGCGGGTCGGGACTGTAGACCACCGAGGTGTCCTTGTCCGTGTAGTCGAACTGGTTGAGGAAGAAGCGCAAGGCGTTAATCCGGCCGCGCTTCTTGTCGTTGGACTTGATGGTCGTCCACGGCGCATGGTCCGTATCGGTGCGCAGGAACGTCTGCTCCTTGGCCGCCGTGTACTCCTCCCACCGGTCCAGGGAAGCCAGGTCCATCGGAGACAGTTTCCAGCGCCGCACGGGATCGATCTGCCGGATTGCGAAGCGGGTGCGCTGCTCATGGCGGGTCACCGAGAACCAGAACTTGGTCAGGTGGATGCCGGATTCCACCAGCATGCTCTCGAAGAGCGGCGCCTGCCGCATGAAGGTGCTGTACTCCTCTTCCGTGCAGAAACCCATCACCCGCTCAACGTTCGCGCGGTTGTACCAGGAGCGGTCGAACATCACGATCTCCCCGGATGAGGGCAGGTGCTGGATGTAGCGCTGGAAGTACCACTGGCCCTGTTCACGGTCGGAGGGTTTGCTCAGTGCTACGGCGCGGGCAGAGCGGGGATTCAGGTGCTCGGTGAAGCGCTTGATCGTTCCGCCTTTGCCGGCCGCATCCCGGCCCTCGAAAACGATCATGTGCCGGAGGTTTTGGTCCTGGCCCCAGTATTGGAATTTCAGCAGCTCAACCTGCAGTCGGTATTTCTCCAGCTCGTAGTCCTCGCGGGACATCCGTTCCCCGTAGGGATAGCCTTCACGCCACGTCTCCACGGCCGAGCCGCCGGGATCGATCAGTTCCGGGTCTTCGCCCTGTTCCCCGCGCACCGAGTAGCCGAGGTCAACAAGATGGTCGATGGCTTCACGCAGGTTGTCCCTGACCCAGGACGGGTCCCCTGGTGTCCACGGCGCGGCTGCCTGTGACATCCGGCTCTCCTTCCGGCCGCGACGAACCGTCGACGGCAGTCTAATAGGGCAAGCCGGCAGGCCTCGCGCTCAACCCGCAGGTCAGGCCTTTCTGGGGCCCCCTGTCGGATTCGAACCGACGACCCCCGCTTGTCGCGGCGGGGTATCCCGGGTGCTCCCGGTGGTGCCCTGAACTGGCCCCTGACCAGCGATTTCGCAACTGTTGATGTTTAAATCGTACCCGGGCCCTCCCTACAGTTCCCGTTCAAAGCGTGTCGTAAACGTGTCGTTTCCGTGTGATCGCTCTCCGGGAGCGAAACCTGACCAGCACCAGCGGGAGGCGTGCGCCGCGGCCTGGGAACCCGGCGCCGGGGGCTGCCAACCGTATACGCCAGCTACGCGCTCTCGCTGGTGTGCAGCCATGACGTGGACCGGTAGCCCTTAGGCTAACAATGCCTGTAGCGGAACACATCACCGGAAGGCCGGCCTCCGATGATGTGTTCCAACCGCTTTCCGCGGACGACAGGGAAGAACCAGACGTTTTCACGGCCAAGACCATGCGGGGCTGAGATCTGGAACGCGGCCTGGTCACTACGTTCCCGCCCGACTTCCTGCTCAACCGTGTCCCGGGGGCCGAGAGGATCAGGGGCCGCGCGCTTTTCACCCTTCGAGGTCGAGCGTCCGGCCCTCGTTACCGAGCCGGACAGCCTTGCCCTTCCCATTTTGGACATCGGTCCGGACTGAAGAAATCAGGCCCAGGTCACCTGACTTGGCTTCGCTAGGGACTGCCCCCGGTTTTGTTGACTCCTTGACCTAGCGAGTGAGTGCTCGTGGAAGGATGTTGACCATGCCCACGGCTTATGGGGCGGAGTTCCGCCGGGATGTTATTGATGTGGCCCGCAAGGGCGAAGCGCCGCTGGCGCAGATTGCGAAGGATTTCGGGCTTTCGGTCACGACGCTGAAACGGTGGATTGCCATCGCCGAGCGCAAGGAATCCGGAGCCAGCCCGGCAGCGGCCGAGTCGGCAGAGATGCGGGAGCTGAAGAAGCGGAACCGCCTGCTGGAGCAGGAGAACGAGATTCTGCGCCGGGCTGCTGCCTATCTGGCCAGGGACATCAACCCAAAATGATCTACCCGCTGGTCACGGATCTTGCCGCCGACGGTGTTCCCGTGGCGGTGACCTGCAGGGTATTGGGATTCAGCAAGCAAGGCTATTACCGGTGGAGGGCCAGCCCGGTGACGGAACGCGATTGGATCGATGCGCACCTCGTCAACGCCGCCCTAAACATCCACGCCGACGATCCCACTTTCGGATACCGGTTCATCGCCGACGAACTCCCGGAGAAGGGCATCATGGCGGGCGAGAACAGGGTCCAGCGCTCGTGCCGGGACCACGGCATTTGGTCCGTGTTCTCCAAGAAGCGGGGTCTGAACCGGAAGCCAGGACCGCCGGTCCACGATGACCTGGTGGAGCGGGACTTCACCGCCAAGGCGCCAAACCAGCTCTGGCTGACCGACATCACGGAGCACCCCACTGCCGAGGGGAAGCTCTACCTGTGCGCGATCAAGGACGTCTATTCCGCCAGGATCGTCGGCTACTCGATGGACTCGCGGATGAAGTCCTCGCTTGCCGTCGCGGCATTGGAGAACGCCGTGCGGACACGCCGCCCGGCCGGGACGGTGGTGCATTCGGACCGGGGTTCCCAGTTCCGGTCCCGCCGCTTCGTCGAAACGCTCCGGCACCACGGACTGACCGGCTCGAGGGGCCGGGTCGGCGCGTGCGCGGACAACGCCGCGATGGAATCCTTCTTCTCGTTACTGCAGAAGAACGTCTTGGACCGTCAGCGGTGGCTCACACGCCAGGAACTCCGGCTGGCCATCACGACCTGGATCGAGCGGACCTACCACCGCCGGCGACGGCAAAGACGGCTGGGAAAACTCACGCCAATCGAATATGAAACAATCAACCGGACCGCGCTCACAGCGGTCTAAGACCCCGAGTCAACAAAAGCCGGGGCAGTCCCGATGGCAGGAACAACTGCGAGGAGAGGATACACAGTGACAGAGGATGACACGGACGATTTCGACTACGCCACAGTAGTCATCGAGACCCTCCGAAAAGCCGGTGGGCCAATCAGTTATGACCAACTGTGGGACAGAGTCATGCGTCGCTCGGATGTCCCCGCCGATGACAAAGAATTATACTGGACGCCCCCATTCAAGCCAGGGCCATACCCCAGGAACTTCGTCATGCTCAAGCTCACGGCTAGCCTGATGGCACACACCGATCAGCGAGGTAGGCGCCCTGACGCACCCCTCTGGACCACTGAGGAGGGCTATTGGCTCCCTGAGTGGGGCCCTCTCCCAATCATTGAACAGCAACGCCGTACGCAGCTCGAAGAACCGCCGACTCGACCGTCGCCCGCTCGTGAGTTGTCAGGTACTACCAAACAAACCGGTGGTGGTTGCTACGTTGCTACCTGCGTCTACGGCGATTACGACGCACCGCAGGTTCTGGTCTTGCGGCAGTGGCGAGATCAGGTTCTCTGCCAAAGTCACCTAGGACGGAGTTTCGTTCGCTTCTACTACGCTGTGAGCCCACGTCTCGTTCGCGCGATAGGGAATCGCCGTTGGTTTAGCATCCCAACCCGTTTCGCCCTAGACCGGCTAGTCCGGAAGCTTGATTCATAGCGATACCTTCTCCCAAAGTTCGCTGGCGCACTCATCCACGGGCAGTTCGAGTTCACCGACGCTCACCCCGTGAGATGAACGATTCACGCCTCCCGCAGAACGCGGTTTCGATCACCAGATCCGCGATCTGCCAGATGCGTGGCGCCTGACAAGGCGAGCCGACAAGGCGTGATGGTGACGTCAGCTACATGGGGAATGCACATTTGGGGAATGTGTGTGCACGGGACTGCCCCCGCTTCGGTTGACTCCTGACTTGTGAGGATTTGTCCTCGCGGCAGGGATGTTCCTGTGCCCAAGCCCTATCCCGCTGAGTTCCGTCGCGGCGTTGTTGCCGTCGCCCGGAAACACGAGGCCCCGTTGGCCCAGATCGCCAAGGACTTCGGGATCTCGGAAGCGACCCTGCACAACTAGCTGAAGAAGGCAGACATCGAGGACGGCGTCAGTCCCGGTGTCACCGAGAAGGAAGCGGTCGAACTGCGGGAGGCGAAGAAGCGCATCCGGCTGCTGGAGCAGGAGAACGAGATCCTGCGCCGGGCCGCGGCGTTCTTCGCCCGCGAGCTGCCCCCAAAATGATCTACCCGCTGGTCCTTGACCTTGCCGCCGACGGCATCTCCGTGGCGGTGACCTGCCGGGTGCTCGGGTTCTCCAAGCAGGCCTTCTATAAGTGGAAGGCCAACCCCGTCTCCGACCGGGACTGGTCCGATGCGCACCTGATCAATGCCGCCTTGGACATCCACGCGACGACCCGGCGTTCGGGTACCGGTTCATCGCCGACGAACTCCCTGAGAAGGGCATTATGGCCGGCGAGAACAGGGTCCAGAGATTGTGCAGAGATCACGGCATCTGGTCCGTGTTCTCCAAGAAGCGGGGCGTGAACCGGAAACCGGGGCCACCGGTCCACAACGATCTGGTGGAACGTGACTTCACCGCTGAGGCGCCCAACGAGCTGTGGCTGACGGACATCACCGAGCACCCACTGCCGAGGGGAAGCTCTACCTTTGCGCGGTGAAGGACGTCTATTCCGGTCGGATCGTGGGCCACTCGATGGACTCGCGGATGAAATCCTCGCTGGCGGTGGCAGCGCTGGAGAAAGCGGTGCGCTCACGCCGTCCCGCGGGGACCGTGGTGCATTCGGACCGGGGATGCCAGTTCCGGTCCCGCCGCTTCGTCGAAACGCTCCGGCACCAGGGGCTCGCAGGGTCTATGGGCCGGGTGGGCGCGTGCGCGGACAACGCAGCGATGGAATCCTTCTTCTCGCTGCTCCAAAAGAACGTCTTGGACCGTCAGCGGTGGCTCACACGCCAGGAACTCCGGCTGGCCATCACGACGTGGATCGAGCGGACATACCACCGCCGGCGACGGCAAAGACGGCTGGGAAAACTCACGTCCATCGAATATGAAACAATCAACCGGACCGCGCTCACAGCGGCCTAAGACCCCGAGTCAACCAAAGCCGGGGCAGTCCCCTACGCTGCCGCGATAATTAGCCAATGCTAATTGAACGACGGGTCGACTTCACTCACGGGTACCGAATGCGGTGCGAGAACTGCGGTGCCGGCAACTGGCTGTCCGCGGATGAGTATGCCGGAAGTCCGGATGCCATGATGGTGTGCTCAGAGTGCAAGGACGACTTCCAATTCGGGCGGCGGGTCATAGAACTGAGAGACCCCGACGACGCAGCGCTCGGGGACGGCATGCTGCCCCAGCTGGCTTGGTACCACACGACCACCCATCCCGAATGGCCTCCAGCGTCCAAGCCCCTCTCCGACCAAGAGATACGTCACTATCGTGCAGGTTTGCCACCGGAGGAGTTCGAGAGGCGCCGCCAGGTCGACGAGAACCAGGCCCTCCACATCGGCACCTACGAGGCGGCCCTCGAATCGATGTTGCGGCGCATGACGGAACAGGGTGACCGGCAATCGGCCTTTTATCTGCACAGGGTACGCCTCGGCCATGGTCTACAGATCGAGCCCGGATACCGGGACGAGAACAAGGTGCCGGCAGCGAAAATCACCTCCACAACCCTGGCCGACGAGGGCGTAGACGTAATCCGCTATGTGAACGCCTACGAGTCAATGGGCAGCATTTCTCTGACCGTTGTTCGCGGAGCCATCGAGTCAACCCAAATGATCGCTCTTCCCCTTCCGGGGCTCGTCACCAAACCCAGCAACCTCACCACTGAGCAAATACAGACCTTCAGGGCCGATGTCCGCTCCATCCGTTCCAAGCACGCTATCGGCGCCGCAGACTCCCTTAGGTCGCCGACCCCGCTAGACAGGTTGCGTCAGCGGGCTTGTGAGCGGCCCGGTGGACCGCCGCTTCTGGAACCCAATGGGGCGTACAAGGTCCTGAGGGACATGGCGGATTTTGTGGCCGACCAATATCTGGACGGTGTATCGCCCGTTATCAGGGACGACTTCCTGCAGGCCCTGCATCGGCCGGAGCCTGCGGATGGTGACGAGGTGGATCTTGCCTGGCTCTCTAAGTTCATAGGCCTCGCCGCCCTCCTCACCCGCCCGGACGAGGTACAGAAGCTTCTTTCCGCGCGACCTTGGCGAGCAGTTACCGCATAGGTCCTCACCCGCGGAGCGCAGGTTTCCGGACTAAGCAGGAAACCTGCCGCCTGAGCGTCGACGGGCAACGGCAGATGACCTTGCAGTGAACAAGATCTGCCAGGACCCCGGCTCAGGCCAAACTTGTGCCTGGCCCGGAAGGCACCACTGGGACGGTCGCCTCCAGCGACGTAAAGTGATTTCCCATTGAGCCCTTAAGACTCCATTTTCAGTGGCGCTGACTTAAGCCGAAAAACGCGTTGCGTGTACAACTTCACCGTCAACCAGTCTTGCTTCAGGTTAGTGGATCTCCCATGGGGCATACTTTCAGTGCCAGCATCACCCGAAGCCTCACCGCCAGCGCGAGACCGGAGACAGCTGGCCTTGCATGAGGAGCACGGATTGGCAGAGCAAAGACAGGGCCGGAGGCCAGGGGGAAGGCCCACTGGCCAAGCATCTGCGGCGGTCGATATATTCACGGAGAAAACGGTCGAGACTGCCCTAGTTTCCCAGGCCAGCCGCGCTGTTGGCCACGTAAAAAGACTGCGGCGAGCCGATCCGAACCTGTCTCGGGATGACCTCCTCAAAGCACTTGAAGATAGGTTCTATCGGGCTACCAGGCGAAGTGGCCGGGCAGCCGGAGCGGCTGTGTCGTCAGGGACAGCGTCAGCGATCTCGGGGACGAGAAAAGATACGCTGGAGGCCGCCGTGTTCTATGTCTTAGCTGCCACCGAAGCGTACGAGATCCCGCTGTCAGAACTCGACTACCGGGAGGGAGTGGTGCGCGCTGTTCTCCTCGCTAAGAAAGCAGACTGGCTCGTCAACCTTCTGGCGTCCAAGACAGCCCCGCATTGGGCCGGGAAATTCGTGGCCTGGCTTCCGGAGCCAGCAACCAGGCGCATCGGCCGCATCAACGACGTCATGGGCCCCGAGTTCGTCACCGAGCAGGGCCAAGGCGGCATCGTGCTTGAGAAGGTTGTAGAACGCGAAGTTGGAAGCGCATTCGGCTGGCTTACCAACACCACCTTCGCCTGGCATGTCATCAGGGTTACCAAGGGAGCTCTTAACGACCTCGAGAATGACTTGGCCATCGATGGTGACATTGTGGGAGAAGACGACGGCGAGCCCGACGACATGGGCAGCGGAACGCCCGGACCTATTGGCCGCAGCGGCTAGGCCTCAGCGGTGCCCGATGACCGTTTGACCGTGCACTATGAGCACAGTGCACGGCCCCACTGGCCAGAATCTCCCGGCGCCGGGTCTACGATGATTGGTTGCAGCCCTGGCCAGTGGTGAGTCACCAATCCCGTGTCCTGACGGAAGGGGATTCAAATCACCATGTACAGCCGCACCAGGAGGATGGACACTCGGGGTGTCCAGTCGTCGATTCGACCTCCTCGTACGCATGCTTTCCGTGACCTTGCGGTTGTGTCCGACCGCGGACTCATCGTCAGCACTCACATCACTTAGGCCACAGCAGGATTTCTGGACGGACGGCACGCCACAAGCTGTAACTACTTAGACCGGTGCCGCGCCTTGGGAAGCCAGCCGTCTTGTCGTCAAGCCCGGACTCAGTTGGATGCCGGCCTTCAGGATCTCGTTTTGCCTCCAATCGACAGTCCGTTCACGCGTTTGATCGAGTCGAATTACGTCGGGTCGCGAAATCGCCGCTACCGACTCTCGTGGGAACCGGGCCAACATTCGCTTAGGATCTGCCACCTCGTTACGATCGTGTTATTGTCACGTGTCCGATCGTCGAAGCGAACGGACCGATTGCAGCCCGAGTCTGCAATCAGCGCTATTGGGGGGCATCAAATGTGGATAACGAGCGACGTTAATTTGCCCCAAGCCATTCTCGACGCACAATCTGACGGACGCTTAGTATTTTTTGTTGGCGCGGGCGCTTCCGTCGATGAGCCGTCAGGGCTTCCACTTTTCGGCGAATTGGCTCGTGATCTGGCAGAAATGGCAAGGGTACCGTTCAACAAGAACGTCGCGCTCGACTTCTTCCTGGGGTCGATGCCGGAGAGTTTCGAAACGCATCGCCACGCCCGGAATATCGTCGCCCGCGAAGGCTCCGCACCAAACACCACCCACGCAGCACTCGTTCGAGTCGCTTCTTCGGTCGGACAGCTGCGGGTCGTCACGACCAACTTCGATAGCCACCTTTCGTCCGCAGCGGCTGCCGGTGGAATTGAGGTGTCCGACCTGTGGGTCGGTCCCGCCCTACCGCTCGGGGAAGATTTCACCGGCATCGTCCATCTTCACGGTTCGGTGCTTCGCGACCCGCGGGAGCTCGTTCTCACCGATGGAGACTTTGGGCGAGCCTACCTCACCAATGCCTGGGCGACTCGATTCCTGCTGCCGATGTTCCAGAGTTCTACCGTGCTGTTTATCGGATACAGCCATGAAGACCCAATCATGAGGTACCTCGCCCTTGGCCTTCCGTCGGGGACGCCGCGTTACGCCTTTGTGAATGCCGAAGAGGTCGACGACGTGAAGTGGACGAGGCTCGGGGTTGAGACGATCGGATACCCGGTCAAGGGGCATAATCACACTGCACTTGTGGCTGCACTGAAGGCGTGGGATCTCCGTGCCCGGATGGGGCAGACCGAGCACCGGGCGCGGACCGTCGAAGTTGTTAACGGTGGGGCCGCCCTCACCCCCGTCGACTACGACTATCTCGTCGGCCAGCTCAAGACCGCCAGCGGTGCCAGCGACTTCGTCCACGCTGCCGGAGCTGTTGAACCGACTCTCCAGGTGGCGTGGCTCCACTGGGCGGAGGATCTCCCGGAGTTCAAAGCAATCTTCAATGGTCAGGACGGAGACGTCGCGACCACCACCCTTGCGAACTGGTTCTGTCAGGACTTCTTGGCGTCGCCCGAGCTTCACGGAGCTGCACTGCAGACGCTGCAGCGGTTGGGCCAAGCGTTGGGCAACGGACTCTTCCGTGCTGCGGGTTGGGCCGCAGACGAGCTGAGCAAAACGGATTCCGAAGCTGGGCGGCGATGGAAAGCCTTCCTTGCCACATCGGTTCACGGACACTCTGGACCGGTCGCTACGGAGACGCTCCTGTCATATCGCTCCGCTGACCAGCCGGAGGATTTGACCGTTGTCCGAGCTGCTCTCAGACCCTACCTCGCGCTCAAACGGCGATGGTTCCTTGATGACTCCGAGGACCTAACAACTATCCCGGACGCTGAAGTGAAGTGGAAGTCGGAGGAGAACACCCTCAGCGGACACGTCTTGAAGGTCGTCGAAACAACGCCTCCAGGAGATCTGAGGCTGGGAACGATACTGGAGGATTCGCTGAGCGCAGCTTACGACCTCCTCGACGCCTACCACGGTCCTAGATCATGGGATCCCCTGAGCTACGGTCGATCGGCAATCGAACCCCATGGGCAGGACCAGTTTCGCGACCCTGTTGACGCAGTCCTGGATGGGCTGAGAACGTACGGTGAGAAAGCCTTGGTCACACGCCCCGACCTCCCCGAAAAGTGGTGGTCGCTCGGTCGAGTTCTATTCCGCCGCCTCGCGCTGCACCTGCTCGCAGGCGATGCCTCACGGTCGGACGACGAGAAGATTTCGTGGCTGCTCGAACGGTCAGTTCTTTTCGAAACCGACCTCAAGCACGAAACTTACCGCGTCCTCAAAGCGTCGGCTGGGAAGGCATCGAAGGAAGCCCGCGCGAACCTTCTTGCGGCCGTGCAAGCCGGGCCAGACCAGTCAGAAGACGTCCCGGACCCTGAACGGCACCTGGCCTACGCCTCCTACAACCTGCTTGTATGGCTGACCCAGGTCGCGCCCGGATGGCCAGAAGCCGGATCAGCAATGGAAGCAGCACGGGGAACAAACCCTGACTTCGCCCCGCGTGAGCATCCCGATTTCAACAGCTGGATGTCGAGCGGCAGCTGGGGTGAAAAACTGCCGATGGAACTTGAAGACTTCATCAGATCATTTGCAGAGGACCCCACCGCCGCCGTCGATGACCTTCTCGCCCGTGATTACTCCGAACGAGACTTTGACGAACCAGATTGGCGCGGCGCACTTTCTCTCGTGAGCGGGTTGGCTGAGGCCCGCCCAGAACTCGGCGAGCAACTCTGGACACTCATCGATGACCGGCGCGACCTTGATTCTCAGGCAAACGACCTTCGACTAGCTACTGTCGAGGGCTGGACAAAGGCGAACCTAGATGGCGCCGCCGATATTGTCGTCGAACGAGTTGCAGGACAAGTCCCCAATTCCCAGTCCGCGCGGTCAGTCAGCCGATTCTTACTGGAGCAGGTTCGCACGCAGATCGAGAGCGACGAGACGCACGCACTCGCATCGATGCGACGCATCGCCTTCCGACTCTGGGGGGAACACAGGCAGTCATTCACACACGCGGAGGGTGTGGACCCGAATTCGTTCGCTCCGCTCTACCTCAACTCCTGGCCAGGGGACCTCGCCCAATACTGGATGGCCGAAGTTGACCGACGTTGGAGGAAGCATCGCGACGATTGGGCGGGCCTTAACGATGACGAGCGAAGCGCGCTGACCCAACTGCTCGACGGGCCGCCGCACACCCTCGACGCCATCCGACCAGCGGTGGCGAGCCACTTGTTCTTCTTATTCGCTGCCGACGCGACTTTCACCACCGAGCACGTGCTTCCACTATTCCGCGAAGACACCACTGCGGCGTTGGCTTGGAATCCGCATCTACATCACCCGCGCTACAACGACAAATTGCTCGAGGCTGGCCTCCTGGACAGCACATTGGCGGAGTGGGCCCGCCTCGAGGCTCTGGGATCCCACCTGCGGAGCCAATTCTTCGGACTCGTGGCCTCAATCGTGTCCTTCGCGGGTATCTCTTCAGAGTCACGCCAAGCCCTGCTCGATCAAAGCGTGCTCGCCGACAACGGCGCGCACGCAGCGGACTTCGCCCACGCGGTAGTGCGTTTCCTCGGCGCTGACGGGATCGACGGCGCTGAAGTGTGGAAGCAATGGCTTCGCGACCACCTCACGGCAAGAGTCGACGGCTTGCCAAGGACACCTGACATCGAAGAACTAACCTGCTGGGCAGACACAGTCCCACACCTCGGCGATGCTATTCCGGAGGCGACCAAACTGCTTGGCAACCACCGCATAGGTCTGGGCGATCGGTTCTTCCATCCGGACTTTCCTGAAAACGCGCTCTCCGCTCATGGCCCCGTTCTGGTGTCACACTTCGCGGAACGCGTTCGAAACTCGTCACCCAGCAACTACTCCATCGTCCATCAGGTGGAGGAGCTTATCGATGCGTTACGCAGAGTCCTCGGCGACACAGGTGTGCAGCCGTTAGTGCACGCGGCGACGGCTAGAGGATTCCTGGGCGGCAGCTCCGCTTACTGATACCCGTGATAACCGCATGCTGCTACGAAGCCCAAAGCCAAAGCGGCATACCGGCGATGGTGTCGTGACTCTCGCGGGCACCGACGCGCCGGCCGCAGCAGCATCCGGCCGCGCCAAGCGGGTCGCATATTCTGACCGTAACAACGAGGTGGGGGCATATGGACGAACAACTGGCAATAGCGGCCGTAGCGAAAGCATTGGGCCACATTCCCGAAGAGAATTTCACCGCGTGGCCGGGCGGGTGGCCTGACCAAATCGGGATGTCTCTCGTCGATGCGGTGTTCTCCATCCGAGCTGTCTACAAGACGAGGAACCCAGCCAAAGGCGTCCTCGGCAGGGCGAAGTCGTTCCGAGACGCCTACCCCGGCGCCGCCAACGACCTCGAGTGCCTGCGCAACCTTGGCGAGAGGCGAATAAGGGAGGTCATGGGGAACGGCAAGACAGTCGGACGCTACAAGAGCGAATGCATCATCGAAGCGGCCAGCAACTTCCTTTCCCTCACTCCCCCAGTTGTCACCGCGGCGCACCTACATGCACTCGATCCGGATCACAGAAGGGCCTACACGAAGATACGGGGCCTCGGCGGAGTCACATACGAGTACCTCACCATGCTGCTCGGTCAACCTGGGATTAAAGCAGATCGAATGATCCGCGGCTTTGTCGATACTGCACTGAAGGAACAACATCTGGCACCAGTAAATGCGGCAACTGCCAGACGGATCGTCGCGGCCGTGCATGCTGCGGAGCGCCCCGATGTAGAGCTTCAGAAGTTCGACCATGCGATCTGGATATACCAGCGCGATCTGCCTAAAAGCGCTAAGTAGCCCCCACCAGTCCGGTACCCAGGGTCGTCTGGAACAGCCGGGTGCACCGAAACTTGGGAGCCACGGGGTTTGGTAGCTCCCAGAGGACCGGTTGCCGAGCTTCCCGCCCAACCGACGGGAAAGGTCCCGAGGTTCGGGGCCATTTTCATCCCCGGCGAAGTTCAGGTTTGAGTAATTCGGCCGTGGTGGTCAGGCCCCTGTTGGCAGTCCAGCTTCAATACGATAACCAAACGAACTCCCAGCCGGAGGAATACCAGAACCTACAGCCAGGTGGGCAAGGATTCCTGTCGAAGCCGTGGTGGAGCGCACCTCCCGTGGGGTGGTGCGCTCCGTGACTGATGGTTAGACGCTGGCCGAGCTCAGCGCAGTTTTTGCGAGATCTTCCATTGAGAGGACCCCGTGGACGGCGCCGACACGCGTGAGCTCCTGTGCCAGGACGTCTGCGACTTTCTCCGCTGACTCGTAGGATTCCGTGTAAACGGCGATTTCCCCCTCACCAGTTTTGGCGAGTTCGATGACAACGACGTGCGTGGCCGGCACACCGATAGCAAAAGCACTGCCGTAGGTCCCCATCTGGTCGAGGCGACTCGCGTCATGGACCTCGATCCGACGGATACGAGCAGTTTCAATGTAGCTGCCGTCAAGCTTGAGGAAGCGGGGCATAATGGCCTTCCAATAGTACGGGCCGTCAGGACGAGCGTCTGAGACGGCTATTGCTCCCTGTATGTGTGCGGCGTCGGAATTCTTCCTCCCCGGCGAGTGCCGATGGGGGCGATGGTCAAGATGATTTGACGTTATGGCCGGCAGGGTCATCCCTCATGAGAACGGTGACGCAACCAACACCCCGTCGTACCGTGCCCACGGCCGGGATCTCCGGCAGACCGGTCGGCTCCTTGGACTGCAGAAGGACAGCCCTACAGGTGCTCCACCGCACACTGGGAGACCACCAGCCACCGCCCCGGACAGTGCAGACCAACCGTTGCTGCCGAGTGGAGTCCCGCATAGTGGTGTAACGCCACGGTGGTTGCCTGCGTCGTTGCTGACGTGAAGGCGGTCACCGTGTGATCCTTCGAGGAAACTCTCACATCCCACTCGAAAGGCATCAACACGATGACCGCTCCTCATATTG
>JAPLAM010000066.1 GCA_026393275.1 Arthrobacter sp.
AATGCCAGGTCCCGCACCTATATCGATTCGAACTCATGGGGACGCCGGAAGACGTCAGCCGAGTACAACAAGGATTGGAAGAATTTTGGACACGACTGTCGCAGACACCGCAGTAGACGCGGCGGGTGCCCCGGCACCCACCGCCGTCGAGAGGCACACCGAGAAGCACACCGTCCCGGGCGAGAAGCCCGCGCTGCCCGCCGCCTACCAGGGCCTGGGCTACCACGAGCTCAACGCCATGCTGAACCTTTACGGTGCCAACGGCGAGATCCAGTTCGAGGCTGACCGCGAGGCTGCCCACCAGTACTTCCTGCAGCACGTGAACAACAACACCGTGTTCTTCCACGACCTCGAGGAAAAGCTCGACTACCTCGTCAAGAACGAGTACTACGAGCGGGAAACCCTCGACCAGTACACGATGAACTTCATCCGCGAGCTCTACAACCGCGCGTACAAGAAGAAGTTCCGCTTCGAGACCTTCCTGGGCGCGTTCAAGTTCTACACTTCCTACACGCTGAAGACGTTCGACGGAAAGCGCTTCCTGGAGCGCTACGAGGACCGCGTCTGCATGGTGGCCCTCCACCTGGCCCGCGGCGACGAGAAGCTCGCCACCCAGATGGTGGACGAGATCATCGAAGGCCGCTTCCAGCCGGCCACCCCGACGTTCCTGAACGCCGGCAAGAAGCAGCGCGGCGAGCTGGTCTCCTGCTTCCTGCTCCGCATCGAAGACAACATGGAGTCGATCGGCCGGTCCATCAACTCCGCCCTGCAGCTGTCCAAGCGCGGCGGCGGCGTGGCCTTTGCCCTGACCAACATCCGCGAGGTCGGCGCCCCGATCAAGCAGATCGAGAACCAGTCCTCCGGCGTCATTCCCGTGATGAAGCTCCTCGAGGACAGCTTCTCCTACGCCAACCAGCTCGGTGCCCGCCAGGGTGCGGGAGCGGTGTACCTGCACGCGCACCACCCGGACATCTACCGCTTCCTCGACACCAAGCGCGAGAACGCAGATGAGAAGATCCGGATCAAGACCCTTTCGCTCGGCGTCGTGATCCCGGACATCACCTTCGAGCTGGCCAAGAAGGACGAGGACATGTATCTGTTCTCGCCGTACGACGTCGAAAAGGTCTACGGCATGCCGTTCTCCGACGTCTCGGTCACCGAGAAGTACTACGAGATGGTGGACGATTCCCGGATCAAGAAGACCAAGATCAAGGCGCGCGAGTTCTTCCAGACCCTCGCCGAGATCCAGTTCGAATCCGGCTACCCGTACATCATGTTCGAGGACACCGTGAACCGGGAAAACCCGATTGACGGCAAGATCATCATGTCCAACCTCTGCTCGGAGATCCTCCAGGTCAGCCAGCCCACGACGTACCACGATGACCTGTCCTACGACAGCACCGGCAAGGACATCTCCTGCAACCTGGGCTCGCTGAACATCGCCAAGGCCATGGACTCGCCGGACTTCGGCCTGACCATCGAGACCGCCATCCGTGCGCTCTCGGCCGTGTCGGACATGTCCAACATCACCTCGGTGCCCTCGATTGCCCGCGGTAACGACCAGAGCCACGCGATCGGCCTGGGCCAGATGAACCTGCACGGCTACCTGGCCCGCGAGCGGGTGCACTACGGCTCCGAAGAGGGCATCGACTTCACGAACATCTACTTCTACTCGGTGGTGTTCCACGCGATCCGCGCCTCCAACCAGCTGGCCATCCGGACCGGCCAGACCTTCGGCGGCTTCGAGAAGTCCAAGTACGCCTCCGGCGAGTTCTTTGACAAGTACACGAATCAGGAATGGGTGCCGCAGACGGCGAAGGTTGCCGAGCTGTTCGCGCACATCCACATCCCCACCCAGGATGACTGGCGCGAGCTGAAGGCTTCGGTCATGGAGCACGGCATCTACAACCAGAACCTGCAGGCCGTCCCGCCGACCGGTTCGATCTCCTACATCAACAACTCCACCTCCTCGATCCATCCGGTGGCGTCCAAGATCGAGATCCGCAAGGAAGGCAAGCTGGGCCGCGTGTACTACCCGGCGCCGTACCTGACGAACGACAACCTGGAGTACTACCAGGACGCGTACGAGATCGGCTACGAGAAGGTCATCGACACCTACGCCGCGGCCACGCAGCACGTGGACCAGGGCCTGTCCCTGACGTTGTTCTTCAAGGACACGGCCACCACGCGAGACATCAACAAGGCCCAGATCTACGCCTGGAAGAAGGGCATCAAGACCATCTACTACATCCGTCTCCGCCAGCTCGCGCTGGAGGGAACTGAGGTGGAAAATTGTGTCTCGTGTATGCTATGAAACTGAAATCGGTTGATTGTCATTAAGGGATGAAATGATGGAAACGACGACGGCGACGGGCGGCTTGGTCTACGGCATCCGGCTTCGGCGGGAGGTCGAGTACCGCTATGTCGGTATTACCACCAAGACGGCCAGTCGCCGTTTCCATCAGCATCTTCGTGTGGCTGCGGAGGGGCGCAAGACGCCGTTTTACGATTGGGTCCGCAAGCATGATCCAGCTGATCTCATCGCCGATGAGCTTGATTGGATCGAGGGATTGCCCGAGTTGGGGCAGGCCGAGATTGAGTGGATCAGCTACCTCCGACGCGAAGGGGACCGGCTGCTGAACCTTGCGGATGGCGGCCTCGGTCCTACCGGTGTCGTTTGGACTGAGGAAATGCGGGAAGCCGCAAGTATCCGTGGCACCGGTCGGAAGGGGCTGAGCCGGCCAGGGACTGCAAATCCCTTCTACGGGGGTAAGCATAGCCCTGAGCAGCGCAAGAAGTGGGAAGTTAGCCGCAAGGGAACGAACTCCGGTGCGGACAATCCGAACTTCGGCAAGTTTGGGGCTGACCATCCGAGCTTTGGACACAAAATGAGCGAGGCATCCCGGAAGGCTCTTTCCGAAGCCAGGAAGGGCCCAGGCAACCCCAACTTCGGAAAAAAGCTAAGTGACGAAACCCGTGCGAAGTTGTCGGCGGCTCAAAAGGGCAAGCCTAAGCCCGCCAGCCAGCGCAGTGCACACACCAGACATCACACCAACAAAGGCATTGAGAACGCCGAGTGCAGCTACTGCATCGAGGACTCAGCCAAACCCAGTTTCTCTGCAGAAAGCGAGTCGGAGTCATGACAGAAAAAGTAAAGCTTCTCACCCATGTTGAGGCGATCAACTGGAACAAGATCCAGGACGAGAAGGACGTTGACGTCTGGAACCGCCTGGTCAACAACTTCTGGCTGCCGGAGAAGATTCCGCTGTCCAACGACGTGCAGTCGTGGGCCACGCTGACCCCGGACGAGCAGCAGCTCACCATGCGCGTGTTCACTGGTCTGACCCTGCTGGACACCATCCAGGGCACCGTCGGCGCCGTCTCGCTGATCCCGGATGCGATCACCCCGCACGAAGAGGCCGTCTACACGAACATCGCCTTCATGGAGTCCGTGCACGCCAAGAGCTACTCGTCCATCTTCTCCACGCTGGCCTCCACCAAGGAGATCGACGAGGCGTTCCGGTGGTCCACCGAGAACGAGAACCTTCAGAAGAAGGCCCAGATCGTCATGGACTACTACCAGGGCGACGATCCCCTGAAGCGCAAGGTGGCGTCCACGCTGCTGGAGAGCTTCCTGTTCTACTCGGGCTTCTACCTGCCGATGTACTGGTCCTCACGCGCCAAGCTGACGAACACGGCCGACCTGATCCGCCTGATTATCCGCGACGAGGCCGTGCACGGCTATTACATCGGCTACAAGTTCCAGAAGGGCCTGGAAGGCCTGTCCGAGGAGCGCAAGCAGGAAATCAAGGATTACACCTTCGAGCTGCTCTTCGAGCTGTACGAAAACGAGGTCCAGTACACGCACGACCTCTACGACTCCGTCGGCCTGGCCGAGGACGTCAAGAAGTTCCTGCACTACAACGCCAACAAAGCCCTGATGAACCTGGGCTACGAGGCCATGTTCCCGGCCTCCGTCACCGACGTGAACCCGGCAATCCTGTCAGCCCTGTCGCCGAATGCGGACGAGAACCACGACTTCTTCTCCGGGTCGGGGTCGAGCTATGTGATCGGCAAGGCTGTCAATACTGAGGATGAGGACTGGGACTTCTAGGTTTCTTCCTCCCAATCCGCAAAGAACTGGTTGCCAAGTGAGCCCGTTCATGGTCAGGTGTGGGATTCCAAACTAGTTGAGCCCTGTTTCGATCTAGTTGAATGCGTTCCGGTCTACTTGACACTTTTCCGTCCTAGTTGACCCAGCAGCAGCTCCATCTTGTGTTCCCTTCGCGATAACCAAAATGTGAAGGGGTGCCGACGGAGTCGGGGGGGCCGGTGCCTCAGCTGGCTTTAGGGTCAACGCTCGGCATGTTTGTCTGGTTCTTTTCTTCAGTGTCGGGACATGCCGGCCGGGCAACTGCCTCGTGTGTTGCGGACTGGCTCATGGAGCCAATCAATCATCAGAATAATCGGAGGTAGTTGGTGGCGGAGCGCAAGATTCCTGATCCGGAGCGGTTGAAGCTGTGGGTCAGGTCTGGTGGCCGCTGCCAGATATGCCGTCGGCATCTTCTTGAGGGCCAGTTAGGCTACAGGGAGCTCACGTTCGGTCAGGCAGCCCACATAGTTGGTCAGAAGGCGAGTGCGAACTCGCCTAGGGGCCTGGAGGAGTTGTTGAGCGATGAGGAGCGCGACAACGCCGATAACCTGATGCTTATCTGCGATGACGAGCACAGCGAGATCGACAAATGGGGTTCAAGGGACGCTTTTACGGTTCCGTTTCTTCGTGAATTGAAGCGAAAGCATGAGGACCAGGTCTTTCTAGCGACGAGCTTCGGTGAGTACAATCGGACCACTCCAATTCGGATGGTGGGTTGGCTTCGCGGAAGCCCAGCCGAGGTTGGCCGGGACGCTGTGGCGACTGCTGTGATGGCCAGCGCCGGACGAATGCCGCGGTTCGATTTATCCACGCGGAACATGCTGGAAATAGACCTGCGCGGTTTACCCGGCGAAGACGGGCCGTTGCCTGTGTATTATGTTGCGGCATGCCAAGTGATCGATAGGGCTGTCAAGACCAAGGCGGCGGAGGCGGTCGCCAGCGATGACATCATCCATCTGAGTGTCTTCGCTTTCGCCCGCCTGCCGCTCTTGGTCTATCTTGGGGCTCAATTGGGTGACCAAGTCCCGGTCGATGTTTATCAGAAGCACCGGAGAACCGGCGATTGGAAATGGCCCGAACCGGACGGGAAAGCCACGTTTGCCTTCAGCGTGCCAGACCCGGAGCCTGCCCGCTGCGAAGCAACTCTGGTGATCAACGTCAGCGGCACCATTCACCGGGATGAGTTGCCGCCCGACGTTCGCGACCTCCCGGTGTTTGAGCTTGCTGTCGATCAGCTTGCACACCCGGATGTCCTCGCAGGGCCGGGGGCATTGGACGCCTTCAGCGATGCTTGCAGACGGATGCTCGCCGAGATGGAGGGGCGGGGCCATAAGCACGTCCGTCTACTCCATGTATTTGCAGCTATGCCCTTGTCCTCCGCTGTGGAGTTCGGGCGGGTTCTCTCACGCGATGTTTATCCATCACTTCAGCTCTATGACCGTACGCCGAGCGGTGACTACGTCCCCGCCATCCAAGTTGGGAAATAATGAAACTGACCCAGTATTTCGGCAAGATGTTGACCGATACGGTGAACCTGAACGCGAGCCGGCTGGGCGACCTCGACACAAGGGTCGTCCGCATCACAGAGGCATTGGGGGCGGCGGGTTCCTTGAACGGTCGTCTCCTCGACACGGTCCCACAGGGCTCGTGGGCCCACGAAACGATCATCCGTCCAGCTTCTGGCTTTGAATTCGATGCAGACTTCCTCGTTCAACTCAGCGAGGATGAAGCCTGGAATGAGAATCCGCGCAGCTACGCAAATGCTGTCTATACCGCGCTGTCTGATCATGCGATCTATGGAGGCATGAGCTCCAAGAAGGACCGCTGCGTCCGGGTGACGTACGCCAACGACTGCCACATCGACATCATCACCTACGTAGTTATGGCGAATGGCCGACAGGTCATCGTCAATCGGAATACTAACCAGTTTGAGGACACGAATCCTGTCGGCTTCTCCGAATGGATTCAGGAAAAAGACCGGCTGACCAACCGGAACCTTCGCAAGGCCATCCGTCTCCTTAAGCACCTCAGGGATCATCAGGATGCATTCAAGCTGAAGTCAGTCCTACTGACAACCATGGTTGGAAACATCGTGGACCGCTGGCGTGACCTTGACGGCGACTACTACAAAGATGTGCCTACCACCCTTGTCCATTTGGTTGACGACTTGGACCGATGGTTACAGGCACAGTGGACAACCCCACTTCTCGCCGACCCGAGCTGCCCTGCGACGTCATTTAACCACCGCTTGACCGACAGCCAGTTCGCTGCCTTCCGGGACAGCATTCATAAGTTGGCCCCGAAGATCCGCGAAGCGTTCGACGCCTCAACGCTCGACGACAGTATTGCCGCTTGGCGGAGGGTGTTCGGCCCAGCATTTCCAGAATCAGTCGTGACCGCAGCCCCGGTGACCGCCAGCGCGGCGGTGAAGAGCTCAACTGGACGCCGTGCGCCTAAAGAACGGTTCATTGAGGAAATGTTCCCTGTCCAACTAACTGACACGGTCAGCGTCAGGTGTGATGTATCTCCGCCTCGCGAACTCAATCGTGTTCAACGTCGTGCTTTACGTGCAGGTGCAGGGCTTGTTCCCAAGCAACGTGATCTTCATTTTGCAGTCGAAGGGACCACTGTGAAGAGCCCTTACGATGTGTATTGGAAAGTTCGCAACTCGGGCTTAGAGGCCGAACAAAAGCAATCCCTGCGAGGCGAAATTACCCGGGATACTGGTCAGAGGCGTAAAAAGGAAAGTACGCTCTACGCCGGTAACCATTACGTTGAATGCTACGTCATTGTGAATGGAATCTGCGTGGCTCGGTCCCGCCAGCCCGTTGTGATCCTCTAGGCCAAAGTCCCTAAGTGGTCCTTCGGCGCGCCCACCGACTTTTACGCAGACGCGTGCCCTAACGGGGGTAGTTCCGAGTCAGTTCACATCAGGTGCCAGGGTCGTATGGAGTACTAACTCCTAGTTACTCAGATTAGGGCACCCGCTGGGTCTCGCGGAGCGGACGAATCAGAAAGCTCAGGCATCGGGGGTGCCCACGATCCAACCGTTCGGTCAAATGCATCCTCGATAATCCGGTTGTTTGTTGCCAGCTTTGCGGGATCTGCGATTTGCCGTATGGCATGCTCCACGCTGAAGATGTTGGCGTCGCTGCCTCCCGTGATCACCTGCAGGGTTCGAATCATTTCTTCAGACCCAAGGTGACATAAGATCTCTAGCTCTTTCAGGGATACAACCAGGGTGGGGCAATTTGTCGGCGGCAGACCTTGGGTGAACATTGTTTCATTTGCGCTGTGGACCGGCTCGGCGGTAACGATAAGACCAATTGCTTGGAAGCCCTGGTAACCGGTGAACTCAGGTTGTCCATCTTCAATCAGGGCAAGAGAGTTTCGAATTTGATCCCGCGCTTTTCCTATTCGCGATGACAAGAAATCGAGGGCTCCGAGGCCGCCGGCGCGTACATCAAGGCTTTGCTTGGCAGCTTTGCACTCCACGAGCAGGAGGACGTTCTCGTACGTCAGAATCCAGTCAACGGACTTCTTCTTCTCGGGGCCGTAGACAATCTCGGGGCTGATGTTATCGAACCCTGCGTACTCGAGTTGCCGACCTGTGTATGCCTCGACGCGGTATCCCAGCTCCTCGGGGAACAACTTCCACTTCTCTGTAGCTCGGTAGAAGATGTTTTCGACCAGCATTGACCGCAAAAGAAGCAAGTACTGCGGGGCCACCAGCGGGCCGGCCCCGAAATCGATATAAGGAGTGCTGTTTAGCTGATTGAAGGCGAATCTAGCCAGGTGAGGGGCCACTTCTGGTACAGTCTGGCTTTTCTCGCGAAACTCGGTGGGTGTGCAAACCAGCCGTTCGAGACAGGCGTCGATCACCTCCTTCGTGAGAACAGGATTCAGGGCCTCCCAGTTGTCCCGTTCAGGAGAATTTGCATCAAAAAGACCCAGTGCACCCTTTGTGGCTGTGGAAATCGCGAACAACGCCATGAGCCACTGCTCGAGTTCCACTCCCAACACCTCCTTCCAGTCACGGTCGGGGATTTCGGGAGCCGAAATCTGCGTGTCCTTCAAAAGGAGCATTGTGCGGGATATGTCATGCAAAGGCGTATCTTGATAGTGTCCCTGCTCATATATGAACGCGGTCATCATCAACCACAGCTCTGTGTCTTGAGGCACACCATTTTCTGCTTGGGCAAATAGCCTGAATATCTTCCTTAGCGCCTTCGCATCGGCCGGTGCCGATCTATGATCGCTTGCGAACAACAAACTGTCCCGTGCTATGGCTGCGGCAGCCCAGGGTGAGTACAATTTCCACTCCGGGTCGAACTCGTACTCTTTTAGTTGGCTCGCGATGCGTGCCACCTTCGGCAGGAGTTCGGACGGAGCATGACGCCTGACGGCTTGCCGATACTCACCCACGCGCACCCGCCGGTTGTCTTCTAGACTCGCTGTCACAACTGTCCTCCCAACTCTTTTAGACCCCCATTGCTCGTCCAGCTAGACCCGCGCCTCTGCAAAGCGCGGCGCCATCGACTCCATTTGCTCCATGACCAACTTGATGGCCTCGGGCTGCTTGTCCGGCGGGTACCCAAAGCGGACCAGGAGCCGCTTGATCGAGGACCGCAGCTTGGCCCGCACGTCGTCGCGAACGGTCCAGTCAGTCCGCACGTCCCGGCGCATCACGGACACCAACTCCCGGGCGATGTCAGCCAGGACGCCCTCGCCCTGGACTTCGACAGCCGATTCATTCGAAGCCACGGCGTCGTAAAACGCCAGCTCATCCGTATTCAGCGGGGGAGTGAACCGGGCTCCACGGTTCCCTTCAGCAGCAACCTCCCGCGCCAACTCCACCAGCTCCGCAATCACCTCAGCGGACGTGAGCTGTTGGTTGGTGTACTTCTTCATCAGCTCGGTAATCCGCTCTGAGAACGCCCTCTGCCGGATCACGTTATTCCGCGTGGAGGCCGCCGACTCGTCTGCGATCAGCTTCCGCAGCGCCTCGATGGCCAGTTGCGGGTTCCGGGCCTGCTGGGTCTTGGCGATGAACTCCGGGGTCAGGTCATCCAGCGACGGCTTGGGCATGCCGGCAGCCTCGTAGATGTCCAGGACTTCACCGGAGGATGTCGCGGACGCGATCAGGTCACCGAGCAGCCGCTGGATCTCTTCCGGCACCGGCTCGCCGCTGGCTTGCCGGTCGGCGGCGTCGTATTTCGCCATCCAAACGCGGATCTCCTCGTACACCTGAATCTCAGGGCGCAGCTCAGCAAGGGTTTCGGAACCGGAGCACAGTGCCCACGCGCGGGAGAGCTGGCTGGAGAACCTGCGGAATTTCGCGGCAAGTGTCTCTTCGCCGTCGGCCGGCTGGTTGCCGGGCGTGCCGGGGTTGCGCAGGTAGCTAACGGCCCCCGTGACGGCATTCAAGAAGGCCTTCGGGCCGCCCTTCATCAGCACGGCCTTCCAGCTATGCCCGGCCAGCAACTCCCTCAGCGAGTCCACCAGCGAAACGGTCAGACCGACCGCTTCGTCAATGTTCTTGCCCACCGGCTTGTTCGTCTGGTCGGACTGCGTGTACTCGCCCAGCGCCTTGGCCAAGTTCTCCGCCAGCGGGGCATACGCCACCAGCAGCCCGTCCTCCTTGCCGCGGAACGTGCGGTTCACCCGGGCCAGGGTCTGCATCAGGAGCGCACCCTTGAGCGGCCGGTCCAAGTACAGGGTGTGCAGCGGTGGGGCGTCGAAGCCGGTGAGCATCATGTCCTTGACGATCACCAGCTCCAGCTCGTCGTCCACATCCTTGAGCCGTTCCTTCACCACGGCGTTCGCGGAGTCGCGGCGCACGTGGTCGGAAACAGGCGGCACGTCGGACGCGGTCCCGGAGTAAACCACCTTGATTTTCCCCTTGGCCAGGTCATCGGAGTGCCAGTCGGGCCGCAGTTCCACAATGGCGCTGTACAGCTTCGCGCAGATTTCCCGCGTCCCGCCCACGATCATCGCCTTGCCCGGCGCCTCAATAAACTTACCCATCCGTGCGCGGCGGTTCTCCCAGTGCGCCACTAGGTCTGCGGCCAGCGCCGCGATCCGCTGCGGCGCGCCGTACACGGCGTTGACGACGGCGACGCTCGCCTCGATCCGGGCCCGCTCGGTGTCGTCCAGCCCCAAGGTGGCTTCGTCGGCTGCCTGGTCTAGGATCTCCTCCGTGACGTCCGAAGCCAGCCCCACCCTGATGAGCCGCGGCTCGAAGTACACCGGGACCGTGGCGCCGTCCTCCACCGCCCTGGAGAGGTCGTAAATGTCGATGTATTCGCCGAACACATCCTGGGTGTTGCGGTCGTCGAATGAGATCGGTGTCCCGGTGAACGCGATGAGGGTGGCGTTCGGCAGGGCGTCACGCAGGTGCCGGGCGTAGCCGTCCAGGTCGTCGTAGTGCGAGCGGTGCGCCTCATCCACCACCACGATGATGTTGCGACGGTCGGACAGCAGCGGGTGCTCGGCGCCGGCGTCCTTCTCGGACTTGCTGCGGCCGAACTTCTGCAGGGTGGTGAAGTAGATGCCGCCGGTGGTGCGGTTGCTGAGTTCGTCCCGGAGCTCGGAGCGCTTCTTGATCTGCTTGGGGGACTCTGCCAGCAGGAGGCTGCGGCTGAAGCCCTCGAACAGCTGGCCGTCGAGCTCGTTGCGGTCGGTAATGACGACGACGGTGGGGTTCTTGAGCTTGGGGTGACGTGCGACCAGGTTGGCGTAGAGTTCCATTTCCATGGACTTGCCCGAGCCCTGAGTGTGCCAGACGACGCCGGCCTTGCCGTTGCTTTCTACGGCCTGGACGGTGCTTCCCACCGCTTTGGTCACGGCGAAGTACTGGTGCGGTTTGGCGATGCGCTTGGTTAGCCCGTCCGATCCTTCATCAAAGGCGGTGAAGTTGCGGACGAGCTGCAGGAAGCGCTCCTGGTTGTAGAGGCCCTGGAGCGCGGTTTCCAAAGCCGTCACGGCTTCGCCGTCTTCCATGTACCCCGGCGCGACGGGCACGCCGTCGTCGTCGACGTTCCATGGTGAGAAGTGGTTGAGGGGAGTGAACGGCGTGCCGTACTTGGCTTGGATCCCGTCAGAGGCGAGCGTGAGCACGCAGAAACGGAACGCCATGGGGAATTCGCGCAGGTAGGTCTGCAGCTGGGCGTGCGCGGAGGCGACGTCGGCGGTGGCGCTGCCGGCCTTCTTCAATTCGATGACGCTCACCGGCATGCCGTTGCAGTAGAGCACGACGTCGAAGCGGCGTTTGTAGTCGCCCTGCAGCAGGGTGACCTGGTTGACGGCGAGCCAGTCGTTCTGTTCCGGGTCGGCGCCGAGCAGGTGGATGGTGGGGTTGGCCTCGTTACCGTTCGAGTCGATGTAGCTGAGCCGGTAGCCGTCCACGAGGTAGCTGTGGAGGCGGTGGTTCTCGGTGATGGCGTCCTGGGACTTAGGCGACACGATCTCGGCCAGGGCCTGCTGGAGGTACTGGGCCGGAACCGTCGGGTTGACCCTCTGCAGAGCGGCGAGCAGCCGCGGCCGGATCAGCAGCTCGTCCCAGGAATCGCGTTCGCCTCGGCCGGGCGCGATGTCCTGGCCGGTCAAGGGCCGCCAGCCGAGCGGCTCGGCCAGGCGGTCCAAGGCGATGCCTTCCCAGTCGGCTTCGGAAAAGGCTACTGCAGGTGCTGCTGTCACGGTGGTTCCCCCAAAGTTGTTTGCTGTCCAGCTTACTCAGACGCCATGTCCGCCGGCGCTATCCGCCACGGTTCGCGGCCGGCCTCACTCCAGGGGCTTAAGGGTCAAAAGGGGATGTTGCAGACGCCGTCTGCAACATCGGCAGGAGCCTCAATTCACTTTGTGCAGCGGACGGTTGCACGGTTCGATTGGGCTTAGGCGCTGCCACACGAGCCGATGACCAATCCCGGACGCACAGGCCCTGGGTGGCCCGCCAACTGTTGCAAGAATTGGAACGGCCTCGCACCCGGTCAATCTTGCAAGTGCCGCTTGCAAGATTCGAGCGGGTATAGCCCATGTTGTGCAAGGCGCTTCAACATTCAGAGTCGCCCGGTGGTCAATTGTGCAACCGGCACTTCCCCAATTGGCGGTGTTACAACGCGTTGCACGTCATACCCGGCTCTCTCCAACACCGCTTCCGCGTCCTTGACCCGCAACGTGCCGGACATGAGCCGGGGGAGGAGTGCGTCGCGGGTGGCTGCGAGAGATCGATTTTCTTCGGAAAGGCTGTGCGCCGATTCCCGCAACGGTTCAGCCAAAGACTCAAACAGTTGGCGGCTCTTTGCTGAGAGCAACGGTACGGGCGCATCTTCGAATTTGTCCGCGCGAACAGCCGGGTAGGCGCTCCCTTCAGCCACAGTTTCAAGATACGCAGTGAATTCAGGACGCCTGGTCACTTCGTATAAATAGGCCCATCCAACCGCTCTGGGTGACATCACTGCGAGACCCGTGGAACCGACGAGCAACGGGTCGTTGGACAGGTTGAGAGCATGTGACCTGCGATTGGGTCGAACAGTCGACCAGAGAGTGTCGCCTCGTCGAACTGCGCGGCGTGCGCGCGACGGAGCTTCGTCCCACCCGCTGGGTTGGGGAAAGTCGTAGGACCCCACATTGACCGATGCGATGTCAATGTAGCGGAGTTGCCCGCCCGATGCCGGTTTTACTGTCGTGGCATTGATATCTGCTATGTCCCCCAGCCTGACAATCTCATAGTCTTCCCGAAGCAAGTGCATAAAGTTGATACCGAGCAAGTCGTCAATCGTTGCCGCAAGTTTGGCGTTGGTGGCGATCTTGTCGTCGAGCGCTCCCAGGACCTCCGCAATCGCGTGTTGTTCGTGCAGCGTCGGCGTAAGAAATTCGAACGTCTTTATGGTCGTCCCACTGAGGTTCTGCTGCGCTGCACCGTTGGCACGGGCGACGATCCTTTCCCGATCGTTGAGCAATGCATAGAACAACCATCGAGGATCGCAGGTTGCGGGATCCACAACCATGGCGCAGGAAGCTTGATTGCATGTCGCGACCTCTGTCAAAATGCCGAGCTTCCCCACCGTTGCACCATACATGGCCATCAATACGGTGCCCTTAGGCAGCAGCTTCGCGGATGATCCAGCCACTCCCGTCTCCGAAATGAACTCGGAATAGTTGGTGACGAATGTGTCGTCAAGATCGCCTGTCCGGACCCATGGAATCGTCGCAGGATGATAAAAATCGGCTCTTGATCTGCTCGGAGTCCCCCCGCTGGTCACACGCGAACATAGTTCTGCAATAGAGCGGGACCCCCAGGCGCTTTCGATTGAAGTCACGACACCCGCCGCAGCTGCTCGCGCACAACCTGAGCCAACCGCTCGGACTCCTCGAACTGCGCAAATAGCTCCTTCGAGAGCCGTGCGATCTTCTCCGCGATCGGCTCCCCGTCGTCCTCCACATCAGCGGCCCCAACATACCGGCCCGGCGTCAGCGCGTAGTCCGCAGCCTTGACTTCCGCGAGGCTGGCCGCATAGCAGAAGCCGGCCTCGTCGTCGTACGTCAACCCGGCCTCAACAGCGGAAGAAGTCCCGCGCCAGGCGTGGTAGGTGTTGGCGATCTTGGCGATGTCCTCGTCGGACAGCGCGCGTTCGGCGCGGTCCACCATGTGGCCGAGGTTGCGGGCATCGATGAAGAGCACCTGCCCGGTGCGGTCCGCGGAGCCGTTCTTGCCCGCGGTCTTGTCCTTGGCGAAGAACCAGGTGCACACCGGGATGCCGGTGGAACGGAAGAGCTGGGTGGGCAGGGCCACCATGCAGGAGACAAGGTCCGCCTCCACGAGCTGGGCGCGGATCTCGCCCTCGCCGCCGGAGTTGGAGGACATGGAGCCGTTGGCCATGACCACGCCGGCGCTGCCGCCGGGGGCCAGTTTGGAGATGATGTGCTGGATCCAGGCGTAGTTGGCGTTGCCGGCCGGCGGAACCCCGTACTTCCAGCGGGGGTCGGACTCGGACCGGGCCCAGTCCTTGATGTTGAAGGGCGGGTTGGCCATGATGAAGTCCGCGCCGTTGCTGCCGGTCAGCTCCGGGTGCTGGTCCCGGGCGAAGGTGTCGCCCCAGCGGGAGGCGAGGTTGGCGTTGAGGCCGTGGATGGCGAGGTTCATCTTGGCCATCCGCCAGGTGCGCTCGTTGAGCTCCTGGCCGTAGACAGAGATGTCCGAGCCCTCCATGTTGTGGGCCGCGAGGAACTTCTCGGCCTGGACGAACATGCCGCCCGAGCCGCAGCAGGGATCGTAGACGCGGCCGCTATGAGGTTCGAGGACTTCCACCAGGACGCGGACCACGCCGGCGGGGGTGTAGAACTCGCCGCCACGTTTGCCCTCGGCCTTGGCGAACTTCTCGAGGAAGTACTCGTAGACCTCACCGAGGAGGTCACGGGCCTTGCTGGCACCCTGGCCGGTGAAGCGGGCCGAGTTGAGCAGGTCCAGCAGTTCGCCGAGGCGGCGCTGGTCCACGTTGTCGCGGTTGTAGATGCGGGGGAGTGTGGCGGCCAGGGACTTGTTGTCCGCCATGATGCGTTCCATGGCTTCATCAATGAGCTGCCCGATCTGCTTGGGCTCGGCGCCGTCCAGCGCGGGCAGACCCTTGGCGTTCTCGGCCAGGTAGGTCCAGCGGGCCCGTTCGGAGACCCAGAAGACGCCGCGGCCGGTGTACTCGTCCACGTCGTCGATCAGCTGCGCGATCTGCTCCTCGTTGAGCCCGTCCGCTTCCAGCTCGGCCTGGATCTGCCCGCGGCGCTCTTCGAAAGCGTCGGAGACGTACTTCAGGAACACGAGGCCCAGGATCACGTCCTTGTACTGGGAGGCATCCATGGAGCCGCGCAGCTTGTCCGCTGCTTTCCAGAGGGTGTCCTTGAGTTCCTTCATGGTGGATGGGGCGAGGTCCACCTTCAATTTCGGGGGCATTAACGGGTTCCTTCGGTCTGTGGTTCGGCGCGCTTAGTAGTGGGGTCTGTCAGGGTGAGGCTTCCGCCCGCTACGCCGTCCGTAATCAGGGTAGCGAGTTCCTCCAGCCGTTTGAGGCGTTCACGCGCCAGATGCTGCCCGTGTTGCAGCCGGGCAAGAGATGCGGCGAGCTGGTTACGTTGGGCCTCCGGGACGCGGCGCAGGCGCCATTGACGCCAGGATTTGTCCGCCGTGGGGAGGGCGTTGATGTCAGCGGCGACGACGTCGGGCAGCAGCCCGCCGGGATCACCGGCGTCGATCCGCAGCACCCGGGCGGGGAAGACGACGGCGGATCCGCCGTCGCGGTCCACCAGTGCCGCGGGGCGGGGGCTGGTACAGAAGACGACGTCGCCCGGTTCGGTGAGCCGGCCCGACGGGTTGTTGGCGGCGAACTCGAGGAGACCGAGGTGGCGCGGCGGCGCGGCGTGCGGGTCCAGGAGATCCGCCGGTCCGAGGAGCCTGGTGCCCTCCTGCTTCGTCCCGGCGGCGTCGGGAACCCGGTTGCCCTTGATGTAGCGGAGGGAGCCGGAACGGAGCAGGTCCTCGACCTTGGCGGCGGCCGCCGCGGCCGGGACCGCGACGGTGTGGACCGCAAGCCCGGTTCCGGCGGGCCCGGCCTCCCCGTTAACCAGTAGCTCGTCGACCCTGAGGGCCGTTTCCGCGCCGGCCCGGGCGCGTGACCTCGTCGGGGCGGCGGCTCCGACGAGGGATCCCTTGCCGGCCAGCAGCACGCGGGTGGGAATGAGCCGTGCGAAGCGGAAGGAATGCGCGCGGAGGGTCCAGCGGTTGCCCATCGAGGCGACGACGTCGCTGACCAGGTCCTGGCTGACGCTCCGCGTGAGCTGCCAGGTGCTCAGATCCGCCACCATGGTCCAGCGGTCCACGATGGGGACTTCGGCGAAGGACGGGCCGAGGATCCAGAGCGCCTGCAGCTCGCGGGGTTTCGCCTTGAGCAGGCCCTGCGGCAGCATAGCGACGGCACGGACGCGGCCCGAGCGCAGCAGATCCGCCCTCAGGGTACCGGGCGTTCCGGACAACGGATCGGACAGCAGCCGGGCGGGCGCAATGATCACGGCACGCTGGGCATCGTCCATTTGGAGCACCACGTTTTCGATTCCCGTCAGGATGTCCTCGGCTGTAGCGTCGGGGTTGCCGGGGGAGGGGTATTGCGCCACCTGAACCGCGGGACCTGAGACAGCGAGACCGTCCGCGCTTCCAGGGCTGACGCATCCCGCATCCACGCCGTGCACCGCGAGCCGCCGCCGCAGCAGGCGGGCGGCCGCGCCGTCGTCGTCCATGATCAGGACGGACACCGCGGAAGCATCGGCAAATTGCTGGAGTATCGCGACTAGGAGGTCCCCGCCGCCGGGCGTCGGATCGACGAATACCGGGCGGCCGTCCAGGGTGGCGGCCAGCGCCTTTGCGGCGGCCGCAACGAAAGACAGCGCCGGAGTTGTCAGGGCGGTGTCCGAGTGTTCGCGAAGGCCGGTGCGGAAACGGTCGGCCAGGAGCAACTCGAAGGCCGAGGGTGCGTTGTACGCGCTGTCCGTCAGCCTGTCCGCATACCCGGCCAGCGCCGGCAACTCGTCCCTGTGGGCTTCCAGTTCGGAGTACAGCAGGCGGTCATCCGGGTCGCATTCATCCGCGAGATCCAGCAGCCGGTCCGGCCCCAGAGCAGCCAGTTGCCGGCGGGTCAGGACCTTCAACGCCAGGAGCGCCGTCAGGGCGTTGAAGGTCTGCCGCTGGTCCTGCGACGCCGGGGCGGCAAAGGCGGCGGCGTCAGACCGGGCCTCGGTGTTGTTGCCGCGTCCGGTGGCTTCCAGCCACGCGCCAACCTGGTCGGCGTCGAACAGTTCGCGGCCGCCCTCCAGTGCCGCTGGCGACGGAAACGGCTGAGCCGACCCGGCGCTGCGTTTGCGCCACATGGATACGACGGGCCGTTGCACGTGAGCCAGACCGGCGACGTCGGACATGGTCAGGCGCAGCGTTGCGTTTGTTGCTTCCATAACGTTCCCCCATTGCGTTGGCGTCCAGTTCAGCCTAACGGGCGATCTGTTCCTGAGGACGCGCTTGCTGATAACAGGGGTTATCAGTGTCTTGTATCGATCCCTAGTCTGGATACGCCTAGCTTCGGTTCTGCAGCTACGGCGGAATCCCGCGGAGCTGCAGCGGCGGCGGGGAACCAAGCATTGGGGGATCGGTATCCCGTCGCCGCACAGGCCACCCACCCGTAGAGGAGGAAACATGTTCAACACCGATACCAGCGACGCCGGCATCGACGCACCCGTGGCTGAACGGCGTCAGCGCCGGGGAGGGAGGCGGTTCCTGGTGACGGTAGCCGTCGTCGCGCTCCTGGCTGGTGCCACTGTCTTTGGTTCGAGCCTGCCGGATCCGAAGGCCAGTGAGGCGTACGTGGCGCTGGCGGGGGAGAAGGCGTCCGCGGAGTCCGAGCGCGACTCGGCGAAGTCCGATTATTCCGGGCTGAAGACGAAGTACGACGCCCTGGAGAACGGCATGGCGGCCCGCGAGTCCAAGGTCGCCGCCCGCGAATCCGCCGTAAGCGCGGCGGAGGCAGCCAACAAGACGGCCGAAGCCGCGGTCAAGAAGCGTGAGGAGGCCGTGACCGGCGCCGAGAAGACCAAGGCAGCCAACACGATCGGTGACGGCACCTGGACGGTCGGCAAGGACATCGAACCCGGCACCTACCGGGCCGCATCCGACGTCGGATCCTCCTGCTTCTGGGGGATCTACGCCACCGGCAGTAACGGCAGCAACATCATCGAGAACGACCTCCCCGGCGGCGGCCGGCCCACCGTGGCACTGTCCGGCGGGCAGGACTTCAAGTCCAGCCGGTGCGGTAAATGGGAAAAGCAGTAACAAACGCACGCAACAATCACTCATCCAAGAAAGGCACCACCCTCATGAACCAGCAGTATCCTCAGGCGCCCGCCGCCAAGACCGTCTCCACCCAGCCACGTCCGTTCTTCAAGAAGAAGCGGTTCCTCATTCCGGCCGGCGTCCTGGCCCTGGGCATCGCGCTGGGGTCATGCTCCGGTGGCTCCAAGCAGGCGAACGACGCCGCTCCCGCCAGCCCGCCGTCGTCCGCCGCCGCTGCCGCGCCCGCAACTTCGGCAGCCGCCGTGCCGGCCGCCGCGCCTGCCGCACCGCCCGCGGCTCCGGCCGGCCCCGCCGTCGGCGTTCCGTTCAGCGTGAAAATGGGCAACGGAAACGTCGCGCGGATCACGATCGTCTCGGCGGTCCGCCCGGCGGCCGTCACCACCACGGCCTTCGCCACCGCACCAAAGAACGGCAGCTACCTCCTCTTGGACGTCCTGTGGGAAACGGAGACGGGCAAGACGAGCTCCAACCCCTTCTACTTCTCCGCCAAGGATGCCAACGGGCGCAAGGCTGATCTGAGCCTCTTCGCGGACAACCAGCTGGGCTCGGGAGACGTTCTGACAGGGGACAAGACCCGCGGATTCATCGCCTTCGACATCGCTCCCGGTGCTTCAACCGTCATGATCTCCACCCCGCTGATGCAGGAAGCCGCTCGGATCCAGATTCCGGGGTAGGCGCGGGGCCGGCTTCTATACACAATGAGTGGCGAGCGCAGGTGATCCAGTGCAGCGTGGCGTGCGAAGCCATACCGAATTGTGCGGAAGACTGAGGACGTCGCGGCGGAGGAGCCTCCTTCGTTTCGTGGACAGGAATGAATAAAAACGTCGAGAAAGAAGCCCACGGGTGCAACCTGTGGACTAGGGGGGGGGGGGGACTGAATTATGACCGATAGCGAAACCGTCACGCTGGAGGCGCAACTCGTTGATGACGAAGCCAACCGTGGCATCGCGAAGGCGGTCAGTGCTCGTCAGTCGCTCGCTCGCAAGTACGTCATGTGGGTCCGGCGTCGGCATCCCGACGCGACGCCGGACGAAGTGATCAAGATGCTTGAGCGTCACTACGGCACTTCGATCAGCGCCGCAGGGGCCGCCATTGCTGCTGGCACGATCGCGGCTGAAGTCGGAATCGCTCTGATTCCGGGCGCCGGAGTCGCGGCAGTTGGCCTCAAAACTGCTGGCCGTCAGGCTGCCAAAAAGACCGTTACGGAAGTCGCCAAGAAAACCGCCAAGGAAGCTGCGAAGTTAGCTGCGAAGAACATGGCCATGGGCGCGGCGAAGACTGGCGCTCAACGGGTCGCTGCGCTCCTCCCTGCAGGAGATGAGCAACTGCAGTTCGAGATCACGGCGCTCTTTGGACTCGCCGTCGCAGACATCCACGGAATGGACCTTGACCAGGACCAGGCTCACGCCCTTGTCTACGGACTGTCGAACGGCCGCGTCAGCCAGAACCAGATCGCGACCATGGCTACCGACGTCGCGAAGGTGTCTTCCGAAGGTGTGGTTGGAGTCGGTCACAAAATCGCTGCCGGTAGCACCGACTGGTCGCACTGGGCGAGCACACTCGCTGACACGCTCCCCAGTGGGGCGGCCCAGAGTCTCGTTAGGACCATTCAAACGGGTCAGTTGGACACCGTGCGCGAGAACTTGAGTGACAAGCAGCAGTCGGCGATCAAATACGGAGTTGGTGCAGTTGCGGGAGGGGTCACCCGCTTCGTGTTTGGGCGCGAGGTCATCGACGCGGCCCGTGGCGCGTTCCCGGATGCCCCGGAAGCGTTTCCCGCACATCTGGCCGTCCACGAAAAGGCGAAGTCTGACGCCGACGGCCGGGAGTCCGAGCCAAACCGTGCACTCGCCGCTTTTGAGGACGCAGCGAAGTCGACGGGAAGCTGGATTTCGGATACCGCCGGGACAGTCGGAGGGGGAGTAGCGATGGGCGCCGTCACAGTAGGCACGGGAGTGGCAAGCGCCGCCGCCACCGTGAGCCGCCCGTTCCGTAGTGTCGACATCGACGGTGACGGGATCCCGGACGAGCCGCAAGCGATCGCCGCAGTCAAGGGCGTCGGGGGTGCAATCGCCGGTGCCGCAGACGCGGTGGGCGGGAAGGTCACCGGGATGTTCAAGTCCAAAAAACGTGGCAAGACCGTCACCGGTGGGTTTACGGCCGGCAGCGAGGACCCTGTCGAGGAGTAACCTGGCTCCCTTACCGGTGGACGTGGGCAAGTTCATTAGTGACAATAGCGGGCTGGTGTGTTCAGCCAGCGCTATTCCCGCCAGCCCATACAGTTCAACTATTCACTTTCACATTGTCTTTATTGGGGGATTCCTTGAGCATCAACGACAAACAAGCTTCGCCGTACGGGCAGATGCCCGCCGCAGCGCCAGAAACCATGGTCACCGTCGGCGCCGGGGCTGCCCCCGGCGTCCAGATTTACCAGTTCCGCGGAGGGGCCGCGTCGTGGTTCGGCACCCAGATTCTTGGCGTCCTGATCACCATCTGCACTATTGGGATTTGCTACCCGTTCGCCGTCGTCCTGGTCGAACGGTGGCGCGCTAAGAACACCTACCTCCACGGCCGGCAGCTTCTGTTCGTGGGCACGGGGTGGGGCATCTGCGGACTGTGGATCAAATGGCTGCTGCTGAGCATTATCACCGTCGGCATCTACACCTTCTGGGTCTACCCCCGACTTATGCAGTGGAAGGTCGAAAAGACCGTTTACGCGTAGACGCGGAGACGCGAAGCCCTGCACCCTTCGGGGCGCAGGGCTTTTTTGCTGGATCGGGCAATCCAAACTGCAGTCGGCGTTGGAGCCTGAGCCGAACTGACCGTTACCCGGCCTATGGACATGCGCACACGAAGAGGCCCATGATTTTGTCATTCAAAGAAGAGCATGGTCATGGCTCGAATCTCGTCTTGCACGCGATCTGCATGCGATGTGCGCCAGGAATCCTAGGCATCGGCCAGGGTTTCCGGCGGTTGTCGCCTTCGGTTTCGCGCCGCTGCCGGCAGCCCACGTTCTAGCCTTCTAGGAGACATGTCATGAGTACAGCCGCAGGGCCGGCGTCGGGCCGGGGACTGGAAGTCCGGTCGATCGATTACGTTCCTCTCAATGAGAGGCACGGAAAGGTCTCCCACATCGGGCCGCTCTGGTTCATGAGCAACGCCCAGATAGCCACGCTCGCGGTGGGGCTGATCAGCATCACGACCGGCGGAAACCTGATCTGGTCGCTCATTGCGATCGCGATTGGTGTGCTGGTGGGTACCTTGTTCATGGCGGCGCACTCCTCGCAGGGCCCGCAGCTGGGATTGCCTCAAATGATCCAGTCCCGGCCACAGTTCGGGTACGTTGGCGCCCTGCTCGTGTGGCTTTTCGCTTACCTGCAGTACGCAGGATTCAACGTCTTTAACACGGTGCTGGCCGGCGAGGCGGTGGCCGGGTCTCTACGCATCGGCAACGAAACCTTCTGGTTCTGGGTCATCACGATTATCGCTGCGGCCGTCGCGCTCTTCGGCTACGACCTGATCCACAGCCTTGAACGTTATCTGACGTACCTGACCATCATCATGCTGGCCCTCCTGACGGTCGCGGTGCTCACCCACCTGGAGCTGCCCGGCGGGGCGTTCGATCTGGCCGATTTCCATCTCGTTCCGTTCCTGGGACAGCTGGGCGTGGCGGCCGGCTACCAGATTTCCTGGGCCATCTACGTCTCGGACTATTCCCGCTATCTCCCGCCGGAATCAGGCCGGGGGACGTTCAAGTGGACGTTCTGGGGGAGTGCTCTCGGTGGTATCTGGGTCATGTTCCTGGGCTCCTTCATCGCCGCGGCAGCCGGCAAGGACTTCGACACCATCAGCTCGATCGAGGACACGGCGGGCAAGCTGTTCCCGGGCTTCGGATCGATCGCATTGTTCATCGCAGCACTTGGGCTCTTGTCCGTCACGGCGCTGAACATGTACGGCGGATCCCTGACGCTGATCTCCTCCATCGACAGCCTGCGCCGCATTCGGCCCACCGTCAGAATCCGGGTCGTCACCATCGTGATCACAGCGGCCATCTCGCTCGCCTTCGCCAACGTCGCATCCGCCGATTTCCTCGCCAACTTCAACGACTTCCTGCTCCTGGTGCTGTACTTCTTCATCCCGTGGACGGCGGTCAACCTCACCGACTACTTCATCGTCCGCAAAGGCCACTACGCCATCGCGGAAATCTTCCATCCCCACGGGATTTACGGACGCTGGGGCTGGCCCGGAATCGCCGCGTACCTCGTCGGCTTCGCGGTGATGATTCCCTTCTTCTCCGCCGGAAAACTCTTCGTCGGGCCCGCGGCCGAAGCGATGGGAGGCGCCGACATCTCCCTGTTCATCGGCCTGCCGGTGGCAGCGATCCTCTACTGGGCCCTGACCCGCCACATCGACACGGCCGCTGAAATGAGTCTGGCCCGGAGTCAGGCAATCGAACTGGAGGAAGCCGCGAAAATGCACGTCGAGCCCTGAAACTGGGGCCGGGGCAACGGGTGGCTCCCAGCGGCCGGATGCCTGAACAACGCTCCGAGGAGAATCTTCCCTGTGGGCCATTGGAAACTCAAAACGACCCCGAACGCAGGTGCGCGCGGGGTCGTTTTAGGCAACAGTAGGGGGAAGGCAGCTGGAACACCTGCGCCTATCCGAATTCGTCCCGAGGCTTCGGATTAGGCCCAAATCGATCAACAGGCTTAGCTGGCTGCATTCTCGAACGTAACCTGGATTCCGAGCGAGCTAAACATCCCAGTCAGCATGGACCTTGTATTCTCGACAGCTCGCTTCCGCAGCTCCGACTTCTCAGCGGCATCGGTGAACTTCCTCTCGGCGAGGATTTGCACCTTCTTCTCTTGTTCTGGTGCAACGATCGCATCGGCGATCCGGTCCAACACGCCGCGGTCCTGGCTGTATGTGTACGACCGATCAAGGTCCAGGTTGGGCTTGTCGAGCTGCGCCTCAGGCAGCCGTATCCTTGCCGACTTGCCGTCCGGGGAGAGTGTTAGGTCCTTGTCAGCGAGACGGGTCATATCGACATAGGCGTTGACAGTCCCAGCTGCGACAAACAAGGTCCGTCGTCCGGCGATGATGGGTGGAACCCACGTGTCGTCGGTCTTGTCGTCGATCACCACCTCAAAGTTCCCGACCGCGGCGTGGTATTGGCTGACGTTCTGGATCGACTTCAACAGTGCCGGGTGGTCCCGGTCGGTCCGGCCCAACTGGAACGGACTGAATCCAAGCACGCTGGCGACACCTAGTCCGACTAGAGTCAGGACGAGCGCACCGACTATCACTTTTGCCAAGCGTTTCATCAGATGCCTTCCACCACTGGAACCGACTTGGGCTTCTTTCCAAACACGCCGGACCCTTCGAGACCGCGAATTACGAGTTCGCCGGCAATTCCGATGCCGATAAGAGCCAACAGGTTGCCGTTTCGCGATGAACTTCCGGCTATGTAGCTGTTCTGGGCAGCCTGGACCGCCGCAATGTCATTCAAGTACCAGCCGTTGACGACGGTTTGCTGCGCTGCCCCTTTTGTGTCGCCGGCGTTCAGCGTGTTTTTGACGGCCGCTTGAGCCAGATCAGACTTCCAATCGGAAGGGGTGCTGCCGCTCAGCGCGGGATTGTTGGCAAGCCACGTGACGAGCAGCAACACCGCCAGTACTGTTCCGAGGATGATCCGGGCGGCGTTTGCAGACCGGAGCTTCGCAAGTTTCAGTCGCCTGGACTTGAGCTGCGGCTCATGGTCCGGCGTCGGCGGCAGCGCCGGAGCCGCGCTTTCAATTGATGTTTCGTAAGTAGTCATTTCCCCATTTTTCATATTGTTGTTGCAACCGCCTGATGGCGGAAATTTCGGATACAGTGCCCGCGCCGCAGCAAAACGCGTCGCCATGGACTCCATCTGCTCCGCGACCAGCTTGATGGTCTGGGACCGCTTGTCCGTGGCGTAGCCGAAGGGGACCCGGAGCCGCTCGGCTAGGACCGGAGCTTGGCACGCACATCCTCACGCACGGTCCAGTCGGAGCGCACGTCACGGCGAATCACGGAGACCAGTTCGGCGGCGATGTCCGCAGTACGCTTTCACCCTGGACTTCGACCTGCCAAGGCGACAAAGCCATGGCGGCACTGGAACAAGCGGCGCGCAGCTGTTCGCGGCTTCTACGGTCCAACATCCCAGCTGAGAATTTCAGACTTCTTAGATTTGTATTCTTCACATCGAATCCCGACGGCAGCACTCATAACGTGCTGAACCTCGAAGGCCCGCCTCTTGGACTCTGTTCCGAACTGTTTAGCAATCTTGTCTCGTATGTCGGCTGAGCCCTGATTGCCAGTGAACCCATCGCACGTTAAGTCAACTGCAGCGTGGATTGAGTCGTCTGTCCAGGAACCATAGAAGCCGTCGGCGCCCCGTAACACAGCGATGATGCCCTGGTATTCAAGAGGCTGTATCGCATCCTTTTTTGGACTTACGTACTTGACTGCACTCGGCGCACTTTGGTCGTTGCCTGCCGCAGCACACCCAGCCAGCGCTAAGCCCGCTACGGTCAGGTGGACGGTCAGGTAGGTTGCCCTCAATAGCCTCTTCACTAAAACCCCACACTTGAGGGGTCGGGCCCCACGGCCGGGCTCCGTTTGCGAGCGCCTTCCGCTCCGCGAATTACGAGTTCGCCGGCAATTCCGATGCCGATAAGAGCCAACAGGTTGCCGTTTCGCGATGAACTTCCGGCTATGTAGCTGTTCTGGGCTGCCTGGACCGCCGCAATGTCATTCAAGTACCAGCCGTTGACGACGGTTTGCTGCGCTGCCCCTTTTGTGTCGCCGGCGTTCAGCGTGTTTTTGACGGCCGCTTGAGCCAGATCAGACTTCCAACCGGAAGGGGTGCTGCCGCTCAGCGCGGTATTGTTGGCCAGCCACGTGACGAGCAGCAACACCGCCAGTACTGTTCCGAGGACGATCCGGGCGGCGTTTGCAGACCGGAGCTTCGCAAGTTTCAGCCGCCTGGACTTGAGTTGCGGCGCATGGTCGGGCGTGGGCGGCAGCTCCGGAGCCGCCCTTTCGCTCGATGTTTCGTAAGTAGTCATTTCCCCATTTTTCATTTTGTTGTTGCAACCGCCTGGTGGCGGAATCGCGTGCCGGTCAGCCCTGTACTTCGGGAAAACTCAATCTGCTCCGCGACCATGTTGATGGCCTCGGGTCGATTGTCCGTCGGGCATGTTGTCGGCCGCAGAGGGCCTGACTGGCGCTGTCGGGTAGGCTCAGGCGCGGCGATGCGTGTGATACTGCCCTTACGTTTCCCCTTTGGTGCCTGCTTAGCTTAATAGGTGTTCTGAAGACGGCATGTATTTGTTGAGGCGGAGATCTCGCCGCGTTGCAATGAAGCCGCTTATCAACCGACTAGGTTTACAAGGGTAAGTTTGTCGGCCTCATTGCCTGAAGGACGGAACACCTCACCATGCCCGCTGCCACCCGGACTGCGCCGGACCGCACTGCCAGGTTCGGATTAGCGTTCATCGGCGTCCTGCTCATCGCCGTTAACCTTCGGGTGTCCTTTGTCAGCGTGGGACCGGTTCTCGCGAACATCAGCAGCGACCTGGAACTATCCAGTGCCGCGGCAGGGTTCCTGACGGGTCTTCCGCTCATAGCTTTCGCCGTCTTCTCACCCGTGGCGCCGGGCTTCGCCAACCGGCTGGGTCTCGACCGGGCACTGTGGATGTCCCTACTGATCCTCGCCGCGGGCATCGTGCTTCGCTCCTTGCCGTTGCCCGGCTTCATCTGGGCCGGCACCGCACTGATCGGCTTGGCTATCGCGTTCCTCAACGTCCTGGTGCCCTCCCTCGTCAAGCGGGACTTTCCGCTGCGGGTCAGCCAGGTCACCGGAAGCTACACCGCCGTCCAGGCCGCCTTCGCGGCGATCGGGGCCGCCGTCGTCGTTCCCGTGGCACAAACGTCCCCGGCGGGATGGCGGCTTGCCCTCGGAATCTGGGTGGGACTGGCCCTCATCGCCATGGCGGTGCTCCTGCCGTGGCTGCGGCGGCACAGGCCAGGCGCCGCGCACGGCGCCACGGCGGACGTTGCCTACCGGTCGCCCTGGACTTCAGCCTTGGGCTGGCAGGTGACGATCTTCATGGGACTGCAGTCGATCGCCTTCTACGTCCTGATGGCATGGCTGCCCACCATCGAACAAAGCCGCGGGGTGCCCGCGACGACGGCGGGCGTCCACCTGTCCGTATTCCTGCTGATCAGCGTGTTCGCCAGCCTTGCCACCGGCGGAATCCTTCACCGGGGTTCGGACCAGCGGCTGGTCTCCTTCATAAGCGGGGCACTCACGTTCGTGACGTTCCTGGGGCTGGCGCTTGCGCCGGACCTCGTCCTGGTGTGGATCGTTTTGGGGGCCATCGGGTGCGGAGGCCTCATCGTCATTGCCCTCTCGCTGTTCAGCCTCCGGACCGTGAATTACCCGCAGGCAGCGTCGTTGTCCGGGATGGCACAGTCTGTCGGTTATGGTCTGGCAGCGGTGGGCCCGGTGATGTTCGGCGGCCTTCGGGACGTGAGCGGAGACTGGACGCTTCCGCTCCTCGTCACCGCGGGCATCATGGCGGTTCTCGCCGCCACGGGTCTGCTGGCCGGGCGTGACCGGGTCATCAGCGGTTCCAGCGGATAACCGCTCTACCGCACGACGCCGTCACCAGCCGCCGCGCGTCGGCGTGTGTCCCTTACGGGCATCGTCGGGCATCGCCATTTCGGCCCGCAGGCCAAGGAGTCGGATGGGGCGGCCTGGTTCGATTCCGGCGGCGAGGTCCAGAGCCCTGGCGAGGATGTCGTTCCGGTCGAATGTTTCGGGGATCTTCCGCGCGTGGGTTTTGGTGAGGAACGGCGCGTACCGGACCTTGAGGGTCAGCCCAATCACGGGCCTTCCTTCGGCCACCACATCTTCGAGGACATGCGCCGTCAGCTCCCGCACGGCGTCGTCCACCTGGCCGGGCTCGGTCAGGTCCCGCTGGAAGGTGGTCTCCCGGCTATGCCCGCGGGCAACCCACGGGGTGTCATCCACGACGCCGGTGCCGTCCCCGCGTCCGAGCTCCGCGTACCAGGGACCCATTCTGGGGCCGAACTCCGGGACCAGGTCCTGGGGGTCGGCGGCGGCGAGCTCGGCGACTGTGGTGATGCCGAGTTTGGCCAGCCGGCCCGACACTTTGGTTCCGACGCCCCATAGGTCCTTGGTGGGCCGGAAGCCCATGACCTCGAGCCAGTTCCCGGCGGTGAGTCGGAAGACGCCGGCCGGCTTGCCGAAACCCGTGGCGACCTTGGCCCGGACCAGGGTGTCGCCGATGCCCACGCTGCAATGCAGCCGTGTCCGCTCCAGGACCGCGGCCTGCACCTGTCGGGCGTAGGCTTCCGGATTCTCTGTCTCAATGCCTACAAAGGCTTCATCCCACCCCAGCACCTGCACCGTGGCTCCGGGCTGCGCGTGCAGGGTAGCCATCACCGTTTCCGACGCCGCTAGGTACGCCTCCTGGTCAACCGGCAGGATCACGGCGTCGGGCACTTTCCGGGCCGCGACACGCAAAGGCATGCCGGAGCCCACACCGAACGCCCGGGCCTCGTAGGACGCGGTCGACACGACAGCCCGTTCCGTGGGGTCGCCCCGCCCGCCCACAATGATCGGCTTTCCGGCAAGCTCCGGCCGCCGCAGCACCTCGACCGCTGCAATGAACTGGTCGAGATCGACATGCAGGACCCACGGGATTCCGCTCACGCCATCAGTCTGCCCTAAACATCTCAGGCAGGCATCGGCTCCCAGCGGCTGGGCGCGATGTGAGACGCCCCACATTCATTGACTTTACAAGTATTGGTGAGAGAATAGATGCATACGCATATAAAACGCGTACCGCGGAAGCCGGCCATCATGACCGTGACCGCGACATCGTTTAGAGATTGGACTGACTCATGCAACTCGAGAACAAGGTCGCATTCATCACCGGCGGCGGATCGGGGCTCGGCCTCGCGACCGCAAAGACCTTCATCGCCGAAGGCGCGAAGGTCATGA
>JAPLAM010000073.1 GCA_026393275.1 Arthrobacter sp.
AAGGCCCTGTAGCGCAGTTGGTTAGCGCGCCGCCCTGTCACGGCGGAGGTCGCGGGTTCAAGTCCCGTCAGGGTCGCTCTGATTGCCAGAAGAAATTCCGGCGGTCATGGTGACATGTCACCTAGGCTCTGTAGCTCAGTTGGTAGAGCGTTCGACTGAAAATCGAAAGGTCACCGGATCGACGCCGGTCGGAGCCACCAGCTAGAACCCCGCAGTTCCCAGTGTTTACACGGGATCTGCGGGGTTTTTCGTTTGTCTGTGAGTTTGAGAATCCAGGTTCCCGGCCCACCGGGGATCCGTGCGAGGCCGTCATGGTAGGCAGGGTGAATGGCGTCATGGGCTGTTTCGCGCCGGCGTCGGGACAGCCCGCGCGCCATTGATCTTTCGATCCGTTGCCCGGAGCGGTCCTGAGGTACCGGGCCTCCGGCCGAGACTCAACCAATGAAGTCGTCGATGCGGGCGAGTTCCTTGGGGGAGGGGTAAGGGGTTTGCACGGAGTCAGCGGTGGCCTTGTTCGGTCTCGAGCCCCGGATCCTGTCGGAGGTCGACGCCCAGGTGGTACCCGACAGTGGCGGACTGGGCGCGTCAGGAGCGCGTTGCAACCGTCTGTCCATGATGGGCTCATCCTGCCACGGCCGCTTCTGAGACTGAGGAGCCCAGCCGCGGTCTACTCACCCCACTCGCGGGCTTCCGGTGGGGCTGATGCCGGTGCCGGCGTCGTGGACCTCAGCGGGCATCATACCCGCGGCCGCCGGGTAGACGGGAGGCCCAGCCGTGCGGTGTGGCGCCGCCGGGCCTTCACAATTGGGACTATATTCCTCGTCTGAGTGTCATCGCGGACTTCTTGGCGGGGACTTGCTACGCTAACACCCGACCGAGCAACCGCTGGTCGATAAGGGCAAACCCGGCGCGAGCCGGGGACGCAAAGCCACGGGACCCACGCGGTCAGCCGGGCCGCCGATCAGCAAAGGTCTCTGCCATACCCTCGATCACCCCGCACCCTCTCCCGTAATTTGGGCGCCGACGGCATCGTAGCAAAGGGCTTCACCGCTCCGGCCCCGCATCAACCTTCGCCGAAGGCCCTTCGCGGACATGGACAGCGACCGACCCTGCGTCCACATCCCGCCACTCCACCGTGCAACCAGAACCCGGCAAGACACTCCTGGGGCCGGGCGATGCGAGCTGCAATTTATGATGCCTTCACCGCAGTCGCCGACTGTCCGGACATCGGCGTTCCGGAGCCGACGCACCCGCCGCTTGACGAGAAAGACCTCTTCGACGTGACATCCACCCAGACCGACCAGGGACCATCGCTTAATCCCGGTGCTGACACCCTTGGAGGCGCTCCGTCCGCCGAGCACCGGCTCCGGATCCTTGAAGGAGCCGTGTCCGACCTTGCGAGCCACGCGCCAATCCGGGAAATGCTGGACCGGGTCGCCGTCAGGGCCGCTTCCGCCCTGCACGCCCAAGGGCATTTGCTGGCCATCCGACTGCCGACGGGTGGCCGATACCTCCATGTCCAGGGAACCGGTGCTGACCTTGTCGGCGGACTGGCCGAAGATGGGGTCACCCTCAGTGAGGAGGCGGCGTCCCGGACGGGTCTGACGGTGCTCAGTGAGCCGGTCATCTCAAAGCGGCAGTGCTATGGTGTGCTGGCGGCCGTCGCTGCCCCCGGGGATGAGTTCGCGCCCGGGGACGCCGCCACGTTGGCCGCCTATGCCGGCAGCGCCGCGGCTACCCTCGACATCGACGTCGCCATGGTCGAGGCTGAGGAAAATGCTGCGACAGCACGGTTGCTGTTGCAGCTCGCCCAGGACCTGGCCATGCAATCTACGACTGCTACCGTGGCGGAGGCGATAGCCGATGCGATCCCTGTCCTTTCGGGTGCGGACCGCGCCGCTGTCGCGGTCTGGGACACGACGTCCGGGGAAGTCCGGGTTGCGGGGATGAGCGGCTGGAGCGGTGAGCTGGCGGAAAAACACGCCGCCTATGTAGCCATGGTGAAGGACAGCCCGGAGCTTACCGAGCTACTCGCGCACGGTTCACCCATGCTGGTGGACCGGAGCGGTTCGGACTGGGCGAACGCCATGTTTAGGGAGTTTGATTTCACTGCGTTTGCGGCTGTTCCCATCATCGCCGGCAAGGGACTTACTGGCCTTGTGGTGGCGTACTGGGCAGATCGGGTGGCGCCTGATCGCATGGACTCTGTCTTGGCGCAGCGGCTCACCGGTTTGGCCGGCCTCGCGGCGGTCGCGCTGGACAACGTGCGCTTGCTGGAGACTACGAGACACCAGGCGTTGCACGATTCGCTGACCGGACTTCCTAACCGGGCCCTGCTCGAGGACCGGCTGGAAGCAGCGCTGGCCCATTCCGGACGATCCCGACTCCGGGTGGGTCTACTGTTTTGCGACGTGAACAGGTTCAAGCGCATCAACGACAGCTTGGGCCACGCGGCCGGTGACGCGGCGCTCCGCCATGTCGCCGCGCAGCTCAGGGGCGCCGTGCGCGCCGCCGACACCGTGGCCCGGTACAGCGGTGACGAATTCGTCGTCCTCATCCCCGACGTCGAAAACGCATCGGAAGTCGAACGCGTGGCCGACCGAATCCGTGCAAGCCTCGCCACGGGGGCCGAGGTCAACGGCAGGAAGGTCTTCGTCGACGTCACCATTGGCAGCAGTATCAGCGGCCCGCTCGCGCCGTTTCGACGAGACAGTCCCGATGAGCTGTCGGAGACGGCCCGCCGGCTCATTGAACAGGCGGACGTCGAGATGTACCGGGCAAGGGCGCGCTCCCGCGGCCAGATTCCACCCGACGTGACACGCGAAAGCACCTTGCGCCTCGAAACCGATCTGCGCGGGGCCGCCCTCCGGGGCGAGCTGCGCGTCGAGTACCAGCCACAGGTCGACGTAGCCACGAACGCCGTCGTGGGAGCTGAGGCCCTTGTCCGGTGGCAGCACCCCGAGCTTGGGTTATTGCTCCCGAGTGACTTCATTGGGCTTGCCGAAGAGAGCCGCCTGATTCTTGAAGTCGGTGCACACGTGCTCCAGGAAGCCTGCCGCGCCGGCGCTGTTCTGCACGCCCAGGGGTACCCCTTGCAGATGTCCGTGAACGTTTCTGCCGTTCAGCTCCTGAGTCCGGGCTTCACCTGGCTGGTTCGGGACACACTGACGGGCACCGGCTTCCCGGCGGCAGCTCTGACCCTGGAGATCACCGAATCGCAGGCCCTTGCCGAAGGGGCTGCCGGTGACAGCGACCTTCACGATCTCAGGGCGCTTGGCGTGTCTTTATCCATCGATGACTTCGGAACCGGGTATTCGTCCCTGGCCCAGTTGCACCGGTTGCCAGTGGCGGAAGTCAAAATCGACAGGGCCTTTATCAGCCGGCTTTCCGACTCCGAGGAATCATCGTCGGCGTTCGTCGCCGCGATCATCGGACTGGGCCACGGGTTGGGACTGGGCGTTATCGCGGAGGGCGTCGAAACGACCGCTCAGCTGGACGCGCTGCGAGCCCTGGGTTGTCAGCGGGCCCAGGGCTACCTGCTGGGTAAACCGGGTGACCTCATTGCACTCGAGGCTTTACTCCGGGCCGGTCAGGCGCGTGACGACTTCCCGGATAGTGAGACTGAGACTCCTCAGTCAGGGGCCGTCCGCTGGACGTTGCTCACGGACATGCCCGACTCGCTGGCCCGCATCAGCGAAGCCGTGGCCGGGGCAGGCTTCCAAACGGAATTGACCACTGAGGCTGGCATCCGTGTCTGTGTGCCGCGTTCCCTGCGGAAGCGCCGCTGGCCCTCCAGGCTGACAGGGTCGCTGTCAGCCTCAACACGGGGAACCGAGGTCTCTTGGACCGTTGAAAGCGGGGCCCTCCGCCGCGATCATCTGCTCGCCATGGAAGAACAGCTTCCGGAAGGGTCGGTTTATTACCACGGAGTAACCGCGGCAGCCGCGCGGGCCGGTCTGCCTAACCTCGCCCTGAACGACCTGCGAAACATCACGGCACTTCTTAGCCGCGATGAAACAGCCCGCGCCATCGGCTGCGGCCACCTCCGCGATCAAGGAGGCTACTTGCTCCTGACCGGACAGCGCCTACTCTTCGTGGAATCAGGGCTCACCGCATCAGAGCCGCTGCTGGACTTGTGTCTGGGCTCCATTGAAAAGCTGTCGATGGGGAAACGGAGCCCAGGTGAGACGATCACGATCGTGAAAGCCGGCCAGACAACGGAGATCACCAGGCTCGGTCACGGGGAAGGCTACGGGATCGCCCAGGTCTTCCGGGAAACGACGAACGAACGGACCAGGTGATCACTCCTGGAGAGGCGAAACCGGGAGGGGCATGAAAATACCTCCCCGCCTGATGAAATTACCGCTTCCGTCGGGGTGGTTGCGGCGAGTGCGGCCGGACCGTACCTGTCCCGGTGATCATTGGGGCCCGCGGCCCACTCGTGGTCGAAATCGGGGTGGCCTGCGTAGCCTGAGGCGAGGATGTTGAGCATCGATCGCGTGGCAATCTCGGGCGAGCCTTGGACGTCCGCGGTGTCGCCTGTCCCTTCTCGAACGACCTGTTCCAGTTCTCCAGGATCATCCGTTACGCACTCTGCAAGCCGTGGTGATGCGAGGAATGATGGAGTCGAGGGGTCGCTCCTCGCAGCGCGAAGGAGCTCGGTTTCTTCTTCGTTGATCCGTGCTAAGAGGAACGCCACGACGTCCACAGACAGATTGTGGCGTTACGTAACGCGGGCTGGTCAAGTCACGCCAGGGCCTGGACACAGATCGGTCAACGCCTCGTCTGTTGTCATCGTTTCTGGGGAGTGCTGAGGCGGGGCGAGTCGCGTCATCCTGAGTGGGATTTGATATACCGCATAGGCACACGAGTGGGGGGCATCGCTCACGTGTGCAATGCGGTTTCCTCAGACTAGGAGCCGACACCTCCGCGTGCAGCGGGAGAAGTACCGGGCGACGGAGCTACAGTTCTCGGGGCCGGTCAAGTCCCGTGGAGTGGTGTAACGGTTGATCCTTCGCTTAGGCGCTGAGGGCCATGATCGTGTCGGTGTCTGCCTCGCTTCCGGTGTCAGCGATGGGGCGCATGCGAGAGCGGGCGAGGATGTCGAGGCCGAGATA
>JAPLAM010000045.1 GCA_026393275.1 Arthrobacter sp.
GCAGCCGGGCCTGCAGGAACTCCCCGGTGTTGCGGTAGCCGTCATCGCCGGACCGGACCCCGACAGCCCCGACGTCGCCGGCCCCGACGTCGTTCGCGGATTCTTTCCGGCTGCGGTCCACGGCGGCGGCCGCGACCACCTGCAGGTACTCCACGGCCCGGGCGGCCTCCTCGACGTCGCCGGCGAAATCCGCCGCGTCGCCGAGGCCCAGCAGCGCCGCGTCCTGCGCCGCCGTCGCACTCAACTCGCGCAACTGACCCGAAATGCTGCCGAGTGATGGACCCGCGCCGCCCTCATCACCGTCCGGCCGACCGGCCGGACGAGAGACGAGAACTGCACCGATTCCCATGCACTAAGTCTGCCAAGGGGGTGTGACATTTTAGGAGCACCCAGTCCAGGGCGGCTGAAATCTTCGCGGCACGACGCCGCCGCGCCCTAACGCCCGTCCAGGCCGCTGCTTGGTGCCGGTGCGCCCGCGACTGGGGCGTTGTCGGCAGTGGCCGCCCAGCTGGCGAGGAGCTGCAGGTTGTCGTGGGAGGGCGCTCCGGGACGGGCGGTGTAGGCGAGAAACAGCAGGGGGCTGTCGGGGGAGAGCGGCATGGCTTCATAGTTGAGTTCCAGGTCTCCGACAGCGGGGTGGCGGAGCCGTTTGGTGCCGGTGCTGTGCCGCCGGACATCGTGGGATCCCCAGAGCGTTCTGAAGGCGTCGCTGCGGGTGGACAGCTCACCCACCAGCGACCTGAGGGCCAGGTCGTCGGGGACGCGGCCGGCCTCCGCGCGCAGCATGGCCACAGTCTGCTGGGTGGCCTCGTCCCAGTCCGGGTACATGTCCTTCGCCACCGGGGAGAGGAACAGGAAACGGATGAAGTTTGCCGGCTGGCCGGCCCGGCCGGAGGCGCGCGCTTGGGCGTACAGCTCGGAAAAGAGGGCAAGGCCCAGCTGATTGGCCGCCACGATGTCCAGGCGGCCGTTCTGAACAACCGCGGGGACGAGGGTCATTGCGTCGAGTAGCTGCTGCACGCCCGTCCGCATTTCCTGCCGCTTCGCGGGGCGCCGCGACCGGGCGTCTTGCCACGGGGTGCTGTTCGCCGCCCGGACCAGGTCGTAGAGGTGCGCGCGCTCGGCGTCGTCGAGTTGAAGCGCCCGGCTAATCCCTTCGAGGATTCCCTCCGACGCCCCTTTGGCTTTTCCCCGTTCGAGGCGCACGTAGTATTCGGTGCTCATGCCCGCGAGGAGGGCCACCTCTTCGCGCCGGAGCCCGGGCACCCGGCGTCGGCCGCCATAGTCCGGCAGCCCGGCCTGCTGGGGTGTCAGCCGCGCCCGGCGACTCGCCAGGAACTGCTGGAGCTCGTTTCCTTCTGCCATGAACTCGACGCTACGCCGCCCGCCGCGATTTTGGGGGTCCCCGGTGTTAACCCTCTGGACAGGGTCTGCCACGCCCCTCCCGAAGGCTCTTGAATGAAATCACTGAATGGAATCAACGCCGCAGCGAGTCTGCCTGCCATGCCTTTGAGAGGAACACCATGAGTGAGAACACCGTCTGGTTCATTACCGGAGCCGCCCGGGGCATGGGGGTGGACATTGCGAGGGCCGCCCTCCACGCCGGGCACTCCGTCGTCGCGACGGCCCGCGACGCTGCCAAGGTCACCGAAGTCCTCGGCGAACACCCGAACCTCCTGGCGGTGTCGCTGGACATCACCGACCCCGGCGCCGCGAAGGCCGCTACGGAGGCCGCGCTGGCCCGGTTCGGCCGCATCGACGTGCTGGTGAACAACGCGGGAAACTTCTACGCCGGGTACTTCGAAGTCATCAGCCCGGAGCAGTTCCGCAAGCAGATGGACACCAACTTCTTCGGACCGCTCAACGTGACCCGTGCCATCCTGCCGGTGATGCGGGCGCAGCGGACCGGCCACATCATGACCATCTCCTCGACGGCCGGGCTGGCCGGCGTCGACTTCTGCTCCGCCTACTCCGCGTCGAAGTTCGCCCTGGAAGGGTGGATGGAGACCTTGCACCTCGATGTCGAGCCCTACGGCATCAAAACCACCGTCGTGGAGCCCGGCTTCTTCCGCACCGAACTCCTGGTCGAGGGAGCGTCTACGATCTGGCCGGAACTGTCCATCGAGGACTACGACCAGCGAACCCAGGACACGATCACTGCGTGGAGGTCCATGAACGGACAGCAGGGCGGCGACCCTGCAAAGCTCGCCGCCGCCCTACTCACCCTCAGCGCCGTGGCGGAACCGCCGTTGCGCTTCCTCGCCGGAGCCGACGCCGTTGAGACGGCCGAGCGGAAAGCCGCCGACCTCATCGAACAGGCGAACGCCCACCGCGAACTCTCGTCTTCCCTGCAGCACGACGACGCCTGAGCGCCGAGGCGGCCGACTCAGGCGGGATTCTTAAACCGCTCCCAGGCGGTCTGCCGGGTGATGCCCAGGGCGGCGCCAATCCGCGACCAGCTGACGTTTCTTTCCCTGGCCGCGCCGACCCAACGCTTCAGCTGCTCTTCGAGCTGAGATCCAACATGGGAGATTTCCGGCAGGTGCCGCAGGATCTCCTCGTCGCTCAGCTGTTCCCAGGCGGGCCCAAGTGAGCCGGCCGCCGGCGCCGAACCGTCCGTGGTGAAGTCTAAAAGCTCGCGGGCAGTGTCCACGCAGTGCTCGCAGATGCAGATTCCCGGCCCGGCCACGAGCCGTCGGTCCGGGGCGCCGCCGCGGCCGCAAAAGGAGCACTGGCGCCGGTCACTGTCGCCGTCGTTCATTTGTGCTCCCTAAATCAGTAGTGCGGTCTCGTTGACAGTGTCAGGCTTGACCTGACACTGTCAGGTGTGACCTTACGCCATGCTTCCGACTCCAAGGGTAGCCCTCGTGCCCGGAAAGGGCAGGATTCGGGCGACGCGCCTGCACCGCCCCTCATGCGGGGACCTTTCCGTCGGCTCTTCATTGCCGGGATCGGGGACGGGATCGGCGACGATATTGCCCGGTCGCTGCTGCCGGTCATCGCGGTGGCGGCCCTCGGCGCGGGGGCCTTCGAAGCGGGGGTCCTCAACGCCCTGGGCATGGCGGCCTTCCTGATTCTCGGTGTCCCCGCCGGCGTCCTGGTGGACCGCTGGCCACGCAAGCCCGTCCTGATCGGTGCCAACGCCGTCCGAGCGACTGCAGTTCTGACCGTCTCCTTGGCCCATGCGGCGGGATCGCTAAGCCTTTGGCACCTTTTCCTCGTCGCCGCCGTCGTCAGCGCGGCCGATGTCTTCTTCAGCTCGGCGCATTCGGCGGTGATGCCCACGCTCCTGGCAGGTGATCAGCACGCCGTCGGCTATGCCAGGGTGCAGGCCGTCCAGAGTGGGCTGGCCGTCGCCGCCCCTGGGCTGGTGGGTGTTCTCATCGCGGTCGTCGCTGCGCCGGTCGTACTGGTCATCTCCGGGATGGCCTATTTCTTCTCCGCCGTGGTGACGTGTGCGCTGCCCGAGGTGCGGGCGGCCCGGCCCGCGGGCCCCTCCGGTTTTTGGGCGGAGGCGCGCCACGGGCTGCTGTTTACCCTGGGGAACCCGCTGGTGCGGCCTCTGATGTGCTCGGTCGCGCTGGTCAATGCGGCCGGCATGTGGGGCGCCGGCGCGAAGGTCGTCTATGTTCTCAATGCCCTGCGGATACCGGTGGACCAGGTCGTCGGACTCGGTGCCGTGTCCGCAGCCGGTGGCCTCGCTGCTTCCCTGATGGCCACAAGCGTGACCCGCAGCTTCGGAATAGGCAGGACGAAGATCATGGCCAGCCTGGCCGGGGCCGGGTGCATGGTGCTGGTTCCCGCGGCTCCCGCCCTCGGGCTGCCCGCAGTGTTCTGGGTGGGGCTCTCCGGCTTCGGCTGGTCGTACTTCGTGGTGCTAACCGGACTGGCAGGTGCCGGAATCCTTGCCCGGCTCGTCCCGGCGGACCTCATGGGAAGGGCGATGTCCAGCTATCGTCTCGCCACCCTGGGTGTGATGCCGGTGGCCAGCCTTGCCGGTGGCTTCCTCGCACTCCTCGCCGGGGAGGCCCCCGTGCTCTGGACCTCGGCCCTCATTGCAGCGTCCTCGGCGTTGCCCGTAATCCTCTCGCCGCTGAGGACCTGGACGACGTTCCCGTCGGAACTCGACGTGCACCGCGAAGCCGAGCCGCCCAATTCCTGAGTCCCGCCAGTCCGCTGTGTGCGACGTCACAACATGCCTAGGGAAGCCGCCGCCGCGGAACGTGGTTGCACCTACCAACAGCAGACGTGCCCCGGGACAGGGGCGAGCCCAGCGAAAGAGACGCAAATGACGATCGCCCATGAAGAAGCAGTAATCGACGCCGCAGCGGTGGACGCCATCTTTGCCCAGGCTCGCACGGCCAACGCCTTTACCGGCGAAGTCACGGACGAGCAGGCCCGCGCCATCTACGAGCTGACGAAGGGTGGCCCCACGGCCTTCAACTCCCAGCCCATGCGCGTCACCTACGTCCGCTCGGACGAGGCCCGTGCCACGCTGGTGGACACCATGTCCAACGGAAACAAGGCCAAGACTGCTTCCGCGCCGCTGGTCGCCATCCTCAGCACCGACACTGCCTGGCATGAGCAGTGGGACACCTTCCTCCCCGGCTTCAACGCACCCAAGGCCATGTACGACGCCGCCCCGGACCTCGCCGCGGCTACCGGCAACAACAACGCCCACCTTCAGGCCGGCTACTTCATCCTGGCCGTCCGTTCGCTGGGCCTTTCGGCCGGACCGATGACGGGCGCCGACTTCGGCAAGATTGACTCCGCCTTCTTCCCGGACGGCGGCCAGAAGAGCTTCCTGGTGGTCAACATCGGCCACGCCGGAGAGGACGCCTGGGGCGCGCCGAAGCCGAAGTTCGCCTACGAAGACGTGGTCCGCACCGTCTGACGGCCCATGGACCGGGCACCCGCGCCGGAGGCCGGTGGCAGACTGGGCCCATGCGGAACCTCATTGTGGTCGCCTTTTTGGAACCCGTCACGGAGGGGATGGACTTCCCCCGCGATGACTGGCCGCTGCACATCACACTGGTGAAGTTCGACGTCGTCGATCACCAGGCGGCCGGCGACGGCGAGAGCGACGCCGCCCGTGACGTGCTGGCCGACCGGGTGGCGGGGCTTATGGACGCACCGGTCCGGGCGGCGCTGGGAAGCGCTGTCACCGTGGGCAGCGGGGCAGGCTTCGGCCGCCGCGGCTCCATCCCGGTCAGCCTGATCCTGCCCAGCCCGGCGCTGCAGAGCCTCCACGAAGCGCTCGTGGGAGTCGTGGAGGCGCTGCCCGGCCGGATTGCTACTCCCGGTTACACCATGGCCGGGTACCGTCCGCATGTGTCCCACCGTGGCGACAAAGCGCCCCGGGCAGGCGGGAAACTGGTCCTGGACCGGATCGCCCTGGTGGACATGGCTCCCGACGGCGGACACGCCACGCGGCGGGTGCTGAGTCTTTGGCAGACCACACCGTGAATGGACCCCTAGCATTTCCGCTCCGGGGTGCCATACTTGGGTTCACATTTGAAGTCTGACGCCGATGGATACTGGGGCAACTAAGTGCGTGCTGGGGGAACCGCAGGATGATGCTTGACACCGCCACCCTGCGTGTTGCCTTGGCTGTTGTCACATTGACCCTGCTGTGCCTGTTCTACTTCATCACCTTCCGCCGGACCCGTTCGCCCTACAGCGGCTGGTGGTGCTCCGCACTGTTGCTCTTCCTCACCGGATCCGCGTCCTATCTGCTGGACGGCACTGCGCACCAGGTCTGGGCGAACCCGCTGGGGAACACGCTGCTGGTCGCCGGCGCCGGAGCGATGTGGGCCGGGGCCCGGTCGCTGCGGCGGGACAGCCCCAAAATCTGGTACCTCCTGGCCGGCCCGGCGGTGACCGGCATCGTGTCAGTCCTGGACCACCCGGCGACGAACAACTGGTCCGGAGGCCCGATGATGCTGGCCCTGATGGGAATCATGTTGGGTCTGTCCTCGCGTGAGCTCTTCCTGCTGGAGGTCGAATACTCGAGGGTCCACCGTCCGCTCGCCTATGGTTCGGCGCTGCTGACCATCTTCTACGTTGGCCGACTGCTGACCTTCCTCACCGAGGGACCCGACGGGCCCATCTTTGTCTCCTACTTCGGGTCGGTTGTGACCACAATCCTGACGACCATGGTTCTGGTGGTCGCGTCCTTCACCATGGTCGAACTGAGCAATGAACAGCTGACCCGGGACCTCCGTGCGCGCGCCACCCTTGACGGACTCACCGGACTCTTGAACCGGACCGCTTTCCTGGACCTGGCCGTCAACGAGTTGCGCCGCCTGAGTAACGCCAGGACACCTGCTTCACTGGTGCTGGCCGACCTTGACCACTTCAAGACCGTCAACGACAGGTACGGCCACGCAGCCGGGGATATGGCGCTTCAGGCTTTCGCCGCGGCCTGCTCGGCATCCGTTCGCTCCACGGACCTGGTGGGGCGGTACGGGGGCGAGGAATTCATCCTGCTCCTGCCCGGTGTGTCGCCCGAGCGCGCCGGCGAGATGACCGGGAACATCAGCCGCCGGCTGCAGTCGCAACAGCCCGGTATCGAGGCAAAGCTGCCGACCGTCAGCTACGGAATCGCGGCTACCGGTGCCGGGCGGGCCGACCTCAAGGCGCTCATCGAATCCGCCGACGCCGCCCTGTACCGGGCGAAAACCCAAGGCCGGGACCAGTCAGTGCTGGCGGCCAGCTTCCGCGAGGAAGAGGCCGCCAGCGCCGGCTAGGAAATAACCCCGTCCACCAGGGCCTTGGCTTCGGCCTGCACCTGCTTGAGGTGCTCCGCGCCCTTGAAGGACTCGGCGTAGATCTTGTAGACGTCCTCGGTGCCGGAGGGCCGGGCCGCGAACCAGGCGTTCTCGGTGACCACCTTGAGGCCGCCGATGGCCGCGCCGTTGCCGGGCGCCTCGGTCAGCTTGGCCGTGATGGTCTCGCCGGCCAGTTCAGTTGCGGTGACGTCCGACGGCGACAGCTTGCCCAGGGCGGCCTTCTGCTCCCGCGTGGCCGCGGCGTCGATCCGCGCGTAGACGGGGTCTCCGAACTTGTCGGTGAGTCCCTTGTACAGCTGCGACGGCGACTGGCCCGTCACCGCGGTGATCTCAGAGGCCAGCAGCGCCAGCAGGATGCCGTCCTTGTCCGTGGTCCAGACGCTGCCGTCCAACTTGTTAAAGGATGCGCCGGCAGATTCCTCCCCGCCGAAGGCGCCTTCGCCGGACAGCAGCCCGGGCACAAACCACTTGAAGCCGACCGGCACCTCCACGAGTTTCCGGCCGAGGCTTTCGGCAACGCGGTCGATGATCGACGAGGACACCAGCGTCTTGCCGATCACGGACTGCGGGTTCCAGCCGCTCCGGTTCCGGTACAGGTAATCGATCGCGACGGCGAGGTAATGGTTCGGGTTCATGAGCAGCCATCCGCTTGATCAGCGAGGCCATCGCCGACGGCGAGGAGCAGTCCATCCGGATCTTCTCGTCCCAGTCCAGCGTCATGAAGGCCCACTGCGGGTCCACGGTCGGGTTGACCACCGTGAGGTTGAGGTGGTGGCGTTCGCCGATTTCGCCCCAGTAGTCCACGGAAGCTCCGCCCATGGGGTCGGCGCCGATGCGGACTCCGGCGTCGCGGATCGCGTTCAGGTTCAGCACGGAGGGCAGGTCATCGACGTAGCTGCTGAGGAAGTCGAATTTGCCGGTGGTGTCGGCGGCCACGGCCTCGGCGATGGGGACCCGCTTGACCCCGCGCAGCCCGTTCTCGAGGAGTTCGTTGGCACGGTTGGCGATCCAGCCGGTGGCGTCGGTGTCCGCCGGGCCGCCGTGGGGAGGGTTGTACTTGAAGCCGCCGTCCCCGGGCGGGTTGTGGCTCGGAGTCACCACGATGCCGTCGGCCTGCGGTGCGCCGGCCGGGGAGTTGTTGTTGTGGGTCAGGATGGCATGGCTCAGTGCCGGCGTGGGCGTGTAGCCGTGCCGGGCGTCAATCAGCACGTGTACGCCGTTGGCGGCCAGCACCTCGAGGGCGGAGTTCTGTGCCGGTTCGCTCAGGGCGTGGGTGTCCTTGGCGAGGTACAGCGGGCCGGTGATGCCCTGGCCCGCCCGGTACTCCACGATGGCCTGGGTGATGGCGAGGATGTGTGGTTCGTTGAAGGACGCCTTGAGGCTCGAGCCGCGGTGTCCGGAGGTCCCGAACGCCACCCGCTGGCCGGGGTCGCCCAGATCCGGCGAAACGTCGTAGTACGCGTCCAGGAGCGCAGTGAGGTCAACAAGGTCTTGGGGTTGGGCAACTGTGCCCGCGCGGCTAGCCATGGCACCAGCATGCCAGACGTGCGGGTCCGGCAACATGCTTTCGCCGGAATCGGCCTGCCATGACACTGCCATGACACTGCAAGCCCGCCGCGAGTACACCGCGAAGTCCGCCAATACGGCTGGAATACGCCGCGGCGGTATTCTGGACGCAGGCACGTCGAGGGGGATTCATGACCGAGCAGACCCGGCCCGGGTACAGCACGCACCGTGGCCACGGCCATGTCCCGCCGATGCCGCCGACGGCGCCCCATGTCGGGCAGCCGGCGGGCAGTTACGGCCTGCAGGCCGGCCCGTACGCGGATGCCTACGGCCAGCCGATCTACTACGGCGTGACCGCCGTGCCGAAGGTCCTGAGCATCGCGAGCCTGTGCTGCGGCATCGCGTCCCTCATGGGGTTCGGCTTCTTCCTGCTCCCGCAAGTGGCCGCCGTCGTCCTCGGTCACCTGGCGCTGAACCGGGAGCCGGACGGAAAAGGCCTGGCCATCGCGGGCCTGGTCCTGGGCTACGTCGCGATTGCCATCACCTTGCTGGTGATCGTGACCCTCGGGGTGGCCTTCTCGAACGCGGACTTTATCGCCCGGTAGGATCCTCCGCGATTGGCCAGTGGTGCCGGATCTAGACTGGCCCCATGAGCAACCTCGAGACCGTACCGGAAGAAGTTGTCTGCGCCTTTGAGAAAACCTTCGGCGACGCCGAGGTCCTCCCGCCGCGGGCGGTGCCCTTGGGCGGCGTCCGGGCCATGGACGTTCGCCGGACGCTGCCGCAGAAGCGGCGCAGCCTCATTGGTGCCTGGTGCTTCGTGGACCATTACGGACCCGACCTGGTGTCAGCCTCCGGCGGGATGAACGTGCCCCGCCACCCGCATACCGGCCTGGCCACGGTCAGTTGGCTGTTCTCGGGCAAGGTCGCGCACCGTGACTCGGCGGGATTCACCGCCGTCGTCCGTCCCGGCGAGGTGAACCTGATGGTCGCGGGCAGGGGCATCTCGCATCAGGAGTTCTCGACGCCGGACACGTCCATCCTGCACGGGGCGCAGCTGTGGTTCGCCCTGCCGGAGGCGACCCGGCATATGCCGCCGACCTTCGAGCACTACGCCCCGGAACCGGTCCTCGGGGACGGAACTGAACTTCGGGTCTTCTTGGGTTCGCTGGCTGGCTCGACGTCCCCGGTCAACACCTACACCCCTGCCCTGTTGGGAGCCGAGGCCGTGCTGCGGCCGGGCGCCGGCCTGGAGCTCGCACTGGACCCGGCCTTCGAGCACGGGGTCCTGCTGGACACTGGCGATCTGCGGCTGGACGGCGAACCGGTACCGGTGGACCACCTCGTCTACCTGCCCACCGGGCGGTCGACCCTGATGCTGGAAGCCGGCGTTAACCCGGTCCGGGTGCTGGTGATCGGCGGCGAGCCCCTCGGGGAGCAGATCGTCATGTGGTGGAACTTCATCGGACGGACCCATGAAGAGGTTGTGGCCTACCGCGACGCCTGGCAGGCCGAGATCGGCGCCGCAGCCGCAATACCGCCCGGCGGCGGAACCTATCCGGACGGGGCGCCCTACCCCCGGTTTGGACCCTTCCCCGACAACACCCCCGCGCCGTTGCCCGCCCCCGCCCTGCCGAACGTCCAGCTGCGCCCCCGCGGCTGAAACACCCGTCAGAAGCTAAAAGGAACTACGAGAGGGCCTGCCCGACCCGGCCTTTGATTGAGTGCGGGGCTAGGGAATCTCTGACAACAGCCGCCGGACCGCCTCGGTGACCGCCGCGCGGAAGCCGGGGTGGTCCGCCAGCTCCACGGGGAAGATCTCCCTGACGGCCAGGAGGCGGCCGGCCAGGCCGGTTTCGGAACCTGCGGCGGCCCCGCGAAGCGCGTCCGCCATCGGGTCGTCCAGGAGCAACGGCCGGCCGTTGATGTCCCGGCCGCGGTAGACGAACACCATCCACGCGGCCACCAGCAAGGCTCCGGAAGAGGGGACGACGCCGGCGGCCAGCCGGTCCGCGACCGTCCCGAGGATCCTGACCGGCAGCTTCTGGGACCCGTCCATGGCCACCTGGATGGTGCTGTGCCCGAGATTCGGGTTGGCGAACCGGCTGAGGATCGATTCGCCGTATTCCGCCAGGTCCAGCCCAGGCGGGGCAGCCAGGGTGGGGATCACGTCGTCGCGCTGCAGGCGGCGCGCCTCCTCCGCCAGTCCGTCGGCGTCGACAGCCTCCGCGATGGTCGGGTATCCCCTCAGCGCCCCGAGGTAGGCCAGCAGGGAGTGCGTGGCATTAAGCATCCGAAGCTTGGCGACCTCGAACGCGTGGACGTCGCCGGTCACGATGGCCCCGGCACGCTCCCAGGCCGGGCGCGGCCCCGGGAACTTGTCTTCGATGATCCACTGGCCAAAGGGCTCGGCAACCACCAGGCCCTCGTCCCTGAGGCTCAGGATCCGTTCGGCCTCCCGGCGGTTCGCCTCGGTTGTCGCCGGGACGATCCGGTCCACCATCGTGGACGGGAAGGTGACGGCGGCGTCGAGCCAATCCAGCATCCGCTCCGCCCCCGCCGCCTCCGCCAGTCCCCTGACCAGACCACCGGTAACCGTGCCGTTCGACATCAGGTTGTCGCAGCACACCACCGCGAACGGTGCGCCGGAGGAAGCGTAGCGCCGTGCCAGCCCCCGTCCCAGCAGGCCGAGGGGGGTGCGGGCCTGCCCGGCAAAGCCGCGGCCCGAGAGCTCGGCCTTGAGGGCCGCGACGTCGGCCGCCACCCCCGGGTGGGCCAAGTCCAGGCCACCCCGGACCGTGCGCGAATAGCCTTTTTCGGTGATGGTCAGGGACGCCAGGTGGACGCTTTCGGCTGCCAGCGTCCGCAGGACTTCCTCCGTATCGGTTCCCGGGTACCGTACCCCGCGCAGCGATCCGATGACCCGCAGCGACGTCGAGTCCCGGGCCTTGGTGAGCACCGAATAGAGGCCGTCCTGCGGTCCGAGCTGGTCCGCCACCCGAGCGGAACGCCCCGTGACGCCGAGGATTCCCCACCGGGTGTCACCCGCGGCCGCCGCGGCGTCCTCGGTGTAGGCGGCCTGGTGCGCGCGGTGGAAGGCGCCTACCCCGAAGTGGACCATCCCCGTGCTCAGGGAACGGGGATCCACGGCAGGGCCGGATACACCCTGGCGTTCCGCCGCCGCAGCCACGGTGGCCAGCGAGAGGCGGTCTGTAATGGTGGTGGAGGACATCATTGGCCTTTCAGCCGGCGAAACGGAGGGCGGCGCCGGTGGCGGCCCGGTGGTCAGTCGGTCTCTTCCCGGACCTGGGAGACAAGCTGGGTTGGATTGACGAACCGCAGGGCCACCACGAGCAGCACCATCATCATGAGCATGTAGACGACGGCCATCGCGTCCACGGACTGCTGGGCCCGGATGCCGGCACCGGTCATGGCTGTGAACAAGGCCACCACCAGCGTGTCGGAGGTCGAATCCGAGGTCAGGAACGTCAGCTCGAACATGCCCACCGTCCGGACCAGCACCAGGACCGCGGCGGCAAGGATCCCGGGAACCAGGAGCGGCGCCAGGATCTTCGTGAAAAGCCGCAGCATGTTGGCGCCGCACATCCGCGCCGCCGACTCGATCGACGGGTTGATCTGTTCGATGAAGGGCGTCATGGTCAGGATGACGAACGGGATGGAGGGGACCAGGTTGGCGAGGATCACGCCGGTCAGGCCGGGCGCCAGGTGGTAATACGTCAACAGGGTCGCGAGCGGGATGCCGTAGGTAATTGGAGGCATCATGATCGGCAGCAGGAAGACGAGCATCAGGATGTTCTTGCCCGGGAAGCTGCGCCGGGCCAGCACGTAGGAGGCCGGCGCACCGATCAGGACGGAGATGCCGACGACGGCGACGGCGACCGTCAGCGTGGTGCCGACGACCTGGCCGAGGTCGTACTCCTTCCACGCGTCGGCGTACCACGCCGGGGTGTATCCGGCGGGCAGCCAGGTATCAAACCATTCCTTGGCGAAGGAGTTGACCACCACGGAGGAGACCACACCGAGGAGCAACAGCAGGAACACTGCCATGCTTCCCCAGATTAGGAACGTGCCCGGGGTCGCGGCAAGTGCCCGTTTGGTGCCCTGTGGTGCGGCGTCGGACTTGGGTTTCAGTGCGAGACTCATCAGCCCTTACCTCCGGTGGATCCTTTGTACATGCGGGAGCGCCAGATCAGCACCAGGACGATGACGATCAGTTCCACGGCGCCCATGACGATTGCGGCGGCGGACGCGAGCGGGTAGTCGAACTGCTGGCCCCAGGCGTTGTAGGCCACGTAGGCGATGACGCGGGTGGACCCGGACGGGTCGCCGACGAGGATGGCGGAGGGGAAGACGCTGAAGGCCAGGACGAAGGTCAGGCAGAAGGTGATGGCCAGCCCTGGTGCCAGCAGCGGCAGGGTGATCCGGCGGAAGCGCTGTTTCCAGTCCGCGCCGAGGGTACGGGCGGCCGCCTCGAGCGAGGGATCGATGCCGGACAGGTAGGACAGGATCAGCAGGAACGCGAAGGGGAAACCCGAGATGATCAGCGACCAGAGCACACCCCAGTAGTTCTGGACCAGCTGGAGCGGTTCGAAGCCCAGGACCCCCAGAAAGCGGTTCAACCAGCCGCGCTGACCGAAGAAGTTCAGCAGGCCCTCGGCGGTGAGGACGGTGCCCAGCGTGATCGGGATGACCAGGACCGTGGTCAGGGCGCGTTTGCCGCGGAACTTCCCGCGCATCTTATACGCGAGCGGAACCGAAACCAGGACATTCAGGAGGGCCGCCGGCAGTGCCAGCTGCAGTGTCACCCAGATCGAATCCAAACCCCGGACGGACGGGTCCGTGAAGAACTTCACGTAGGCCCCGAAGAGTCCGCCCGTCTTCGGCTGGAAGGACAGGCCCAGGCCGTAGACGAAGGGATAGACGAACAGCACGAGCGCAAACAGCAAGGCGGGCAGCAGCAGGAGCAGGAGCTTGTCGATCCCGCGCTCGGCCAGCCGGTGGGAGAGGGCCGGCCGGTTGGCCGGCCCCTGCTTCGCCCGGCCCGGCCGCTGCCCGGTCATGGTCACAGCGCCGCCCCCTGAAGCTGCGGTGCCCGGTCCGGCGCCGAAGCCAGCTCGGCCGGGAACACCAGAACACGGTCCTGCGTAGCGGTCAGCGTGACCCGCTGCCCGGGTTCCACATGGCGCGCCGTGCGCACGTGCAGGGGCTTCCCGGCGTCGGACCTGACCTCAACGGCGAACTCGCGACCCTGGTATTCGACTACCTCGACGGTAGCGTCGATGCTGGCCAGGCCGGCCGGTGCCGTTCCTGCCGGCGCGATGTCGAAGTCCTCCGGGCGCAGTCCGACCTTCACGGCGTCGCCGGCACGGAGCGGCACCTGCGCTGAACCGGTCACGGTGGTCCCGAGGACCGAAACCGTGACAGCTTCGCCGTGCGCCCGCTCCACGACGCCCTCCAGCAGGTTGCGGTAGCCCATGAAGTCAGCAACGTGCCAGTTGACCGGATGCTCATGGAGGTCCTGCGGCGTGCCGACCTGCTGCACCTCGCCCAGGCGCAGCACCACGAGCCGGTCGGCCAGCGACAGCGCTTCCTCCTGGTCGTGCGTCACGTAGAGCGTGGTGAGGCCCAGCGACTGATGGAGGCGCCGGATCTCCGTCCGCATCTCGAGGCGCAGTTTCGCGTCCAGGTTGGAAAGCGGCTCATCCATCAGGACCAGCGGCGGCCGCAGTACGACGGCGCGGGCGATCGCCACGCGCTGCTGCTGGCCGCCGGACATCTGGCCCGGAAGTTTCGTCGCGTGCGGCCCGAGCTGGACGAGTTCGATAGCCTCGGCCACCCGCTTCTTGATTTCCGCCTTGGGCACCTTGCGCATTTCCAGGCCGAACGCGATGTTCTTCTCCACGCTGAGATGCGGGAACAGCGCATAGTTCTGGAAGACCATGCCGAAGCCGCGCTTCTCGGGCGGCAGCCGGTCGATCTGCTTGCCGTCCATGAGGATACGTCCGCCGGTCAGCGGCAGCAGCCCGGCCAGACAGTTCAAGGCCGTTGACTTTCCACAGCCGGACGGGCCTAGGAGCGCAATGAACTCACCGCTGCGGATCGAGAGGTTGAGGTTCCGGAGCGCATTCTGGCCGCCGAACGACCGGGCCACATTTTCGAGCTCGAGGGTCTCAAAGCTCGTGGCGTGGATGCTCATTTCTTCTGCTCGACCTTCCCGGTTGCCACCTGTGTGTCCCAGGTGTCAAAGGCCTTCACCAGGGCGGCGGCGTCGATCGGCGTGGCCTTGGGGTTGTCCTTGATCAGCGCGTCGTACTCGGGCCGGCCGAACTTCGCGATGATGTCCTTGCTGACCTGCGGTGCGAGGTCCACGGTGACGTCCTTGATGGCCGGGCCGGGGTAGAAGTAGCCGGAGTCGAACGTCTTGGCCTGCTGCTCGGGGGTCAGTGCGTACTGCAGCACCTGCAGGATCGCCGCCATCTTGTCCGCGGAGACGCCCTTGGGAACCGCGGCGTACTGGGCGTCCGTGACCCAGGTGAAGCCCTTAAGAGCCTTCGTCTTGAAGTTTTCCGGCACCTGGCCCAGGGCGCGGGGGTTGATGTCCCAGCCCGTGGTGGTGATGGCCATGTCCCAGGTGCCGTTCTTCAGGTTGTTCATAGTCACGCCCGTGCCCGTCGGGTAGGAGGTGACGGTCTGGTTGAGCTGCTTGAGGTAGTCCCAGGTTTTGCTCCAGCCATTCACCGGGTCCTTGGGGTCGGAGTCCCCGAGGATGTACGGCAGGCCCATGAGGAAGGTGCGGCCGGGGCCGGAGTTGGCCGGACGGGCGTAGCCGAAGCGGCCCGGGTGGTCCTTGGCCCAGCTCAGGAGCTCCTCGGCCGTGCTCGGCGGGTTGGGGACCTTGTCCGGGTTGTATTCCAGCAGCGGGCCGGAGGGGTAGTAGGTCAAGGCGACGGCCTGGTCCTGGGCGAGCTTCTGCATCGCCGCCGCGGGCTCCTGGTAGTTGGCCATGTTGCTCAGTCGGTCCTTGTAGTCCTTGGCCAGCGGGGCAAACAGGCTCTCGCTGATGCCCGCAGCGAGGCCGTCGGTGCCGGTCAGGACCAGGTCGATCTTCAGGTTGCCGGCCTGCTGTTGGGCCTTCACCTTGCCGGCCATGTCCGGCGCACCGGCGGTTTCCCAGGTGACCGCCGAGATAATGTCCGGGTGGTCCTTGGCGAACTGGTCGAAGATGGCGCCGGTCAGCTGCTTGTTGCCGGCGACGTCGAGGATGTTCAGGGTGACCGCCTTGGAGGGCTTCTCCGGGACGCTGCCGGCGGACAGCGTCGAGGCCGCTGCGTTGTCGCTCCCCGGGGCTCCGCAGCCGGTGGCCAGCAACCCGGCCACGCCGAGGGTTGCCGCCCACTGGACTTTTCTAGATGCTCGCATGGGATTTCCTTTCATCGCGTCCGGCAACGTTGCCGGACGGACGCTCGCGGATGACGGATGGCACTACAGCTGTGGACTGCCGGACGATGATTTCGATCGGAAGGTATTCGGCGGCGCGGGGGACCGGGCCGGGGTCAAGGCTTTCGATCAGCAGGTCGACGGCGGCGCTGCCGACCTTGCGCAGGGGTGCCCGAACGGTGGTCAGCGCCGGCGAGATGAGGGTCGCGGCGTTGATGTCGTCTATGCCGACCACGCTCATCTCGTCCGGGACGTTGATCCCGCGGGCATGCAGGCGGGCAATGATGCCAAGGGCCATCAGGTCGTTGTAGGCCAGGACCGCGGTGAGGCCGGCGGCGACGGCGAGGTCGGCAACGGACTGTCCGCCGCCGAAGACCGGCGCGAAGGATCCCAGGGAGGTGACCTCCAGGCCGGCCAGTCCCGGAACCGCCTGCTCGATCCCGAGGCGGCGTTGTTTGTCTGACCAGGAACCGGTGGGACCGCCGGCATAACCGACTCTTCGGTGGCCCAAGGCGTGCAGATGTTCCAGCGCCTGGCGGACGATTTCCTGGTCGTTCACGGTGACGTCGGGAAGTCCCTCCATGCGCCGGTTGATCAGCAGGACGGGGATGCCGCCCTGCAGCGCTGCCAGGTCGGCGTCGGACATCCGTGAGGAGCACAGAATGAGGCCGTCGACCTGCGGCTTGAGCTTGCGCACCAGCTCACGCTCGACGTGGCTGTCCTCATCGGAGTCGGCGACAAAGACCGAGTAGCCGGCGGCCAGCGCCCTGGCCTGGACGCCCTTGGTGACAGAGGCGAAGTACGGGTTCTCAAGGTCCGGCACCACCAGCCCCAGGGTTCCCTTCCGGCCGGTCGCCAGCCCGCGGGCCGCGTTGTTTGGGGTGTAGCCCAACTCGCGCGCCTTGTCGACGATCAGCTGGCGGGTGCGGGGGGCGACCAGGTCCGAGGATGACAGTGCCCGGGACACCGTCGACGGCGAGACGCCCAGCGCCTTCGCCACGTCCCGGACCGTGATGGATCCCTTCATGCGCACTTCGCCTAACGGTTGTCCATTCGCCGCCTTGTGCGGTTCGTCACATCCTGCAATCGTTTTCATTGATCTGTCAACAGGTGGTTCAAAGAATCATTAAGTTTCACGTTCCGTTGCAGGGAAATCCGGCTAAATATCGGCTTTTCATTGCTTTATGAAAGGCCTCGATGCATATTGGTAGTTAATTCACCGGTGCAAATTCTGTTGCATTTTGTTTCAAAGGAGAGGCAAATTTATGAGTGACTCCACCGCATGGGCCATCGATCCGGACCGTGCCCTTCCTGCCGATCCAGCAACGCGGAGCATCGCCCGCGAGCTCTACGCCGCCGTCGAAGCCCTGCCCATCGTGTCCATGCACGGCCATGTGGAAGCCGAGGTGTTCGTGGACAACGAGTACTTCGGGAACCCGGCGGAGCTGCTGGTGGTCCCGGACCACTATCTGGTCCGGATGCTGGTCTCGCAGGGCTACACGCCGGCCGAACTCGGCGTGGCCGACCGCCAGGGCGCCGCCTTGACGGAGCCGGACGCCAGGCTCATCTGGCGCCGTTTTTGCGAGAACTGGAAGCTGTTCCGGGGAACGCCGACGCGCTATTGGCTGGAGCACGAACTGGCGGTCGTCTTTGAGACACCGCTGCAACCGTCGGCGGAGAATGCCGATGCCCTCTTCGACAGGCTCGCGGCCTTGCTTCAGACCGAAGCATTCCGCCCGCGGTCCATCCTGGACCGCTTCAACGTCGAAATTCTTGCCACGACGGATTCGGCGTTGTCCGACCTGTCCGCGCACCGCAAACTCCGCGACACGCTGGGCCCCGGACGGATCGTCCCGACCTTCCGTCCGGATTCGCTGCTGCACGTGGACCACGCCGGGTGGCAGGACGAAATCCGGATGCTCTCCGATATTTCCGGGGTGGAGGTGGCGGACTACGGCAGCTTCCTGGCGGCGCTCCGCCAGCGTCGGCGCGCGTTCATCGACGCCGGCGCCCGGGCCACCGACCACGGCCACTTGCCGGCGGACACGACGCCATTGCCGGCGGCCGAGGCGCAGCGCATCTTCGCCGCAGCCACCCGCGGGGAGGCCACGGCGCAGGAGACCCAGGCGTTCGCCGGGAACATGCTCTACGAGATGGCCCGGATGTCAGTCGAAGACGGTCTGGTGATGCAACTCCACCCCGGGGTGCTGCGCAATCACTGCCACGGTGTCCACGACTCCTACGGTCCCGACAAGGGCTTCGACATCCCGGTCAGCGTTGAGTTCACCCGTTCGCTGCGGCCGTTGCTGGACAGCTTCGGCATGAACAAGGACTTCCGTTTTATCGCCTTTACGACCGATGAAACGGTCTATTCCCGTGAACTCGCGCCCTTGGCCGGCTGCTACCCGGCAATGAAACTCGGAGCTCCCTGGTGGTTCCTGGATAGCCCGGAGCAGATGCGCCGGTTCCGTGAGTCCGCCGTCGAAACGGCCGGGTTCTACAACACGAGCGGGTTCGTCGACGACACCCGCGCCCTGGCCTCCATCCCGGCCCGCCACGACCTGTCCCGGCGGATCGACGCCGACTACCTTGCCCGGCTCGTGGCCGAGGGGCGGCTGGGCCTGGCGGAGGCCGCGGAAACCGCCGTCGACCTCGCCTACAACCTGCCGCTGCAGTCCTATGCTGCCCGGAGCTGAGACCCGAAGGACAGATCGATGACCATACAATCAGCCCGGGTCCGGCTTGAGGACTGCGTTCTCCGCCTGACCGAGGGGGACGAAGTGGGCGTCGCCACCCGCGACCTCGCCGCGGGCACGACCCTCCAGGACGGCGCTGCATCGGACGGCGCATCGGACGGCGCTGTGCGGGTGCTGACGGTCAGCGCCAACGTCCCCCGCGGACACAAGATTGCGCTCAGGCCCGTTGCCGCCGGCGCCGCAGTGCACAAGTACGGACAGTCAATCGGCAGGGCCCTGACTGACATCCGGCCCGGGGACCACGTCCACACCCACAACCTGGGGATGGATGAGGTAAAGCAGGACTACGAATTCGGCACCGCCCGGGTCACCCCGCCGGTGCCGGCCGGTCCGCGCCCCACCTTCCAGGGCTACCGTCGGGCCACCGGCAAGGTCGGCACGCGCAACTACGTCGGCATCCTGACCTCCGTCAATTGCTCGGCCAGCACGGCCCGGATGATCGCCGACCAGTTCCGCGGAAGTGCGCTGGACGCCTACCCCAACGTCGACGGGGTTTTCGCCCTGACCCACGGCAGCGGCTGCGGCATGGTGCTGGGAAGCGCGGGCGCGGACGTGTTGGTGCGCACCCTTCGCGGCTATGCCGCGCACCCCAACTTCGCCGGGCTGCTGGTCCTCGGCCTGGGCTGCGAGATGTTGCAGACCGATCGCTTCCTGGATCCCGCCACCGCGCCCGCACTGATCGAGCGGCTCACCATCCAGGACTCCGGCGGCATCCGGTCCACGGTCAAAGCGGGAGTTGCCCTGATCGAAAAGATGCTGCCCTCCATCAACGAGCTCCAACGGGAGCCCGTGGACGTTTCAGAGCTGGTGCTGGGCCTCAACTGCGGAGGTTCGGACGGGTACTCGGGCATCACGGCCAATCCCGCGCTGGGGGTCGCCTCGGACCTGCTGGTCGGCTACGGCGGAACGTCGGCACTCGCCGAAACCCCGGAAGTCTTCGGGGCCGAGCATCTCCTCACCCGCCGGGCTGTCACCCCCGAGGTCGGGCAACGGCTGCTGGGACAACTCGACTGGTGGCAGGACTACGCGAGCTCCGGCGGCGGAAGCCTGGACAACAACCCCTCGCCCGGCAACAAAGCCGGCGGCCTGACGACGATCCTGGAGAAGTCCCTGGGCGCCGTGGCCAAGGCCGGGCAGGCGGAGCTGTCCGCCGTCTATGCCTACGCCGAACCCATGACCAGCCCCGGCCTCGTGTTCATGGACACGCCCGGCTACGATCCGGTGTCCGTCACCGGGCTGGTGGCCGGCGGCGCCACCGTGGTGTGCTTTACCACCGGCCGCGGCTCGGTGTTCGGCTGCAAGCCGGTCCCCAGCATCAAACTGGGCACCAACACCGAGCTCTACAAGAGAATGCCCGAGGACCTCGACCTCAACTGCGGCGTCATCGTCGACGGCGAGGCGACGGTCCAGGAAGTGGGGGAGTTGATCTTCGCCCGCATCCTCGCCGTGGCATCCGGGGCACAGACCGTCAGCGAAGAACTCGATCTGGGACAGGAAGAATTTGTGCCATGGCAATTAGGGACCGTGACGTGAGCAACGGGACGACGACACTCCAGCGCCCCGCCCCGAGCGACATCCTGCTCGCCAACCCGGTGGTGGCGGTGCTCCGCGCCGGTCATGCCCGGGAATACGCCCCGGTCATCGCCGCACTGGCCGACGGCGGAGTCCGGGCGATCGAACTGACGCTGAGCACGGCCGGCGTCTTTGAGCTCCTTCCCGGGCTGATCCGGGACTTCGGGGACGATGTCGAAATCGGCGTCGGCACCGTCACGACGGCGGAAGAGGCCCGGCAGGCGATCGACGCCGGGACACGCTTCCTCGTCACGCCGGTGACGGACAGCGGCATCGTGTCCGCAGCGGTCGAGCGCGGCATACCCGTTTACCCCGGAGGCCTGACGCCCACGGAACTGCTGGCAGGATGGCGCGCCGGGGCCACCGCCGTCAAGATATTCCCCGCGTCGACCGTCGGACCCGGCTATATCGCCCAGTTGCGGGGGCCATTCCCGGATCTCCAGGTCATCCCGTCCGGCGGCATTGCCATCGAGGACGCGCCGGCCTGGATCGAGGCCGGGGCCCTGGCGGTCAGCCTGGGCGGCCCACTGGTTGGCGATGCCTTCAAGGGCGGTGACCTTGGCCGGTTGACCCTGCGGGCGGAGAAGGTCAGCCGTCTGGTCGCCGACGCCCTCGGCGCCCGGAGTGCGCGGTGAACGCCGGGCCCGACCCGGCAGCACCGGCGTCGAGAGCTCCCTGCGACGTCGTCACTATGGGCGAAACCATGGCGCTCATGAAAGCCGCGACCCCGGGGCCGCTGGCTTTCACCGAGTCCCTCCGGCTCGGCATCGGGGGAGCCGAAAGTAACGTGGCGATCGCCCTGCGCCGGCTGGGTACCTCGGTGACCTGGGTGGGACGGGTGGGCGCCGACAGCCTGGGGGACCTGGTCCTGCGGGAACTGATGGCGGAGGGGCTCGATGTCGAATGCAGCCGGGACCCCCACGCCCCCACCGGACTCATGATTAAGGAACGACGCACCAACGAGACGGCCAAGGTCTGGTATTACCGCACCGGGAGCGCGGGAGCGGCCCTCTCGCCGGAGCATGTTCCGGCCGGCAAGATTGCCGCCGCCCGCCTGCTCCACGTCACCGGCATCACCCCGGCACTGTCCGTGTCCGCCGCGGCCGCGGTCCAGTACGCCATCGACTGCGCCAAGCAAGCGGGCACCCTGGTGTCCCTGGACCTTAACTACCGCGCCGCGCTCTGGCCGAAGACAGCCGCCGCAGACGCCTTCCGGACACTGGTCCGGCAGGCGGACGTGGTCTTCGGCGGCGACGACGAAGCCGCCATCGCGGTCGGCGACGTGGCCGAGCCGCTTGAGCTGGCACACCGGCTTGCCGCCCAGGGCCCGGGGCAGGTGGTGATCAAGCTCGGCGCGCAGGGCTGCGTGGCCCTCGTGGATGGCGAGGAATTCCGTCAGGACGCCGTTCCGGTCCGGGCCGTGGACACCGTGGGGGCGGGTGATGCGTTCGTCGGTGGTTACCTTGCCGAGATGCTGGACGGGCAACCGGTGCGTGAGCGGCTGCTGACGGCCGTGCGCACCGGAGCGTACGCGTGCCTGGTTTCGGGCGACTGGGAAGGGATGCCGCGGCGTTCCGAGCTTGGGCTGCTGGACGCCGCCGAACCCGTGAGCCGCTGAGGGACGGAGGCAATTCCGGCGCCGTGACGCCTCCGGCGTCTGGCCCCGGTCCTAGTCCGTCAGGGCGCCCGTCAGTCGCTCCGCGTTGGCTTCGAGCCAGCCGCGGCGCCGCAGGATGAGGCCGCCCACGCCCTCGGCCCACATCCGCGCCCAACCGCCGCCCAGCGTCGCCGCGTTGTGGTGCATCCGATCGTAGCTCAGCGCCGCGGCGTCGATCGCAATGCCGGGTACCCGGCGTCGTTCTTCCCGGTCCCAGCCGTAGGCGTCGGCGAAGATGCGGAGCCGCCGGAACGGATCCAGTTCTTCCCAGCCGGGCCACGCATCCGCCGGGTCGCGCAACGGGACCCAGTGCATGGCGGTGTTGCAGGCATCCCTGAGGGCGGTGCTGGGACCGGCGAGGTCGAAGTCCACGAGTCCGGCGGCGAGCCCGTCCCGGACCACCACGTTCTGGGGTGTGACGTCCAGATGGCAGATGAGGTCGGCCGGATCCTGGTGGACGGTGGTCGTCGGGATTGTGCTCGTCGGGACGGTGCGCGGGGGGAACGGGTGGTCCTGCGGGACGTAGCCCGCGGAGGCGCCGTGGAGGCGCCGGACCAGCCGGGCCACCGAGGCCAGCAGGTCCTCGGACTGCACCCAGGTTTCGGGCAGCGCCCCGGCGCACCGGCCGGGAACGAAGCTCAGCACGTCCCTGCCGCCAGCGTCCCGGCCCAGGTACCGCGGCGCTCCCTCAAAGCCGGCGTCCTCGAGCCAATCGAGGTAGCCGGCCACGGCGAGGCTCTGCGGCTGATGCGGGCGGCGGATGGTTTGCCCGACCCGCACCACGCCTTCGGTGACGTCCCCCGCGGGCATGTGTTCGACGTCGGACGCCTCGCCGGGGGCGCGGACGTAGACGCGCACCTCAACCGGGGGCCGGGTTTGGGTGCTCACGGCTCAGCTATGTTCACGGAACACCAAGACCGGGCAATGGGCATGGTGGACGGTCTGGGTCGACGTGGAGCCAAGCACCAAACCGGCGAATCCGCCGAGGCCGCGTGAGCCGATGGCGACGACGTCGGCGTCCCGCGACGCCTCGACCAGCACCGATGCGGGGCTGCCCTGCGCTACGCGCCCGGTGATCTCCACACCCTGGTCCAGGACGCGGGCACGCTCCTCATCGAGGATGGCCTGCGCGTCAGTTTCGAAGCCCTCATAGCTCCATGCCTGACCAAACCCATTGCTGAGATAAGGGAAGTTCCAGGCCGTAACGGCCAGCACCCGGCCGTCACGCAGCTTCGCTTCCTCCACCGCCCAGTCCATGGCCGCACGGGACTCGGCAGAGCCGTCCACCCCCACCACGATCCTGTATTTTCCGTTGCCGGTCATGGCTCCTCCTCATCGCAATTACGGGTCCCAGTTCCGGGCGCTGCCGTGATTGCCCATGGTGGCACTCCCCAGCCGGGCAGGGGAGTGCCGTTCGGCACGAGGAGCCCGGAAGTTCACAGCACCAGCTGAACCAACCTAGCTCAGCGAACGCCGCCCATGAGCTTCTTGATCGCCGGTGAGGCAGCTGCCATGCCCACGGCCAGCAGGATCGCGGTTCCGCCCACACCGATGAAGTAGGGCAGCTCGTCCTGCGGGTTGTACAGGCCGGACAGTATGCCGGCCAGCGTGGTGCCGAGCGAGACGGACAGGAAGAACAAGGCGACCATCTGGGTGTGGAAGGCCTTGGGGGCCAGCTTGGTGGTCACCGAGAGACCGATGGGCGAGAGGAACAGTTCAGCGAGGGTGAACAGGAACAGGATTCCTACCAGCGCCAGCAGCGGCGTCTTGCCCCCGCCGGCCAGCGGGATGAACGCCAGGAAGGCGAGCCCCATCACGAAGAGGCCGACAGAGAACTTCAGCGCCGAGCCGGGCTGCCTGCGGCCGAGGCGGGTCCACATGGCGGCCATAACACCGGCGAAGACGATGATGAAGACCGGGTTGATGGACTGGACCCACGCCGCCGGCATTTCCCAGCCGAACAGGTTCCGGTCCAGCTTCTCTTCCGAGTACACGGCGATGAACGTGAACTGCTGCTGGAACAGTGCCCAGAATGCCGCCGAGGCGATGTACAGCGGGATGAACGCCGTGACCCGGCTGCGCTCGGTGGCGTTGACCTTCTTGCTGGTGAAAATGAGCACAAAGTACAGGGCCGACGCGCCGATGGCGGCATAGGCCATGGACATGGCGAGGTTGCCTGCGTTGACTGTGCCGGTGGCGAGCAGGACGGCGATGACGACGGCGATGCCGGCGAACACCAGCCCGTACCGGGTGCGCTGCGCGGCGGGCAGCGGGTTAGGCACGCGGTGTGCCTCTTCCGGCAGCTTCTTGCGGCCCAGCGTGTAGACGCCCAGGCCGATGGCCATACCGACGGCGGCGGCGCCGAAGCCCCAGTGGAAGCCCTGGCTTTCCTGCAGCCAGCCGGTGACCAGCGGACCGATCAGGGCGCCGGCGTTGATGCCCATGTAGAAGATGGAGAAGCCGGCGTCGCGGCGTTCGTCTTTTTCGCGGTACAGGCTGCCGACGAGGGCGGTCGCGTTGGCTTTAAGACCGCCGGAGCCCACGCCCACCAGCACCAGGCCGGCGATGAGGCCGGGAACCCCGGGGATCAGGGCCAGGCCGATGTGGCCGGCCATGATCATAACGGCGGAGCCAAAGAGCACCCGCTCGGAGCCGAAGAGCCGGTCCGCGAGCCACGCGCCCAGGATGGTCGAGAGGTAGACACCGCCACCGTAGGCGCCGACCAGGCTGGCGGCGAGGGCCTTATTGATTTCAAGGCCGCCTTCAGCGGCCGTGAAGTACATGTAGTAGAGGAGGATGCCCTGCATTCCGTAGAAGGAGAAGCGCTCCCACATTTCTACGGAGAAGAGGCTGGCCAGCATCTTTGGGTGGCCAAAAAACGAGGTATCGCCCGGCGTTGTAGCGGGGGGACTATCTAAATGAGTTGTGCTCATTTACTTAATGCTGACACCGCGAAGCGGGATTGTCACATCAGCGGCGGCCGCGAGCAAGTAAATCGAAAGGTGTTTCGCCACCTTCGATCCGCCGCTGTTGCCCTGTCAGTTGATGTCGTTCCGGACCGGTTTTAGCAGCCATAGGGGATAGCGCAAGTCGGGGTGGCGGGACTAGTCGGCGTCGAAAATGATGACCTGGCGAACGGCCTTCCCGTCAGCGAGCTGGTCCATGGCCTGGTTGATGTCCGCCAAGGCGATCCGGGACGAAATGAGCTCCTCGACCGGGAGCTTCCCTTCCCGCCAGAGCTGGGCGTACTGGGGGATGTCCCGGGCGGGCACGGCCGAGCCCAGGTAGCTGCCGACGATCGTCCGGGCCTCCGCGGTGATGGTCAGCGGGGAAAGCTGGGCGCGGGAATCGGGAGAGGGCAGCCCGGCGGTGATCGTGGTGCCGCCTACGTCGGTGGCGGCGAAGGCGGCCTCGAACGCCCGGGCGCTGCCGGCGCATTCGACGACGAACTTGGCCTTGATGCCTTGTTCGGTCAGCTGCTGCGGGGTGTACGTTTCGTGGGCGCCGAGCCGGCGGGCGTGCTCCAGCTTCTCGTCGAGGGTGTCCACGGCCACGATCCGAGAGATTCCCTGGGAGACGGCAGTGATCAGCGCGGCCATGCCGACGCCGCCGAGCCCGACGATCATGATGCTGTCCTCGGGCCGGGGTTTCGCGGCGTTCAGCACTGCGCCGCCGCCGGTGAGCACGGCGCAGCCGAGGACGGCGGCGATGTCCGCCGGGATGTCATCGCCCACCGGCACCGCGGAGGCCCGGTCAACGACGGCGTGGCTGGCGAAGCCCGAGACGCCGAGGTGGTGGTAGACCGTTTCGCCGGCGCGGCTCAGGTGCATGGAACCCTGCAGCAGGGTGCCCTCGCCGTTGCTTTTCGAGCCGGCGGTGCAGGGGAGCCGGCCGTCGGCGGCGCAGTTGGCGCACTGCTCGCAGCGCGGCAGGAAGGACATGACCACCCGCTGGCCTGGCTCCAGGTCGGTGACGTCCGCGCCCACCTCGACGACCCGTCCGGCGGCTTCGTGGCCCAGCAGCATCGGCACGGGTCGCACCCGGTTCCCGTCGACGACGCTGAGATCCGAGTGGCAGATGCCGGCGGCCTCGAGGCGGACGAGGATTTCCGTGGGGCCCGGGGCGGAGAGTTCCAGCTCCGTGATGCTGATCGGCTTGGACTCCGCAAAGGGACGGGGGCGGCCAATTTCCTCAAGCACTGCGCCGGTGATCTTCATCGATGCCTCTCGTGTCGTGTACCGCTTTGGCACCAGTAAACCCCAGGCAGGCCCGGCGCGAGTAATCCCTGCGGCCGGCCGGCTAGAAACCGAGCTGTGCGGCCACCTGGAGCAGCAGCGCCTCGGAGCCCAACGGGCCGACCAGCTGGATGCCCATCGGCAGGCCCGCACCCGGGGTCCCGCCGGTCCAGTGCACCGGAATGCTGATCGCGGGCAGCCCGCACACGTTGACCATTGAGGACCACGGGGCAAACTCGCACTGCCTGCGGTAGTCCTCGTCGGCGTCGGCGGCCCACTCGGCGGCGGGCCAGTAGCCATCCCCGTGCGCGGCGCCGGTGAACCAGCCCACCGGGCGCGGCGTCTGCGCCAGCGCGGGGCTCAGGATCAGGTCCCAGGCCGCATACTGGGCCAGCGTGTCCCGCTGGAACTGCCGCAGGAACTCGATGGATTCGTTCAGCTTGGCGGCGCTGCGCTGCTGCGCGCGCCGCCGGAAGGTCCGGGTCAGCGGCGTCAGGAGGGCCTCGCGCTGTGGCGCGATGCGGGCGCTTCCGACGCCGGCGGTCCAGGCCGTGGTGAACGCGCCGGGGTAGCGGTTGTCGTAGCGGATGTCGGCCTCGCCGGTCTCGTGCCAGGCCGCTTCCAGTAACCGGATGCCCGCGTCGAGGGCGTCGAGGGCCGCGCGCTCCGGCGTGAACGGGAAGGCCGCCTGCCACGGACTGTCCAGGCTGACGCCGATCCGCAGCGGCGGTGGGTCCTGGGCGGCCAGTTGCAGGTAGCCGCCTTGGTGTGCTGGACCTTGTCCGGGCGACGGAGGCGGGACGAGTGCGTCCAGCAGCAGTGCGGCGTCCGCTGCCGAGCGGGCAAGCGGGCCGGCAACCACCAGCCCGGCGGAGTCCCCGACGCTTTCCCCAGCCGGGACCAGCCCGCGGCCGGGCTTGAGCCCCACCAGCCCGCAGGCGGCGGCGGGAATACGGATGGAGCCGCCGCCGTCGGATCCCGGGGCGAAGGGAAGGAGCCGGGCGGCGACGGCGGCAGCGCTGCCGCCCGACGAGCCGCCGGAGCTGCGGCTGAGCGCAAACGGGTTGCGGGAGGGCGGGGCAATCCGGTTCTCGCTATAGGCAGTGAGACCAAATTCCGGGACCTGCGTCTTGCCCAGCGAGACGACGCCGGCGCTCTTCAGGGCGGCGGCCAAGGCGCCGTCGGCCGGGGCGGGCTTGTGCTCCAGGGCGGCGCTGCCGTGGGTGGTGACCACTCCGGCGACGTCGGTCAGGTCCTTGAAGGCGGTCGGCATGCCGTGCAGCAGCGGGAGGTCCGCGCCGCCGTCGTCGTTGGCTCGGTGGGTGGTTCCGTGAGTGCTTTGGGTGCCTTGGGCGCCGGCGTAGGGGTGGCGGGCCCGGGCGTGGCGGCTGTCCGCGGCGTCGGCGTCCCTGAGGGCCTGCTCGCCGGTGACCGTGATGAACGCGCCGAGGTGCGGGTTTTCGGCCGCAATGCGGTCCAGGAAGTGCGCCGCGGCGTGGTGGGCGGACAGCTCACCGGCGCGCAGCGCGTCACGGAGTGCGACCGCGGAGAGTTCATGGATCTCAGCCAAGGACGCTCAGCCCCCGTGGTTCGTTGGCGACTCTTGGTTCCTCCGCCGGGGGACATGCCCAATCTTCGGGCCCGGGGTTGGGCCTGGTGGCAGTATGCCCATGCGTGGCGGGTGGGGGAGGGCATGTCCCGTGGCGGCGGGGCCAGGGTGCCGGTATCGCGTGCGGTGCGGCGGCCATGGGTCTCCTTTGCGCTCTCCAGAAGCGTAACGTGCCACGTGCTTGGGGGTGCCTCCGGCCGCTGGCGATACGCTGGTGGCAGACCTGGTTTAAGCGGAAAGGGCGACCATGAGCGACATCGATACCGTAATTGTTTCCGAGATTCCCGAAGCGGCGCGGCTTCTGGACGTGCGTGAGGACTACGAGTGGGCGGCGGGCCACGCCGAGCGGGCAGTGCACATCCCCCTCGACCAGCTCCCGGCACGCCTCGACGAGCTGGACCCGGACGAGGACCTGTACGTCATCTGCCGCACCGGCGGGCGTTCCTTCCGCGCCGCGCAATGGCTGGTCGGCCACGGCTACTCGGCGTTCAATGTCGCCGGCGGCATGGACCAGTGGCTTGAGAACGGCTTGCCGCTCGTATCCGACAGCGGGCTCAAGCCCGTCATCCTCTAGTCATCCTGTAAACGAAGGACCACCCTATGCCTGCGTCGCCTGTCACCTACACCTTCCTCGGTCCCGCCGGCACGTTTACCGAGGCGGCCCTGATGCAGGTGCCCGGCGCGGCAGACGCCATCCGTGTCCCTGCCTCGAACGTCAACACGGCGCTGGACAAGGTCCGCGACGGCTCGGCCGACGCCGCGATGGTGCCGATCGAGAACTCAGTGGAAGGCGGCGTCACGGCCACCCTCGACGCGATCGCCACCGGCCAGGAGTTGCGGATCCTCCGTGAAGCCCTGGTTCCCATCAGCTTCGTGTTGGTGGCCCGGCCCGGCGTCGGGATCGAAGACATCCGGCGGATTTCCACCCACGGACACGCCTGGGCGCAGTGCAGGCTTTGGGTCGACAAGAATATTCCGGATGCTGAATATATCCCCGGCTCCTCGACGGCGGCCGCTGCGATGGGGCTGCTGGAAGGCGATGGGCACTACGACGCCGCGATTTGCGCGCCGATCGTCGCGGCCGAACAACCCGGCCTGGCCGTGCTGGCCGAAAACATCGGCGACAACCCCGGGGCTGTGACGCGCTTCGTGCTGGTGGGGCGCCCCGGCACCCTGCCGGAACCGACCGGTGCCGACAAGACCACGGTGGTGGTCCCGCTGCCCGAAGACCGCCCGGGCGCCCTGATGGAAATCCTGGACCAGTTCGCTACCCGCGGCGTGAACCTGAGCCGGATCGAGTCCAGGCCCACCGGCCAGTACCTGGGCCACTACTTCTTCAGCATCGACGCCGACGGCCATGTGGGCGACGCCCGGGTAGCCGACGCGCTCGCCGGGCTGCACCGGATCAGCCCGGCCACCAGATTCCTGGGCTCCTACGGCCGGGCTGACGGCCAGCGCGCCGAGGTGGCCCCGCACACCTCGGACCAAGCATTCCGCGCGGCCCATGCCTGGGTCAAAGACATACTCGCCGGAGCATCCGTGGTGCAGGAATATAACCCGGAGGCTTCGCCCACAGCGTAGACAATTGCCACTTCCTGCACTTCCACCCCTTGGAAACTGTGTCTATGCTTGCCTGATCCATATTGGGGTAGTCCTCTAACGGAGGGAGCGGGCCATGTCAGGCACCAGCACAGAAAACGACGGCCAGGGAATGATCGTCAATCCCAAGCCGACGGCCGAAAACCAGGACTGGGACGGCGACGACGCCGACCGCGCCGACCGGCTGCGCTTCGAGGAGGAACAGGCCATGATCCGCGAGCAGTCCGAGGCCCGCGCGGCCAAGGCGGCCGCGGAAGCCAAGAAGGCAGCCGACGCCAAAGCCGACACCGCCGCAGACACGAAGCCCAAAAAGGCAGCCAGCTAGTACTCACCGTCTGGCGACCGTGCCCGGAAGCCGCGCCGCTGGGCCCGGCCGCTGGGCCCGGAAGCCGCGCCCCTGGCGGCCGGGCTAGCTGTTGCTCGCCCGGCCGGCCGCGCCGCTTGTGAGCGGGTCTTCCCTCCCGGCGTCTTCCTTCACCCGGATCAGCAACGAGGCCGGAGCCACCCGGACGGTGACCGTGGTGGCCGCACCGGTGGGATCGCCGTCGACCTGTGTAGGCATTGGTTCGGCGCACCTGATCACGATTTTGCCGGAGCGGTAGTACGTCATCACCGGCAGGGTCCGCTTGTGCTTGAGCACAATCTTCCAGTACATCGCCAGCCAGCCGATTGCGCTGCGCGGGCTCATCACCACCACATCCAGCATGCCGTCATCGATCATGGCCTGCGGGATGAAGTCGATCCCCCCGGGGATCAGCCCGCAATTGGCGAACAGCACGCTACGGATCTTCCGGGACTGCTCCGGCTGGTCGTCGAGTGAGATGGCCACCCGCTTGCGGCGCCCGGGCAGGTGACGTACGCCGGCTTCAGTGTAGGCGAGCCAGCCGACCGCCTTCTTGAGCCCGTCGTTGGTGTCGCCGACCACCTCGGCGTCCAGCCCGATACCCGCGATCACCAGGAAGGCGTGGTCCGCGGACTGTCCGGTCTGGGCGTTCTCCACCCTCATCCGGGCGGTGTCGATGAAGCGCTGGTGGCCGAACAGCGCGGTCTCGACGCAGCCGCGCAGGTCCCCAATGTCGAGGTGAACGTTGCGGGCCAGCAGGTTGCCGGTGCCCAGCGGGAGGAGCCCCATGGCGGTGTCCGTGTGCGCGAGGACGTCGGCCACCGCGCGGACGGTGCCGTCGCCGCCGCCCGCCAGGACGACGTCGGCCCCGTACTCCACGGCGGCCCGGGTCTGCGAGAAGCCGGGATCCTCGGCGGTGGTTTCATAAAAGCGGGGGGCTTCCCAGCCGGCCGCGAGGCAGGTGCTCTCGATCAGGACGCGGGCCTCGGCGGATCTGGCCTTGATCGGGTTCATTACCACCGCGACCTTCTGCCGGGCCAAGCTGGGGCTGTGCGTTTCCTCCCGGACGGCGCTGCGCGTGTGCTTGGCCTTCAGTCGGCGCACGCCCCACCAGCTGGAGACGGCAAATACCAGAGCTCCAGTGATGACGAGGTACAGCAGCCAGTCGCGCATGTTGCTCCCACACTATCCCGCCCGTGCGCCGCGGCAGGACTGCCCGGAGACGGCCACCTGATTCGATAGTCTTATCTGGTGATCGACGTAAAAGACCTCAGCGACAATCCGGACAAGTTCCGTGCCAGCCAGCGTGCCCGCGGCGCCGATGACTCCGTGGTGGACGCGATCATCGCCGCGGATTCGGCCCGGCGCGCGGCGCTGATCCGCTTCGAGAACCTGCGGGCCGAGCAGAACGCCTTCGGCAAGAAGGTGGCGCAGGCCAAGGGCGAGGAGAAGGCGGCGCTGCTGGCGGAGGTCAAAGTGCTCGCGGCCACGGTCAAGGAGGCCTCGGCCGAGGCCGACGTCGCCCAGTCCGCCCACGAGGAACTCCTGCGCGGGATCCCCAACCTGATCGAGGACGGTGTCCCCGCGGGCGGCGAAGACGACTATGTCGTGGTCAAGACGGTCGGGACGCCCCGCGAATTCCCCGACTTCGAGCCCAGGGACCACCTGGAAATCGGCGAGCTGCTCGGGGCGATCGACATGGAACGCGGGGCCAAGGTCTCCGGTTCACGCTTCTACTTCCTGCGCGGCGTGGGCGCCCGGCTGGAAATGGCGCTGCTCCAGATGGCCATGGAGCAGGCCATCGACGCCGGCTTCGTCCCGATGATCACCCCGACGCTGGTCCGCCCCGAAACCATGCAGGGCACCGGATTCGACGTGAAGCACGACGCCGAGATCTACCGCCTCGCGGAAGACGACCTTTACCTGGTGGGAACCTCGGAAGTGGCCCTCGCCGGGTACCACGCCGACGAGATCCTGGACCTCAGCGGCGGCCCGATCCGCTACGCGGGGCAGAGCTCCTGCTACCGCCGCGAGGCAGGTTCGCACGGCAAGGACACCCGCGGCATCATTCGCGTCCACCAGTTCAACAAGGTGGAAATGTTCATCTACACCACGGTCGAGGAGGCCGCCGGCGAGCACGCCCGGCTGCTGGCCTGGGAAGAGGAAATGCTGGCCAAGTGCGAGCTGCCCTACCGCGTGATCGACACCGCCGCGGGGGACCTGGGCAACTCGGCGGCCCGCAAGTTCGACTGCGAAGCCTGGGTGCCCACGCAGGGCGCCTACCGCGAGCTGACTTCCACCTCGAACTGCACCACCTTCCAGGCGCGCCGGCTCAACATCCGTGAACGCGTGACGACCGAGGAGGGCGTGTCCAAGGGCACCCGTGCCGTCGCCACGCTTAACGGCACGCTCGCCACGACCCGCTGGATCGTCGCCATCCTGGAGCACCACCAGAACGCGGACGGCTCCGTCAACGTTCCCGTGGCGCTGCAGAAGTACCTCGGCGGCATGACGGTGCTGCCCGTTCTCTAAGATCGGCCCCTAAGGTCGGCTGCTGTTAACCCAGGCTTCATGCCCCGCTGTGGTGCGCGTCCTAGCGGGCGTCTGTGGTGTCTGCTCTACTTGTTAGATGACTACATTGACTGAAGCCTCAGTCGCTGGCAACGATGACCAGCGGGATGCAAACGAAAAATTGATGATCGCCCTCGACGTGGACGGAACGCTGGTCGACCACGACGGGCACATGTCCGTAGGGGTCCGGGAAGCCGCCCAGGCCGTGGTGGCCGCCGGGCACGAGGTGATGATCGCAACCGGCCGCTCGCTCAAGGCGACGCTGCCCATCATCGAACACATCGGGATCGAATACGGATACGCCGTCTGCTCTAACGGCGGCGTTACCCTGCGCCTGGACTCCGGCCTCGCCGACGGCTACGAGGTGCTCCATAAGGCCACCTTCGACCCCGGACCGGCACTGAGGGCACTGCGCAAGCGGCTGCCCTCCGCCAAGTACGCACTCGAGGACGCGGACGGCAACTTCCTCTCGACCGAACGCTTCCAGGATGCCAGCTTCGGCGTAGAGGCGATCGGCGTCGACTTCCAGACCATGCTGGAGGCCACCGCCGTCCGGGTCGTGGTGTTCAGTTCGGAGAACACGCCGGAGGAATTCAACACCGCCATCCGGCACATCGGCCTCTCCGGCGTCACCTACTCCGTGGGCTGGACCGCCTGGCTGGACATTGCCGCCGCCGGCGTTTCCAAGGCCAGCGCCCTCGAGCAGCTGCGCGGACGGCTCAATATCGGGGCGCACCGCACGGTCGCCATCGGCGATGGCCGGAACGACATCGAGATGCTCACCTGGGCGCGCCGCGGCGTGGCGATGGGCCAGGCGCCGGCCGAAGTGATCGCCGTCGCCGACGAGGTCACCCACTCGGTCTACGACGACGGCGCCGCCCACGTGCTGCGCAGCATCCTGGGCTAGGGGGCCAGCCCGCCGCGGGCCGGCCTAGCGGACTTCGAGGATCAGGCCCAGCAGCCGGGCTGCGGCCGGCCGGGCGGCGTGCTCCTCGTTCCACTGCGCCCGGGCCACGGCCTTGCTGACGGCCTGCGTGGTGATGCCCAGTTCCTCGGCCACGGCCTTCTGCTGCCCGCGCACACCGGGGGTGAGCAGATCCAGCACCCGCCACTCGGCGGCGCTGCGGCCGCGCACAATATGGCCCAGCAGCCGCAGCACGGCCTCGGCCTCCGCGGCGAGCTCCGCGAGCGGGCCCTCCACCGCCACCGGGATGCGTTCCTTGCTGTTCCTCAGCCGGTCCACGGCACGCCGGGCGTAGACCAGCCCGTGGCCGGAGGCGTCCTTGATCTGGTTGGGCAGCGGTTCGTTGACCGGGCCGACGCCGACCCCGACATACCAGGCGCCCGTGCGCAGGGCGATCAGAGCCGCCTCGACCGCCTGCCGCGGGCAGTCCACGATGCCTTGGACCTCATCCTCCACCGAACGGTCGAAATCGAGGCGCGCCGGGATATGCCGCAGATCCTTGAGGAGCTGCGGCACTCGGTCGCCGTCGCGCCGGCTGTCGGTTTGGTTGATGGTCAGCGTGAACATTCTGGATGACAGACTACCGCGTGGCAACCGGCTGGCAAGTACCAGGTTTCGTCTCCGTAACAGAGCCGCCATGGCCGCCGCCGAGGGCGCCCCCGGCCACTCGAGGGGCTTGTCTTCGGCCCCGGGAGATGTTGCGATGGGTGGGACGCTGCCGCCGGCGGCACCGACGGATTCGGAGCACCCACGTGACTGATGGCTTGGATGAGGCGACCGGGCAGCGGGCGGCAGAGGCCACCCCGGCGGAGCTTGAACTCGTGGACCGGTGGTGGCGGGCCGCCAACTACCTGTCCGTTGGCCAGATCTATTTGCGCTCCAACCCGCTGCTGCGCGAACCGCTCGGCGCCGCGGACACCAAGTCCCGGCTGCTCGGCCACTGGGGGACCACGCCGGGGCTGAACTTCGTCTATTCGCACCTGAACCGCGTGATCCGCCGGGACGCCCAGGAGATGCTGTTTGTCGCTGGTCCCGGACACGGCGGCCCGGCAGTGGTGGCGAATGCCTGGCTGGAGGGCACCTACTCCGAGATCTACAGCACCGTGGGCCCCGACGCCGACGGCCTGGCCGAGCTGTTCCGGCAGTTCTCCTACCCCGGCGGCATCCCCAGCCACGCCGCTCCGGAAACCCCGGGCTCCGTCAGCGAGGGCGGCGAACTCGGCTACTCGCTGGCCCACGCCTACGGGACCGTGTTCGACAATCCAAAGCTGATCACCGCCGTCGTGATCGGCGACGGCGAGGCGGAGACCGGGCCGCTCGCCGCGAGCTGGCACTCGCACAACTTCCTGGACCCGGTAGCGGACGGCGCCGTGCTGCCGATTCTGCACCTGAACGGCTACAAGATCGCCAACCCCACCATCCTTGCGCGCATGCCGGAGGCCCAGCTGGAGCAGCTGCTGCGCGGCTACGGACATAACCCGCACTTCGTGACCGTCGCGGACCCGCAGGACACCGCCGCGGCGCACCGGGATTTCGCCGCCGTGCTGGACGACTGCCTGGCCGAAATCCGGGGCATCCAGTCGGCCCGCAGGGTCGCAACATCAGGCGCCGGCGCGAACGGGGACGACGCTCCCGCCGCCGTGTGGCCGATGATCGTGCTGCGGTCGCCGAAGGGCTGGACCGGGCCGAAGACCGTCGACGGGCTGCAGGTGGAAGGCACGTGGCGCAGCCACCAGGTGCCGCTCGCCGAGGTGCGCACCAACCCCGAACACCTGGCGCAGCTGGCCCGCTGGATGGAGTCCTACCGCCCGGAGGAACTGTTCGACGGCGAAGGCCGGCTCCGGCCCGACGTCGCCGCGAACGCCCCCGGCGGGGAGCTGCGGATGAGCGCCACCCCGCACGCCAACGGCGGCATCCTGCTGCGCGACCTGAAACTGCCCCGCTACGCGGACCACGCGGTGGACGTGGCCCGGCCCGGCCAGGATCGGGTCAGCGCCATGATCACCTTCGGCTCCTGGCTGCGGGACGTCATAGCGCTCAATCCGGAGAACTTCCGTCTCTTCGGCCCGGATGAGACGGCGTCCAACCGGCTGCAGAACGTCTACGAGGTCACGGACAAGGTCTGGCAGTACCGGATCGAGGACGTCGACGAGCACCTTGCGCGCGCCGGCCGAGTCATGGAGGTCCTCAGCGAACACCTGTGCCAGGGCTGGCTGGAGGGCTACCTGCTGTCCGGCCGGCACGGGGTCTTCAGCTGCTACGAGGCCTTCATCCACATTGTCGACTCGATGTTCAACCAGCACGCCAAGTGGCTCAAGGTCCACCGGCACCTGCCGTGGCGCCGGCCCGTCGCCTCGCTGAACTACGTGCTCTCCTCCCATGTCTGGCAGCAGGACCACAACGGCTTTTCGCACCAGGACCCCGGCTTCATCGACCACGCCGTGAACAAGAAGGCCGAAGTCATTCGGGTCTACCTGCCGCCCGATGCGAACACCCTGCTCTCCGTGATGGAACACTGCCTCCGCTCGCGGGACTATGTCAACATCGTGGTCAGCGGCAAACAGCCCTCGCCCACGTGGCTGGGCCCGATCGACGCGGCGGACCACTGCCAGCGCGGCCTGGGGATCTGGGAATTCGCCGGTTCGGAGGTCGCCGGCGAGGCGCCCGACGTCGTCCTGGCCTGCGCGGGCGACGTCCCCACGGTGGAAACCATCGCGGCGGCTGAACTGCTCAAGCAGGGGGCGCCCGGGCTAAAGATCCGGGTGGTAAACGTCGTGGACCTGATGCGGCTCCAGGATGCCGCCGAGCACTCGCACGGCCTGACTTCACGGGACTTTGACAGCATCTTCACCCCGGACAAACCGATCATCTTCGCCTACCACGGCTACCCCTCGCTGATCCACCGACTTGCCTACCGCCGCACCAACCAAGAGGGCCTGCACGTGCGCGGCTACAAGGAAGAAGGCACCACCACGACGCCGTTCGACATGGCCATGCTCAACGGGATTGACCGTTACCAGCTGGCCATCGACGCGATCGACCGGGTCCCGGGGCTGGCGGAGCGGCACTCGCTGCTGCGCCAGTCGCTCCAGGACCTGCGCATCCGGGCGCACAACCACACCCGTGCGAACGGCGAGGATGCCCCGGAAATCAGCGGCTGGACCCTCACGCTTGACTAACCGTACGGTCAGGACCGGTGACGTTACGGCCGGCTGCGGTTGAGCGCGTTCAGCCCGCCGGTGGGAAGGTGGATCCAGCCTTCGGTGCGGGCCGCCCGGGCGTGGGCCGGGTCGGGGCGGATGGTCTCGCCGAGGGCCACCGCCCGCGCGGTTAGGGAGGCGATCACGGCGTCGAACATGTCATCGGAGCCGGCCAGTTCAGCTTCATGTCCGGCCAGATCCAGCCACGGCGCGGCCCGCTGCAGACCGGCCAGGATTTCGGCCAGCCGCTCCGATTCCGCGCCGCCGCGGCCCTTGTAGCCGCGGGCCGGCAGGCCCCAGGACTTCAGGGACGCCGCCGGGTAGACCTCCGCGAGCCGGCCGCTGCCGTCCCTGGCCTGCGGACCGTGCTGCTGGGCAATTTTGGCCTGGATGACGGCGCAGCGCATCGCCGGGTGCGCCAGCCGGTCCGCGGCGACGCTGAGCGGGATCAGCCCGGTCCGGCCGGTCACGAAGCGGTCGGTGTCTCGGTAGGCCAGCAGCCGGCGCCCCTCGATGCCGTCATGGTCCAGCACCGGGTGCGGATCGCCGGCCAGGTGACCGGCGAGGAAGGGCAGGAACGCGTCCGGCCAACCGACCGGGCAGTCGATTCCGGTGATATCGATGGAGCCGAAGAGCCGGACGATTTCGCCGTCGTCGACGCCGAGGGACACCTCCACCAGCCGCGCCCCGCCGTCGCCCCATTCGACGACGGCCGCCGCGGTCTTCTTGGTGGCGGCCGCGAGGTCGACGCCGAGGGTCCTCACGACGGCCCGGTTCAGACCGCGCGGTAGCGAAGGGCGCCGGGGATCCCGCCGTCGGGATCCAGACCCCCGCCGGCGGCGAAGCGGGCCCACACGGCGCGGATGGCTCGGCCCCGGGCGTTGATTTCCTCCCAGCTGGCACCGGCCACCAGCCCGACACCTTCCCAGGTCTTCCGGTCGCCGAAGAGCAGCGGCAGGTCCACCGTGTGCGCTGCCCCGTAGATGTTTCCGGGCGCGTGCCAGGTCAGCAGGTAGCGGTACGCCGTGCCTCCCGCCCGGGCATGCCGCCGGGCGAACCGTCTGGCGGCCCGGCCGTACACCGCCTCGGTCACCGCCCAGTTGATGGCCTTGACGACGGCGGTCCCGAGGACCGGGACCCGCGCCACAAGGCTGACGGCGGGATTGCGTGGCAGGAACATCCGGGCCTCCTCCGCGGTGTGCCCGATCAGCACCTCGATGCCGGGAGCGGCGGTGTTCCAAGCTTCCTCGATGCCGGATTCAGGCGGCAACGGGGCGTGGCCGTACTGGGTGCCGAACGGCATGGCCGCGATCAGCCCGAACTTCCGGGCCACCTGCGATACGTGCTCTTCGACGGCCACCACGTCCATCGCCGGGGTGTCCTCAGTGACAGCCCCGGCCGCGACGCCCATGGCAGCGCTCATTCGTTCCCGGCCCCGAGTAATGCCCAGCGGCGCGCTCTGGATGATGGCGCGGCGGAACAGGGCAGGCGCCTCCGGCGTCGCCATCAAGTGGGCCACCGCGTCGCCGCCGGCGGACTGGCCGAAGGCCGTGACATTGCCCGGGTTACCGCCGAACGCGCTGATGTTGCGCTGCACCCAGCGGAACGCCTCGAGCTGATCCAGCAGTCCCAGGTTCGCGGGTCGTCCGGTGCCGGCGGCCAGGTAGCCGAACAGGCCCAGGCGGTAGGTCACGGAAACCACGATCACGCGGTTCTCGGCGACCAGGGCCCTGGGGTCGAAGATGGCGAGGTCCCCGGAGCCGGAGGTATAGGACCCGCCGTGCAGCCAGACCATGACCGGAACCCGTTCGTCCTCGCCGAGTCCGGCCGGCAGCGTGATCGAGAGCCGCTGGCAGTCCTCGCTGCCGGGAAGTTCCCCGTAGCGGGTGCCGAGGATGTCATCCAGGAACGGGACCGGGGCCTGCGGGCACGCGGGGGACAGCGAGGTGGCCGTGAGGACCTCGGTCCGGTCCGGCGCGCTGACCGGGGGCTGGAAACGCGCCGCGGTGGCATACGGGATACCCGTGGCGCGAACGACGTCGCCGTCCCGCCACCCGGTGACCGGGCCGCAGGGCGGGCTATAGGCTGGCTCGGCGTTCATGAACCCACGATTTCACACATTCCTGACCCGAGACTGGCAGCCGTCGTCGTTCAAACACCTGCCTTAAACGGCAGCGGGGTCACCTGCGGCCCATATCCGGCGGGCCGGACGGGCGGTAGGTGACCCCGCGTTGCAGGGGGGAACCCTAGTGCGTGTGGGGGACGAAGCGCTTGATCGAGGCTTCGAGTTCGGCTTCGGCCGCAGCGCGGTCGCCCCAGCCCTCGGCCTTGACCCACTTGCCCGGCTCCAGGTCCTTGTACCGGGTGAAGAAGTGCTCGATTTCCCGGATCAGGAATTCGCTGACGTCACTGACTTCCTGGATGTGGTCAAAGCGGGCGTCAACCGGAACGCACAGTACCTTGGCGTCGCCGCCGCCGTCGTCGGTCATGTTGAACACGCCGATCGGGCGGGCCTCGACAATCACGCCGGGGTGCAGATCGAAGTCCTGCAGGAGCACCAGCGCATCCAGCGGGTCGCCGTCCTCACCCAGGGTGTTCTCGAAGTAACCGTAGTGCGTGGGGTACTGCATGGAGGTGAACAGGACGCGGTCCAGGCGGATCCGGCCGGTCTCGTGGTCGACTTCGTACTTGACGCGCGATCCCTTGGGGATCTCGATGGTCACGTCATGCTTCATGGAATGCTCCTCGACGGATTCAGGGGGTGCGCGGCACAGGCCAGGCCCGAAAAAGGCAGTGCCGGTGCCGCCGACTATTATTGAGGATATAGCGACAGGCCCTGGTTTCAGGAACTAGTGGGGACATTTCGGGACTAAGGACCAGCAGCAGCATGACACGCAGAAAGAGCCGCGAGGGCACGGTTCCGGCGCCCGGTAGGCTCGCGCGCCTCATTCCGATGCTGCTCCTGACCCTCTTGATTGTGGCGCTCGCCGTCCCCGCTGGCCTGGCCGTCAGCCCCGGGTTCCTTGGCCCAACCAGGCCCCCGGAGCCCGCCGCGGCCGGCCCCTGGCAGCAGCTCCCCGCCACCCTGAGCGTCGCCGCCGGTCCGGGCAGCACGGGCGGCATGAAGCCGCTCAGTGACGCGGCGCCCGTGCCGGATGCCGCCGCCCTCGCCGCCCAGCTCAACGCCACCCTGAAGGCCGACGGCGCCGGGTCGTTCACCGGGGTGGTGCAGGACGCCGTCACCGGGGAAGTCCTCTTCGACCGGGCCGGCGACGAGGTCCGCGCGCCCGCCTCGAACATCAAGCTCCTGACCGCCGCCGCCGCGTTGCGCACACTCGGCCCCGACCGGCGCTTCAGCACCAGGGTTGTCGCCGGCGCCGCGCCCGGCACTGTCATCCTGACCGGTGGCGGCGACGTGCTGCTGGGCGCCGGCGACTCCGCGCCGGACGCGGTGCTGGGGCGTGCGGGGCTCGGCACCCTTGCGCAGTCGACCGTCCGCGCGCTGCAGCAGGGCGGCGTGTCCGGCCCGATCTCGGTGCTCCTGGATGATTCCCTCTTCAGCGGGCCGGCCCTCAGCCCCACCTGGAGCCCGGACGACGTGGCCGCCGGCGAAATCGCCCCGATCTTTCCGCTCGCCCTGAACTCGGCCCGCTTCGCACCGGGCACCACCACCGGACCCCGCCCGCAGGACGCGGCCATGTCCGCCGCCGAGGCGTTCGCGGACCGGCTCACCGCGGCCGGTGCGGCCGCGGGACTCACCGTGGTCCCCGGCGTCGTCCGGGCGACGGCAACGCAGAAAGCCCCGCAAAAGGCCCCGGACGACGGCGGATCGGCGGGCAAGGTCCTCGCTGAGGTCGAATCCGCCACCGTCAGCCAGCAGGTGGACCTGCTGATGCGCACCTCGGACAACTACCTCACCGAGGTCATGGGCCGGATGGTGGCGGCAGCAAGCGGCAAACCCGCCAGCGGCGACGGCGCCGTCGCCGCCGTGCTGCAGCAAATCCAGGAGCTGGGGATCCCCGCGGCCACGCTCCGGGCGGCCGACGTGGCCGGGCTGACGTTGGACAACCAGGTCTCCGCGCGGCAGCTCTCCGCTTTGGTCCGCGCGATAACCAGCGGCCCGGACCTCCGCCTCCGGTCCGCGCTGGCCGGCTTCCCGGTGGCCGGCCTGACCGGGACGCTGGGCAGCCGGTACACGGATACCAGCACCGCCCGGGGCGCCGGCCTGGTCCGCGCCAAGACCGGAACGCTGAACACCGTGATCGCCCTCAGCGGCTACGTGGTGGACGCCGACGGCCGGCTGCTGGTCTTCTCCTTCATCGGCAACGGCCTGACCCCCGGCGCGGCCGGCAACAGGACGGCGCTGGACCGGACGGCCTCGGTCCTGGCCGCCTGCGGGTGCCGCTGAGACTGCGCCGTTTCGACAGTTCCCCGCGCACACGACGTTTCGACACGCCTGACCCGCAGAGAACCGTCTAAACGGCGGCATCGGCTGCCCGTTCGCGGCTGCCCGTTCGCCGTCCGCCCGCCGTTCGCCGCCCGACGAATTTAAGGCGCATCCACAGTCAGCTGTGATCTGATGGGAGCCATGGAGTCCACTTCGCGCGAGATCTCAGCCCAGGCCCTCATCAATTGGGAGCTCGCGGCGTCCACGGCCGCGCGCCTCACCCCGGCGGGCCCGTCGCTGGGCTCCTCGGAGATCGGCGCCGCCGTCGAAAACCTGCGCCTCGTGGCGGACGTTTCCGTGCCGCACGTCCACGACATCACCGGGCTTGAGGCCGCGCGCGACCTCCGGGATTCCTCGGTGCTGGTGGTGGACCGGGCCTCGTGGGCCAAGGCGAACACGCAGAGCTTCGCGGTGATGCTGCAGCCGGCCATCGAGAAAGTGCTCGAAGGCCGCCGCGGGCCCGTGGGCCCGGGCGCCGCCACTGTCGGCGGCGCGATCACGGGCAGCCAGCTCGGCGCGATTCTGGCGTTCCTCTCCAGCAAGGTCCTGGGCCAGTACGACCCGTTCTCCGCCCTGGCCGAGAACTCCACGGCCCCTGCCGCCGGCCGGCTGCTGCTGGTGGCGCCGAACATCATCTCGGTGGAACGCGAGCTGAACGTCGCGCCCGAGGATTTCCGGCTCTGGGTGTGCCTGCACGAACAGACCCACCGCGTGCAGTTCGCCGCGGCCCCCTGGCTGCGCCACCACATGCTGGAACAAATCGAGGACCTCAGCGAACACCTGCTCGGCAACGTCGACTCGATCATGGAACGCGCCGCAGCGGCCGCGAAATCCCTCAAGGACCGGTCCGCGCCCGGGTCCGCGCCCGGCCGCGGGGCGATCCTGGACCTGCTGCAGGATCCCGCGGAACGCGCGGCGATCTCCCACCTCACGGCCGTCATGAGCCTGCTGGAAGGCCACGCCAACGTGGTCATGGACGCCGTGGACGCCAGCATCGTCCCCTCCGTCAAGACCATCCGGCAGCGCTTCAACGCCCGCGGCAAGGACCGCGGCGCCATCGAGAAGTTCATTCGCAGCCTGCTTGGCCTGGACGCGAAGATGCGGCAGTACAGCGACGGCTCGAAATTCGTCCGCGAAGTGGTCGACGCCGCCGGGATGGCAGGCTTCAACCGGGTATGGGAGTCCGCCGAGCACCTGCCCACCGAACCGGAAATCCACGACGCGAAGCTGTGGCTCGAACGGATGGGGCTCTAGTCCACGTGCCGGCCACCACGCACCCGGACCTTCCCGCGGCTTCCGGCGGACGACGTCGGCCCGGCCGGCTGGCGCCGGTAGTCGGCAAGGCGCGGAAAATGTTGCAGGACGCCCTCGCCGACGCCGGCTACCCCGGACGGGTCCTGGTGGCCTGCAGCGGAGGTCCGGACTCGCTCGCGCTCGCGGCCGTCGCCGCCTACTTCGCCCGCCGCGGCCACGTGGACGGCCACCCGGTCTCCGTCGGCGCCGTCGTGGTGGATCACCAGCTGCAGCCCGGCTCCGCCGCAGTGGCCGCCGCGGCTGCCACCGCGTTGCGGGAACTGGGGCTCAGCCCTGTCCAGGTCCGGACGGTCGACGTCGCCCCCACCGGGATGGGCCCCGAAGCCGCCGCCCGGGACGCCCGGCACGCCGCACTCGAATCCGCCGCCGAGGACACCGGGTCCGCGGCCGTCCTGCTCGGCCACACCCTGGACGACCAGGCCGAGCAGGTCCTGCTGGGGCTGGCCCGCGGCTCCGGAACCCGCTCGCTGGCCGGGATGCGCCCCGTCCGCGGCCACCTGCTGCGGCCCTTCCTGGGCCTGCGCCGGGCCGAGACCCTGGAGATCTGCGCCGTCGAGGGGCTAGAGCCGTGGCACGATCCGAGCAACGCTGACCCGTCGTTTGCCCGGTCCCGGACCCGGGTGGAGGTGCTGCCCCTGCTGGAGGACAAGCTCGGCCCGGGGGTCGCCGAATCGCTGGCCAGGACGGCGGCCATCCTGCAGCTCGACGCCGACTACCTCGAAGATGTGGCGAACGACACCTTTACCCGCCTGCAGGAGCGCTCCGGCCCGGACCTCAGCCTGCCCGAGGCCGCGCTGCGCGAACTGGCACCCGCCGTGAGGTTCCGGGTGATCGCCAGGGCCGCCGCCGCCGTCGGCGGTCAACAGCCCAGTTACCAGCGGCTGCTGGCCGCCGAAGCGCTGCTGCGCCGGCAGGGATCCGCGGGACCGGTGGAGCTGCCCGGGGGCGTGAGCGTCTACCGGCTCTCGCTCGCCCAGCTGCTCGCGGCGGAGCAGGCCGCCCCCGCCGGCGTGCCCCGCGAGGGCGCCCGCTGTGGGAAGCTTGTATTCCGGCCTCAAAAGCCGCCCCAAGAATAGTCGCACCCGCATCTACACAGGAGCCATTGGTGGATTCAAACGACGTCCAGGCAGACCTTAAGCACGTTCTCTACTCCAGGGAGCAGATCCAGTCCCGGATCACCGAGCTCGCAGCCGAGATCGACAAGGACTACGAAGGCCGCGATCTGCTGATCGTGGGCGTGCTCAAGGGTGCGGTCATGGTCATGGCCGACCTCGCCCGCGCGCTGCACAGCCACGTCTCGATGGACTGGATGGCCGTCTCCTCTTACGGCTCCGGCACCCAGTCCTCCGGCGTGGTCCGCATCCTCAAGGACCTCGACACCGACCTGATGGGCAAGGACGTCCTGATCGTCGAAGACATCATCGACTCCGGCCTCACCCTCTCCTGGCTCAAGACCAACCTGGAGTCCCGCGGCACGGCCTCGGTGGAGATCTGCACCGCGTTCCGCAAGCCCACCGCCGCCAAGGTCAAGATCGACGTCAAGTACGTCGGCTACGACATCCCCAACGAGTTCGTCGTCGGCTACGGCCTGGATTACGCCGAGAAGTACCGCAACCTCGACTTCGTCGGCACCCTTGCGCCGCACGTCTACGAGTAGAATCGCGCCCTCCCTCCGGCTCGACGCTGCGTCTGTTCCGCACCCCGCACAGCCCTCCGCTACGCCCACAGGGAACTTTTATGCTTGACCGTGCGTGAGTCACTGCGACGGTGTATAGCTAGAACCCGACGCAGCACCCACCACGCGCGCAGATCGGTCGCCGTGCAGCACTACCAGGAGGGACGGGGCCAGCCCCCGATCAGATGAAAGCAAAGAGTTTCCTCAAGGGTCCCGGCATCTGGATTGTCGTTGTTATCGGCATGCTCCTGCTGGCCTTTGCCACCCTCGCCCCGGGCGGATCGACCCGCATCGACACGGACAAGGGCCTGGCGCTGCTGACCGCCGGCGGCAAGGTCGAGCAGGCCAAGATCTTCGACGCCGAGAACCGCGTTGACCTGGTCCTGAAAGACGGCGTGCAGATCGACGGCCAGGACAAGGGCAAGAACGTCCAGTTCTACTTCGTCAACGCCCGCGCCCAGGACATCGTCAAGGCCGTGACCGACTCGAAGCCGCCGAGCGGCTTCACCGACCAGCCGATCGAAAGCAACTGGTTCTCCGGACTGTTCTCCCTCCTGATCCCGGTGCTGCTGCTGGGCGTGCTCTTCTGGTTCCTGCTCTCCCGGATGCAGGGCGGCGGCTCCAAGGTCATGCAGTTCGGCAAGTCCAAGGCCAAGATGGTCAATAAGGACATGCCGCAGGTGACCTTCAGCGACGTCGCCGGTGCCGACGAGGCCGTCGAGGAACTCGAAGAAATCAAGGAATTCCTGCAGGAACCGGCGAAATTCCAGGCCGTTGGCGCCAAGATCCCCAAGGGCGTGCTGCTGTACGGCCCTCCCGGCACCGGCAAGACGCTGCTGGCCCGCGCCGTCGCCGGCGAGGCCGGCGTGCCGTTCTTCTCCATCTCCGGCTCCGACTTCGTGGAAATGTTCGTCGGCGTCGGCGCCTCCCGGGTCCGCGACCTGTTCGAGCAGGCCAAGGCGAACGCCCCGGCCATCATCTTCGTGGATGAGATCGACGCCGTCGGCCGCCACCGCGGTGCCGGCATCGGCGGCGGAAACGACGAACGCGAGCAGACCCTCAACCAGTTGCTGGTTGAAATGGACGGCTTCGACGTCAAGACCAACGTCATCCTGATCGCGGCCACCAACCGGCCCGACGTGCTGGACCCGGCACTGCTGCGGCCGGGCCGCTTCGACCGGCAGATTTCGGTCGAGGCCCCGGACCTGATCGGCCGCGACCAGATCCTGAAGGTCCACGCCAAGGGCAAGCCGATGGCTCCCGGCGTCGACCTGCGTGCCGTCGCCAAGAAGACCCCCGGCTACACCGGCGCGGACCTGGCCAACGTGCTCAACGAAGCGGCGCTGCTGACGGCCCGCTCCAACGCCAACCTGATCGATGACCGCGCGCTGGACGAGGCGATCGACCGCGTGATGGCCGGCCCGCAGAAGCGCAGCCGGGTCATGAAGGAACACGAGCGCAAGGTCACTGCGTACCACGAGGGCGGCCACGCCCTGGTCGCGGCGGCGCTGCGGAATTCGGCCCCCGTCACGAAGATCACCATCCTTCCCCGCGGCCGCGCCCTGGGTTACACCATGGTGGTGCCGGAGAACGACAAGTACTCCGTGACCCGCAACGAACTGCTGGACCAGATGGCCTACGCCATGGGCGGCCGGGTGGCCGAGGAACTCGTCTTCCACGACCCCTCCACGGGCGCCTCCAACGACATCGAAAAGGCCACCGGGATTGCCCGCAAGATGGTCACCGAGTTCGGCATGAGCGAGCGAGTCGGCGCCGTGCGGCTCGGCCAGGGCGGCGGAGAGCCCTTCCTGGGCCGGGACGCCGGCCACGAGCGCAACTACTCGGACCAGATCGCCTACGTCGTGGACGAGGAAGTGCGCCGCCTGATCGAGGGCGCGCATGACGAGGCCTACGCGATCCTGACCGAAAACCGGGATGTCCTGGACCAGCTGGCCCTGGAGCTGCTGGAACGCGAAACCCTGAACCAGGCCGAGATCGCCCAGGTCTTCACGGATATCCGGAAGCGCGATTTCCGCGAGATCTGGCTCTCCAAGGAGAGCCGGCCGATCCAGGCCGTCGGCCCGGTGGAGTCTCGCCGCGAGAAGGCCGAGCGCGAAGCCCAGCAGGAAGCCAAGGAGGCCCGGCTCGAGGAACCGCTCGACGCCCGGCCGCCGCACGCCCAGGGTGTGCCCGGCCAGGAGCCCTTCCAAGGCGGCGTCACGGATCCGGGGCACGACGGCCTTCCCGGCTAAGCTTCCTTCTGTGACTTCCTACTTCGACGACGACGACGTTCCCGCCACCGCCGGCCCTTCCCCCGAGGAAGGGCCGGCGGGGGCGCACGGCCCTAAGCCCAGCCCGGTGGACCGCCCGCGGATCCAGGCTGCGGTGCGCGAGATCCTGCTCGCCATTGGCGAGGACCCGGACCGCAGCGGCCTGCTGGACACCCCCAAGCGGGTGGCCAAGGCCTACGCGGAGATGTTCGCCGGACTGCACCACGACCCGGCGGAAATCCTCGGCACCACCTTTGACCTGGACCATGAGGAACTGGTCTTGGTCAAGGACATCCCGTTCTACTCGACCTGCGAACACCACCTGGTGCCGTTCCACGGGGTGGCCCACGTCGGCTACATCCCCTCGCACGACGGCAAGGTCACGGGGCTGAGCAAGCTGGCGCGGCTGGTGGACATGTTCGCCCGGCGCCCGCAGGTGCAGGAACGGCTGACCACCCAGATCGTCGAGGCCCTCGTCACCCATCTCAAGCCGCGCGGCGCGATCGTCGTGGTCGAATGCGAACACCTCTGCATGTCCATGCGCGGCATCCGCAAACCCGGCGCGAAGACCGTCACCAGCGCGGTCCGCGGGCAACTGCATGACCCGGCCACCCGCGCCGAAGCCATGAGCCTCATCCTCGGAAGGTAAGAAAAACACACAATGGACTCCCTCGCCGCAGCCCCCGGAACAGGACCTGCCACCTCGCCGCTGCCCGTGCTGCGCAAGCCGCGCCCGGCCGCGAGCTTCAAGGACCTGCCCACGGACCGGACGCTCGTGATGGGGATCCTGAACGTCACGCCTGATTCGTTCAGCGACGGCGGCAGGCACGCGACGGCGGACACCGCCGTCGCCGCCGGCCTGCGGATGTACTACGCCGGTGCGGACATCATCGACGTCGGCGGCGAATCCACCCGCCCGGGCGCCGCGGAGGTCAGCGTCGAAGAGGAACAGCGCCGGGTCCTGCCGGTGATCGAGGCGCTGGTCAAGGCCGGCGCCCTGGTCAGCATCGACACCACGCACGCCGCCACCGCCGAGGCCGCGCTGGCCGCCGGCGCCACGATCATCAACGACGTCTCCGGCCTCACGATCGAGCCGGAAATGGCCGAGCTGGTGGCGCGGAGCAAGGCGCCCTACATCCTCACGCACCGCCGCGGCGACGCCAGCACCATGGACTCGCTGGCCGACTACCGGAACGTGGCACAGGACGTCGCCGCCGAACTCGCCGCCATCCGGGACCGGCTCTACGCTGCCGGCGCCACGGAAGACCAGATCATCCTGGATCCGGGCCTGGGCTTCGCGAAGACCGAGGCGCAGAACTGGGAAATGCTGCAGAACATCGACGTGCTGCAGGCCCTCGGCCACAAGGTCCTGGTCGCCGCCTCCCGGAAACGGTTCCTGGGCGGCCTCCTGACGGTGGCCGGCAAGGCCGCCACGCCCCTGGAACGGGACGCGGCCACCGCCGCCGTGACCGCCATCAGCGCCTACCGCGGCGCCTGGGCGGTCCGCGTGCACGACGTCGGCCCGAGCCTGGACGCCGTCAAGGTCGCCGCCCGCATCGCCCCGGCTCCGCGCCCCGCCGCGGCGTCCGCCGCGCCCGGCGACAGCTGAACCGGCCGCCCATGGACCGGATCACGCTGAGCGGCGTCAACGCCGTCGGGCATCACGGGGTGTTCGACTTCGAACGCCGGGACGGCCAGCCGTTCGTCGTCGATGCCGTGCTGCACCTCGACTTTTCCCGCGCCGCCGCCAGTGACGACGTGCTGGACACCGCGCACTACGGCGAGGTCGCGGAGTGCATCCGCGGCTGGATCACCGGCACACCGCTGAACCTGATCGAGGCCCTTGCCGTGCGGATCGCCGACGACGTGCTGCGGCGCTTCCCGGTGGCCGCGGTCGACATCACCGTGCACAAACCCCAGGCCCCGATCGAGGTTGACTTCGGCGACGTGTCCGTCAGCGTGCACCGGGAACAGCCATGAGCCCCGCCGCGGCCTACACGCGCGCCGTGATCGCGCTCGGCAGCAATCTCGGGGCCCGCAACGACACACTCTCCGCAGCCGTCGCGGACCTCGTCGACCCGCCGGAGGTGCGGCTGCTGGCCATCTCGCCGATCGTCCAGACCAAGGCCGTGGGGGGCCCTCCGGACCAACCGGATTTCCTGAACATGGTGATCGCGGTGGAAACCTCGCTGTCGCCGGAGGAACTGCTGCGGCACTGCCACGCGGTCGAACACAAGCACTTGCGGGTCCGCGAGGTCCGCTGGGGCCCGCGCACCCTCGACGTGGACATCATCACCTACGGCGACCTGGTCAGCTCCGACCCCGATCTGACTCTCCCGCACCCGCGCGCCGCGGAGCGCGCCTTCGTGCTCTACCCGTGGTCCCTGATCGAACCCGCGGCCCGGCTCAACGGCGAACGCGTGGGCGAACTGGCCGCCCGGGCCGCCGATTTCCCCGACCTGGCACCCTTTGACGGTTTCGAGGACCTCAGCGGCGTGGCGGGGGCGGTGGAGGCGCCGTGAAGCTGACCAACCCGCTCCTGCTGCTGGTGATCGTCGTCGGGCTGGCCGCCGCGGGCTGGTTCGCCACGCTGCTGGCCGGCCGCTATGGCCTGGCGACCCCGGTGCTGCCGCTGACCGGCCTGGTCACCATGGGTGTGATCGTGGTGCTCACGCTGATTCTCGGGCTGCGCGTGCTGCGCTGGCGCAACGGCAACAAGAAGAAAATGCTCAACCCGATCCTGGCCGCGTGGACCCTGGTCCTCGCCCAGGCCTGCGCCTACACCGGGGCCATGCTGCTGGGCTGGCACGCCGGGATCTTTCTGGACCAGTTGCGGCTCTGGAACGTGCGCAGCGGTCAGGCCATCACCTGGCAGACGCTGATCATGGCCGGCGGCGGCCTCGCCATGATTGTGGTGGGCCTGCTGGTGGAGCGGTTCTGCCGGATTCCGCCCGAGGACGGCGACGCCGAGGGGTCCGCGGACCTGCAAGGGAAACGTGGCAAACCCGAGGCGGAAGGCGAATATGCGTACCGAGGCGATTGACCCGCCGGGCGTGGCCTGGCTGCGGGTTTCACCCCGGTACGTCACGGTGCGGCTCGTGGGCTGGGCGCTGGGCAACCTGGTGGCCGTGGCCGTCCTGGCCCTGCCGCTGATCCTGGTGCTGAACGGGGCGTGGACCTGGCCGCCGCTCTGGTTCGCAGTCGCCGTGCCGGCCGCGGCCTTCCTGTTGGCGCTCTGGCGGCTCGTGCTCATCCCGCGCCAGGTGCGGTCCATCGGCTACGCCGAACGAGAGGACGACCTGCTGATCCGCCGCGGCATCTTCTTCCAACGCACCCTCGTGGTGCCGTACGGGCGGATGCAGTACGTGGACATCGGGGCCGGGCCGGTGGAGCGCTGGCTGGGCCTGTGCACCGTGAAGCTCCACACCGCCTCGGCCGGCACCAGCGCGGAGATTCCGGGCCTGCCCGCCGTGGAGGGGGCGCGGCTGCGGGAGCAGCTCTCCGCCCGCGGCGAGGCCCGACTGGCCGGGCTGTGACCGCCACCGGGGACGGCTGGCGGCGCGTGCATCCGGCGTCGCCCTTCGTCCGGGGCTGGGTGGCGCTCGCCGCACTGTTCTTCTTCTTTGGCCGCGACGCCTTCGAACGCCTGCTCCGGGGCGAGCCGGTCTTTGACGAGCGGTTCGCCGAACGGGCACCGTGGGTGCTGATCGGCGGCAGTGCCGTGCTGCTGATGATCGTGCTGGGCTATGTGCTGACCTGGTACTTCACCCGCTACCAGGTGGGGGACGGCTACGTCCGCGTCAACACGGGCTTCCTGTTCAAGCAGCAGCGCCAGGCCAGGCTGGACCGGGTGCAGGCAATCGACGTCGTCCAGCCGTTGCTGGCGCGGATATTCGGGCTCGCGGAGCTCAGGTTCGACGTCGCCGACGCCGGCAAAGCCGCGGTGCACCTGGCCTACCTCCGGATCGGAGAGGCTAAGGAGCTCCGCGCCACCATCCTTGCCCAGGCCGCGGGCGGGGCGCCGGGGCCGGCGCAGCCAGGTGAGCCGGGGCAGCCGGGACAGCCGGCGGCGGCGGCGGCCCTGGAGGCGCCGGAACAGGCGGTGCTGACCGTGCCGCCGTCGCGACTGGCCGGGTCGCTGGTGCTGAGCGAGCAAAGCGTCGTCATCGTCCTTGGCGCCGCGGCCTCCGTGCTGCTCTCCGCCGTCACCGAGAACCGCGGCTTCTACTTCTACCTGATCCCGGCCGGCCTGGGCCTGATCGCGGCGTACTGGAAATCCTTCACCAAGGGCTACAACTTCACCGCCGCCGTATCCCCCGACGGCATCCGGCTGCGCTACGGCCTGCTGGACACCCAGGCCCAGACCCTTCCGCCGGGACGGATCCAGGCCCTGCGGGTCAGCCAGCCGCCGCTTTGGCGGATCTTCGGCTGGTACCGGATCCAGGTCAACGTGGCCGGCTACGGAACAGAGGGCAGCCAGGGCCAGGCCTCCTCCCGGACCACGCTGCTGCCCGTCGGGACGCTGCCGGAGGTGCTCGGCATGCTCGCGCTGGTGCTGCCCGACCCCGGCACCCCGGACCCCGTGCGCGTCTACACCGCGGGGCTGAACGGTTTCGCTCCCGCCGCCGGTTCCGCTGGCCGGGCGGGCGCGTCCGGCGGCCCTGCCGGTTCCACAACTCCGGACGACGGCGGCTTCGTCACCACGCCGAGGCGGGCGCGCCTGCTCGCCCCGCTGACCTGGCGCCGCAACGGCTTTACCGCGACCGACACCGCCCTGCTGATCCGCTCCGGCCGTTGGTGGCGCCACCTTGTGCTGGTACCGCACCAACGCACCCAGTCGATGTCGCTGCAGCAGGGCCCGCTGGCCCGGCGCTTCGCCGTCGTCGACCTGGTCCTGCACACCACGGCCGGGCCGGTGGCGCCCAGGCTGATCCAGGCCGGGCTGGACGAAGGACGCGCCCTGCTCGACGCGCAGGCGGCCCGCGCCCGGACGGCGCGGCAGCGGCAGCGAAGTGAACATTGGCTCGCCCGTGCCCAGCACCTCGAACACGCACCAACGGAAGGTCCGCAGCATGCCTAAACCAGGACGCCTCGGCGTCGGAATCATCGGAGCCGGCAAGGTGGGGGCCGTGCTGGGGGCGGCGCTGCGCGCCGCGGAACACGCCGTCGTCGGGGTCGCCGCCGTGTCGGACGCCAGCCGCGAACGCGCCGAGATCCTGCTGCCCGGCGTCCCCATCCTCGAGGTGCAGGAGATCGTGGAGCGCGCCGAACTGGTGCTGCTCGCGGTCCCGGACGACGCCCTCGGCCCGCTCGTGCAGGGCCTCGCGAAGCTCGGCGCGTGGCAGCCCAGCCAGCTCGTGGCCCACACCTCCGGGCGTTTCGGCGTCGGCATCCTGCACCCGGTCCGCGCCGCGGGGGCCATCCCGCTGGCGCTGCACCCCGCCATGACGTTCACCGGCATGAGCCTGGACCTCACCCGGCTGCCGGACTGCAGCTTCGGCGTGACCGCCGATCCGGCCATGCTGCCGATCGCGCAGGCCCTCGTGGTGGAAATGGGGGCCGAGCCGGTCGCGATCGCCGAGGGTGACCGCACGCTGTACCACGCGGCGCTGGCCCACGGCTCGAACCATCTGGTCACGCTCGTGGCCCAGGCGTCCGAACTGCTGCGCGAAGTGGGCGTGGATTCTCCGGAAACCATGCTGGGCCCCCTCTTGCGTGCCAGCCTGGAAAACGCCCTCGCCTCGGGTGAGTCGGCGCTGACCGGTCCCGTGGCCCGCGGCGACGTCGGCACCGTCGCAGCGCACTCCGAGGCCCTGCGGGAACTCGACGGCGGGTCCGGCGGCGATATTCTGGAGGCTTACCTGGCCATGGCCCGGGCAACGGCCCGCCGTGCGGGCAGCCGCGGGCTGTTGACCCCGGAACAAATCGACGGCATCACCCGGGCGCTTGAGGCGCCCGGCACTGATGGCCCGATTCCTGAGGAAGGACCCTGAAATGGCAATCCAGCTCGTGACGACTGCTGCCCAGTTGCGCGCCGAAAGCGCGCGGCTGCTCACCGAAAAACGCGGCACCTCGCAGGGGCTGGTGCCCACGATGGGCGCCCTGCACGAGGGGCACGCCCGGCTGGCGCGCACCGCCGTCGAACAGAACGACGTCGTCGTCGCGAGCATCTTCGTCAACCCGCTGCAGTTCGGCGAGGCGGTGGACCTGGAGCGCTACCCGCGGACCCTGGACGCGGACCTGGCCCTGCTTGACGCCCAAGGCGTGGACCTGGTGTTTGCGCCCCCGGTGGAGGAGGTGTATCCCGGCGGCGAACCCATGGTGCGGATTACCTCCGGTGCGCTGGCGGACAAGTGGGAGGGCGCGTCCCGGCCCGGGCACTTCGACGGCGCCCTGACGGTGGTCGCGAAGTTGCTGCACTACGGCCTTCCTAGCGCGGGGGAGGCAGCCTACCGGGCCTATTTCGGCCAGAAGGACGCCCAGCAGCTGACCTTGGTCCGGCGGATGGTGGCGGACCTGAACTTCCCGGTGGAGGTCGTCGCCGTGCCGATCGTGCGGTCCGAGGACGGGCTGGCGCTCTCCAGCCGCAACCGTTTCCTCTCCGCCGCGGAACGCGAAGCCGCCCTGGTGCTGTCCCGGGCATTGCGGCTGGTCGAGGAGCGCGCCAACGCGCACGAACCCCTGGACCTGGACTCCGCCCGGGCCCTCGTGGAATCCCAGCCCCTCGTGGCGCTGGACTATTTCGAGGTGGTCGATCCGCGCACCCTGGAGCCGCTCGCGGAGAATTGCCGGGAGACCCCGTTCCGCGGCGAGGGCCTGGTCCTGATCGCGGCCAAGGTCGGCCCGGTGCGGCTGATCGACAACGTGCCGCTGGATTCCTAGCGCCGATCGTCTTTTATTTTCTCGCCGGAATTGCCGGAGCAACGGGAATTACTCGCGGGGCCGGAAGGTTGGAAACTGAGGCAGCACTGATGCGCCGGAACTCACCCCGAACTCCCTGAGGGAGCACCATGGCTACAGACATCTCGCCAACCGCCCACCGCGATCCTGCGCAGACCAAGGCGGCCACCGGCACGGCCGCACCGGAAAAGCTGTCCCGTGAGTCGGTCGCCATCATCGCGACCCTGCTGGTGGCCACCTTCGTGGTGATCCTCAACGAGACCATCATGAACGTCGCCCTGCAGCGGCTGATGGTGGATCTCCGGGTCGATGCGCCCACCGTGCAGTGGCTGTCCACCGGCTTCATGCTCACCATGGCCGTGGTCATTCCCACCACCGGCTTCATCCTGCAGCGCCTCTCGACCCGGGCCGTCTTCATGCTGGCCATGGGGCTGTTCTCCGGCGGCACCCTGCTGGCGGCCCTCGCACCGGGTTTCGAAGTCCTGCTGCTGGCCCGAATCGTCCAGGCTGGCGGCACCGCCATCATGCTGCCGCTGCTGATGACCACCATCCTCACCCTGGTCCCCGTCTCCCGCCGCGGCGCCGTGATGGGCAACGTGAGCATCGCGATCTCGGTGGCCCCGGCAATGGGACCGACGGTGTCCGGGCTGATCCTGGAGAACTTCACCTGGCGGTTCATGTTCGTTTTCGTCCTCCCGATCGCACTGCTGGCCTTCGGCATCGGCGCCAAGTTCCTGCGGAATATCGGCGAAAACGAGAAAACCCGGCTCGACGCGCTCTCCGTCGTCCTGACGGTCCCGGCCTTCGGCGGCGTCGTGTACGGACTCAGCCAGATCGGCGGCGGCGGGGGAGGGCCCGCCACCCCGGCGCTGGCGGCGCTCGCCGTCGGCGTCGTGGCCCTGCTCGCCTTTGTCCTGCGACAGCTCAGGCTGCAGAAGTCCGACGCGCCGCTGCTGGACCTGCGCGCCTTCAACTTCCGGATGTTCACGGTGTCCGTGCTGCTGCTCGTGGTCGCGATGATCGCCCTGTTCGGCGCCGTCATCCTGCTGCCCCTGTACCTGCAGGAAATCCGCGGTCTCAAATCGCTGGAAACCGGCCTCGTCCTGCTGCCGGGCGGCCTCGCCATGGGTCTGCTGGGTCCGGTCATCGGCCGGCTCTTCGACAAGGTCGGCCCGCTGCCGCTGACCGTGACCGGATCGTCCCTCATGGTGCTTTCGCTCTGGCAGTTGTCCCGGCTGGACGCCCAGACGCCGGTGGGCTGGATCATCGCCCTGCACGTGGCCCTGAGCCTGGGCCTGGCGCTGCTGTTCACGCCGGCCTTCACCACGGGGCTGAACCCGTTGCCGCCGCACCTGTACTCCCACGGATCGGCGATCATGAGCACCCTTCAGCAGGTCGCGGGTGCGGCCGGGACCGCGCTGCTGGTTTCGATCTTCGCGGTGGTCTCGGCCGGCGCCGGAATCGTCGCCGGCATGCACGCGGCGTTCCTTACCGCGGCCGCGATAGCGCTCGCCGCCGTCGTGCTGTCCATGCTGATGCGGAAGACCGACGGCGCGGCCGGCCCCGCCGGCCACTGACCTACGCTCCGGCCGCCCGGGGGCACATTGACACGGACACGCCGCTAACCAATCCCGCCGGCGTCGAAATCCCTGGCAAAGTGCCCCCGGACGTGGTGCCGGTTGCTGGGGCGTTAGCCGGCGAAGAACTCGCTGAGTTCGGAGATGAGCTTGTCCGGGGCCTTGTTGACGCCGTCGTGGCCCATGCCCGGCAGGATCCGGTAGCTGGAGCCGGAGAGCACGTCGTGGATCTGGCCGCAGGCGACGCCGAAGTACGCCGGGCTCTTTTCGCCCACGATGATCAGCGTCTCGAGCGGCAGCTCCAGGAACGGTTCGGCCGGCATGTCGGCGGCGATGATCGCCTTGATTTCGCGGACGCCGGTCTGCATGAGCTCGCGCAGCTGCTTGCCCACGGGTGTGCCGGCGGTGAGCTTGTTCGCCAGGGTCAGCATGGACAACGGCATCCGGGACAGCGCGCTGCCGGTTTCGAGGCCGCGGACCAGCACGGCGAGGGCGCGGTCGTCGTCGCCCGCCGCGGTGAGGCGTTCGTACTCGGGGGTCCAGTCCGCCGTGACGCTGTGGTTCACCGATACGGCCGGGTCGTACACGGCCAGCCGTTCCACCGGCAGGGTGCGGGCGGCGTGCAGCGCCACCGCGCCGCCGAAGCTGTGCCCGAAGACGTCGGTACTGGCGGTGTGCTTCATCACGGCGTCCAGGTCGCGGACATCGACGTCCAGCGTGTAGTCCTCCGGCTGCGGGGAGGACGAGCCGCGGCCGCGCCGGTTGAAGGTGTGGACCGGCCGGCCCAGGGCGGCGCTGAGCTTCTGCGCGAAGCGGGTGTAGTCGGCGGCCGTCACCATCGAGGCGGCCACGACGACGACGCCGGACCCCGCCGCTGCCAGTTCCGCGCCCGTGCTGAAAAGCTCAAGGGTTCCGCCGTCGGGGGTTCTGATGTTCTCGCGGGTCATGCTCCGAGCCTATCCGAGGCGCCCGGAACCGCACAGCGGGAGGCGGGTTAGCTGCCGAGCCTGCCGCCGGAGGCCTCGAGGTAGCAGGAGCCGCAGAGCGACTCGTACCAGGCGTCCTGCCCGTCGATGGCGACCTGCTCGCCGTCGAACACCACCTGCTCGCCGATCCGGCGGGTGTTGAAGATGGCCTTGCGGCCGCACCGGCAGATGGTCTTGAGCTCCTCGAGGGTGTGCGCGATCTCGAGGAGCCGGAGCGAACCGGGGAAGGCGCGGGTGCGGAAATCGGAGCGGATGCCGTAGGCGAGCACGGGCACGTTGTCCAGGACGGCGATCCGGAACAGGTCGTCCACCTGCGCCGGCTCGAGGAACTGGGCCTCGTCCACCAGCAGGCAGGCCACGGGCGGCGTGTCCACGTGCTGCAGCAGGGCATCGGGGTCGTCGCCGTGGGCGTGCGCCGCGAACAGCTCCCGGGCGGAGGCCCCGGCGGGAATCAGGAAGTCCACCGAGCGGGTCATGCCCAGCCGGGACACGACGTCGGCGTCGCCCTTGGTGTCGATGTCCGGCTTGGCGAGCAGCACCCTCTGGCCGCGCTCCTCATAATTGAACGCGGCCTGCAGCAGGCCCGTCGACTTGCCGGAGTTCATCGCGCCGTAGCGGAAGTAGAGCTTGGCCAAGGGTGTCCTTTCGACATCGGTCGCCCCCGATTCTAGTGCCAGACGTCAGCGGCCCAGCCGCAGCCGCCGCCGGACCCCGAGGCGCGTCGGCCTGCCGCCGGTGCCGAGCAGGAACCTGGCTGCAACCAGCGCCAGCCTCCGGTTGCCGGGCCGGATCGGTCCCTCGTGCAGCTGGCCCGGCACCACGGCAAACTCGATCGCCGGAACCGCCGCGGCGAGCTGCCGCCCGGTGTCGGCGAAGTAGCCCGGGCTCCAGCCGCCGGTCAGCATCAGTGTGGGCGTGGTGAGGGCGGCAAAGTCGGCGAGCTCGGCGTCGGCGGCCAGCACCGCCCGCATCTCGGCGACGGCCGTGGGCAGCAGTTCCCGCATCTCCACGCCGAGGGTGGTCCGGGCCGAGAGGATGCTGAGCATGCGCAGGGCGCCAAGCGGCAGCTTCGACACCGGGCCCGCGGTTTCCAGGCCCTGGACCAGCAGGGCCCAGGCATGGTCCAGTTCCCCGGCGGCCACCGAGCGCTCCAGCTCGGGCCGCCAGCGGCCGTTGAGGTTCCCGGCGAGGGACACGGCGGCGTCGTAGGTCACCAGGCGGCGGATCGGCACGCTGCGGGTGGCCTGCAACGCCACGAACCCGCCGTAGCTGTGCGCGACCACGTCGGTGGCGCCGGTGTGCCGCAGCACGGCGGCCAGGTCGGCCACTTCCGTCGCCGCCGAGTAGTCCGGGGGCTGCGGCGAGGACCCGGCCCGGCCGCGGCGGTTGTAGCAGTGCACCGGGCGGCCCAGCAGCCGGCCCAGGGTCCGGGCGAAGGAACGGTACAGGGCGTCCGTGATCAACGTCCCATGCACGACGACGACGCCGCCCGCCGCGGACACTCCATCCGGTGCGCCGCCCGGTGCGCTGACCGAGGTGCCGCCCGCCGCGGTGGCCGGCCGTGTTTCCGGCGCCGGCCGGAAGGTGTGCAGCTCAAGGTGCCCCTCGCCGTCGTCGGTCCGAATCGTCCACGTCTCCATAGCTGTGAGTCTATTCCCGGTCTATTCCCGCGCCTCCCGGACCGGCGGCGCCCGAATGCCCGGTAAACTTGGGGATTGTGACTTCCCAAAACACCTCCGCCCCGAACCCCGCAGCCGAGCACTCCGACGCCAGCGAGCAGACGCTGGTCCGGATGGAGAAGCGCGCCAAGCTGATCGAACGTGGCATCGAGGCGTACCCAGTGGGGGTCGAGCGCACGCATTCGCTGACCGAAATCCGCGAGAAGTACTCCCACCTTGAGGCCGACGAGACCACCGGCGACATTGTCGGCGTGACCGGCCGCATCGTCTTCATCCGCAACACCGGCAAGCTCTGCTTCGCCACCCTCCAGGAGGGCGGACCCGACGGCAAGGCCGTCCGGCTGCAGGTCATGCTCAGCCTCGCCAACATCGGTGAGGAAGCGCTCGCTGACTGGAAGTCCCTCGTTGACCTGGGCGACCACGTCTTCATCAAGGGCGAGGTCATCTCCTCCCGCCGCGGCGAACTCTCCGTGATGGCCGAATCCTGGGCCATGGCCTCCAAGGCGCTGCGGCCGCTGCCCGTGCTGCATGCCGAGCTCAACGAGGAGACCAGGGTCCGCCAGCGCTATGTGGACCTGATTGTCCGCGACGAGGCCCGCGAAATGGTCTACACCCGGGCCGCGATCACGCGTTCCATCCGCGAAACGCTGCACCGCCAAGGCTATGTCGAGGTGGAAACCCCGATGCTGCAGCTGGTGCACGGCGGCGCCACGGCCCGTCCCTTCGAGACCCACATGAACGCCTTCGACCAGAAGATGACGCTGCGCATCGCCACCGAGCTGTACCTCAAGCGCACCGTGGTGGGCGGGATCGACCGGGTCTACGACATGGGCCGCGTCTTCCGCAACGAGGGCGTCGATTCGACGCACAGCCCCGAATTCACCACCCTGGAGAGCTACGAGGCCTGGGCGGACCAGTTCGTCATGGCGGACCGGATCAAGGAGCTCATCCTGGATGCCGCCGACGCCGTCGGTGTGGGCCGCGTGCTGCAGACCGAGGCCGGCGACATCAACCTCGACGGCGACTGGGCCTGGATGGCCGTCTACCCGGGCCTCTCCGACTTCGTGGGCCAGGAAATCACCCCGGAAACCCCGGTCTCCGAGCTGCTGGCACTCGCCGCCAAGCACGAGGTCAAGGTCGACGCCGGCTGGGACGCCGAGAAACTCGTGGTGGAGCTCTTCGGCGAACTGGTCGAACCGACGCTGCTCAACCCCACCTTTGTCTACGACTACCCGCCCTCCGCGCAGCCGCTGGCACGCCAGCACCGCGAGGACAACCGGCTGATCGAAGCGTGGGACCTGATCATCGGCGGAATGGAACGCGGCACCGCGTTCTCCGAACTGATCGACCCGGTCATCCAGCGCGAACGCCTCACCGAACAGTCCCGCCGTTCGGCCGCGGGCGACGTCGAAGCCATGCAGCTTGACGAAGACTTCCTCCGCGCCCTTGAATACGGGGCCCCGCCGATGGGCGGCATCGGCCTGGGCATCGACCGGCTGGTCATGCTCTTTACCGGCGCCGGTATTCGCGAAACCATCCTCTTCCCATTGCTGAAGCCCGAAGGACACTGAACATGGATTACATCGCCGTCCTGCTGCCGTCCGTCGTGGTCGGACTCATCTTCTGGTTCGCCATGAAAGCGATCTTCAATGCCGACAAATCCGAGCGCCGGGCCGAAGCCCGCGCCCAGGCGGAAGCGGCAGCCCGCGGGCGGGAACGGAATCCCGTTCCGGAGAACGGCCATTCCCCCGAACAACGCTAATAGCGGGAGCTATTCTTTCCTGTGAATTGTCTTGGAACATGATTTACGCTTTGACTCAAGGCCGTAAAAGGATGGATACTTTCTACAGATACATCCTGCTTTTCTAAATTCTCATCCATTTGAAAAGAGAACCTTTATGGCACAGAAAGTCAAAATCATCCTCGTTGATGATCTGGATGGGGGATCCGCGGACGAAACTGTTCGGTTTGGCCTGGACGGCGTCAGTTATGAAATTGACCTGTCATCCGGCAATGCGTCGGAACTCCGCTCGGCGCTCGAGCGGTACGTGGGCCACGCACGCAAGACTTCAAGCGGCCGGGCAACCCGGACTAAAGTTTCGACCGGGCGCAATCAGGACTCGGCACAGATCCGTCAGTGGGCCCGGGACAACGGCTATGCGGTAAACAGCCGCGGCCGTATCCAGGCCGAAATCCAGGAAGCCTACCAAAAGGCGAATTCCTAGTTCAGCCGCCTGAGCGGCCTTGCCGCTCCAGACGGACATTTCGGACGTCGTTGGACAATGCCCCTGCCCCTACGGCGGGGGCATTGTCATGTCCGCGCCGAAGCTGGCGGGCGTGTGGCATTCCGGCAGGTCCAATGCCCGTTCATCCAGCTCACTCCGTGCCGACGTGGGCCCGCGCAGGCCAGCCGCCGGCGCCGCCGTCGTCCGCCGGGGGAGTGCCGAACGAGTGCCGAACGGCCCCCGATTGGCCGCCGGGCGGACCGTGACAGGTACCCCGCCGGGGGCTTGCCCGGCACACCGGTTTCCCCCATGGCGAACAAGCCACAAATCTGGAACTCCGCCACGTAGCATCAAAGTACGTCGTAGCTAGGAGTGTGGCGAAATGTTTGAGCGATTTACTGACCGTGCCCGTCGCGTAGTTGTGCTTGCCCAAGAAGAGGCACGCATGCTGAACCACAATTACATCGGTACCGAGCACATCCTCTTGGGTCTGATTCACGAGGGTGAAGGTGTTGCCGCCAAGGCCCTCGAGTCCTTGAGTATCTCGCTCGACGGAGTCCGCGAGCAGGTGCAGGAGATTATCGGCCAGGGCCAGCAGGCCCCGTCCGGCCACATCCCCTTCACGCCGCGTGCCAAGAAGGTGCTGGAGCTCTCGCTGCGCGAAGCCCTGCAGCTGGGCCACAACTACATCGGCACCGAGCACATCCTGCTCGGTCTCATCCGCGAGGGTGAAGGTGTGGCCGCCCAGGTGCTGGTCAAGCTCGGAGCGGACCTGAACCGTGTCCGCCAGCAGGTCATCCAGCTGCTCTCCGGCTACCAGGGCAAGGAATCCTCCGGCGCGGGCGTTGGCCCCGGCCAGGCCGAAGGTACCCCGGCCGGCTCGGTCGTCCTCGACCAGTTCGGCCGGAACCTGACCCAGGCCGCGCGGGAAAACAAGCTGGACCCCGTGATCGGGCGCGAGCAGGAAATGGAACGCGTCATGCAGGTCCTTTCCCGCCGCACCAAGAACAACCCGGTCCTCATCGGTGAGCCCGGCGTCGGCAAGACCGCCGTCGTGGAGGGCCTGGCCCAGGCGATTGTCCGCGGCGACGTGCCGGAGACCATCAAGGACAAGCAGCTGTACACCCTGGACCTCGGGTCCCTCGTGGCCGGCTCGCGCTACCGCGGTGACTTCGAAGAGCGCCTGAAAAAGGTCCTCAAGGAGATCCGCACCCGCGGCGACATCATCCTGTTCATCGACGAGATCCACACCCTGGTGGGCGCCGGTGCCGCCGAAGGCGCCATCGACGCGGCCTCGATCCTGAAGCCCATGCTGGCCCGCGGCGAGCTGCAGACCATCGGTGCCACCACGCTGGACGAGTACCGGAAGCACATTGAGAAGGACGCCGCCCTGGAGCGCCGGTTCCAGCCGATCCAGGTCAAGGAGCCCTCCGTCGCCGACGCGATCGAGATCCTCAAGGGCCTGCGTGACCGCTACGAAGCGCACCACCGCGTCACCATCACCGACGGCGCCCCCGCCTCGGCTGCCAGCCTCCCCGAGCGCTACATCTCGGACCGCTTCCTGCCGGACAAGGCGATCGACCTGATCGACGAAGCCGGCGCCCGGCTCCGCATCCGGCGCATGACCGCCCCGCCGGAGCTCAAGGTCCTGGACGAGAAGATCTCGGCCATGAAGCTGGAGAAGGAATCCGCGATCGACGCGCAGGACTTCGAAGGCGCCGCCTCGCTCCGCGACAAGGAGCAGAAGCTCATTGCCGAGCGCGCCGAGAAGGAACGCCAGTGGAAGACCGGCGGCATGGACGACATCTCCGAGGTGGATGAGGATCTCATCGCCGAGGTGCTGGCGAACTCCACCGGCATCCCGGTCTTCAAGCTGACCGAGGAAGAGTCCTCGCGCCTGCTGAAGATGGAAGACGAACTGCACAAGCGTGTGGTCGGCCAGAACGAGGCCATCAAGTCCCTGTCCCAGGCGATCCGCCGCACCCGTGCCGGCCTGAAGGACCCGAAGCGCCCGGGCGGCTCGTTCATCTTCGCCGGCCCCACCGGCGTCGGCAAGACCGAGCTGGCCAAGGCCCTCGCGGAGTTCCTGTTCGGCGAGGAAGACGCGCTGATCACGCTGGACATGTCCGAGTACTCGGAGAAGCACACCGTTTCACGGCTCTTCGGTGCCCCTCCGGGCTACGTGGGCTACGAGGAAGGCGGCCAGCTGACCGAGAAGGTCCGGCGTCGTCCGTTCTCCGTGGTCCTGTTCGATGAGGTGGAGAAGGCCCACGCGGACCTGTTCAACTCGCTGCTGCAGATCCTCGAAGACGGCCGCCTGACCGACTCTCAGGGCCGCGTGGTGGACTTCAAGAACACCGTGATCATCATGACCACCAACCTCGGTACCCGGGACATCTCCAAGAGCGTCGCGACGGGCTTCCAGTCGGGCACGGACACGCAGACCGGCTACAACCGGATGCGCGCCCGGGTCACGGAGGAGCTCAAGCAGCACTTCCGCCCCGAGTTCCTGAACCGTGTTGACGACGTGGTGGTGTTCCCGCAGCTGACCCAGGACGAGATCATCGAGATCGTGGACATGTTCGTTGGCCGGCTGGAGAAGCGCCTCAAGGACAAGGACATGGGCATCGAGCTCACGCCCGCGGCCAAGATCCTGCTCGCAACCCGTGGCTACGACCCCGCCATGGGTGCCCGGCCGCTGCGCCGCACCATCCAGCGCGAGATCGAGGACCAGCTCTCCGAGAAGATCCTCTTCGGCGAAATCCACGCCGGCGACATCGTGGTGGTGGATGTGGAAGGCGAAGGCGACACCGCGAAGTTCACCTTCGCCGGCAACGCCAAGCCGCGCATCCCGGAAATCGCGCCGAGCGTCTAGACGCCCGCCGGTAGGACGCCAAAAAAGGCGCCGTCCGCTTCCCTCAAGGAAGCGGACGGCGCCTTTGCCGTGTGCGGGCGTGTGCGGGCGTGTGCGGGCGTGCGACGGCGGCCCGGGCGGGCTCAGGCGGTAACCGTGATCCATTCGCCGTCAACCGCCGCGGTCAGCCTGCCCAGAGGTGCCCTTGCCGGGCCGTTGAGCACGCTGCCGTCGGATCCCTTGAACGAGGAACCGTGGCACGGGCAGGTGAAGTCCGCGCCGGCCGGAGCCACCGGGCAGCCGGCGTGCGTGCAGGCGGCGTCATACGCCAGGACCGTCTTGTCATCCGGCCGGAAGATCACCACTGCTTTGCCGTTGACCGTCCCGGTGGCCGTAGCGCCCACCTTCACATCCGTGAGTTTGCCGACCCTGACCGCGGTGCCGGCCGGGACGGCGGGTGCGGCCGCGGCCGTGGAGGCCGGTGCCGCGATCGGGGCGACGGAGCAGGCCGAGAGGCCCAGGGCGCCGCAACCCATGGCACCGGCACCGAGCAGAAGGGAGCGTCGAGGCAGGGAGTTTTCAGGGTTCATGCATCCATCATGCCAACGGTCCCTGATAGTCCCCTGCAACTCCGGCCCGGGCATTGATCTGAAAGCAGTGTTTCACTCTGAGTGAACGGGGTGTGATCCGGCCCACTGTGGGTGTTGAATCGGGGGATGGCTTCCACCGACACGCAGACCCTGAGCGAACACCCCGACACCCCGTTCCACGATCTGGACCATTACCTCGCGATCCCGCGCGTGAGCGGCCTTTCGCTGAGCCCCGACGGCACAAGGCTGGTCACCACCGTGGCCACGCTCAACGACAAGGGCACCGAATACCGCACCGCGCTGTGGGAACTGGATCCCGAGGGGAAGAAGCGGGCCCGGCGGATCACGCGCAGCGCCAAGGGCGAGGCGGGGGCCGTGTTCGCGGCGGACGGCAGCCTGTACTTCACTTCGGCACGGCCGGACCCCGAAAGCCCGGACGCCGATCCGGTCAACGCGCTCTGGGTGCTCCCGCCCGACGGCGGCGAGGCCCGCGTGGCGCTCTCCCGCGCCGGTGGTGTCAGCGGCCTGCTGGCCGCGAGGGACGCCGACGCCCTGTTCGTTTCGGCCTCCGTGCTCGCGGGCTCCACGGACGAGGACAACGACGAGGAGCGCCGCAAGGCCCGCCAGGACAACAAGGTGGCCGCGATCCTGCACAGCGGCTACCCGGTGCGCTATTGGGATGCCGACCTGGGCCCCGCGCAGCCGCGGCTGTTCGCCGTCGAGCCCGGCGCGGAGCCGGAGCCGGGCAAGCCGGTGACCGTCGACGCCGTCTCTCCCGTCAAGCTGCGCAACCTGACCCCCGACGCCGGCAACGGGCTCCGCGAGGCCGACACTGTCGTCAGCCCGGACGGGAAGACCCTCTACAGCAGCTTCACCCGGCCGCTGGCGAATGCCGACTCCCGCACCTTGCTGGTGGCGGTCGACGTCGCCACCGGCACCCGCCGGGTCCTGCTGGACACCGAAGGGATGAGCTACTTCCCCGGCCCGGTCAGCCCCGACGGCCGGACCCTGGTGGTGTTGAGTGAGTCCGACACGACCCCCGAGCGGGCGCCGAGGATCGGGCTGCATCTGCTGGCGGTCTCGGCCGACGGCGACGCCGGGCTGACACCGCTCGCGCCGGGCTGGGACCGCTGGCCGCGGCCCGCCGCTTGGCTGCCGGACGGATCGGCCCTGCTCGTGACGGCGGACGAGGACGGAGCGTCGCCGGTGTTCCGGGTCGGCGTGCCCGCTACGGCCGGCGCGGAGGCCGTACCGGTCCGGCTGACTGCCGACTCCGCCGCCTACACCGATGTCGCCGTCGCCCCGGACGGCCGCAGCGCCTATGCGCTCCGCAGCTCCTACGAATTCCCTGCGGAGGCGGTGCGGATCGACCTGTCCGGCGGCGGCGTCACCCGGCTGCCGGCGCCTGCCGAGCGGCCCGCCTACCGCGGCGTGCTCGAGCGGGTGGAGACGACGTCGGCCGGCGGCGACCGGGTTCCCGGCTACGTGGCCCTGCCGGAGGGCGCCTCGGCCGGCAACCCGGCCCCGCTGCTGCTCTGGATCCACGGCGGCCCGCTGGGCTCCTGGAATGCTTGGACCTGGCGCTGGAACCCGTGGCTGCTCGTGGCCAGGGGCTACGCGGTGCTGCTTCCGGACCCGGCCCTGTCCACCGGTTACGGCCAGGACCACATCCAGCGCGGCTGGGGCGAGTGGGGCAACGCCCCCTTCCGGGACCTGATGGCGATCACCGACGTCGTCGTCCGCCGGCCGGACATCGACGAGACGCGCACCGCGGCGATGGGCGGTTCCTTCGGCGGCTACATGGCCAACTGGGTGGCGGGCCACACGGACAGGTTCAAGGCGATTGTCACGCATGCAAGCCTGTGGGCCCTGGACCAGTTCGGCCCGACCACGGACTCCGCGCAGTACTGGCTCAAGGAAATGACGGCCGAGATGGCCGCGGAGAACTCCCCGCACCTGCACGTGGAGAACATCCGCACGCCCATGCTGGTAATCCATGGCGACAAGGACTACCGGGTGCCGATTGGCGAGGGGCTGCGGCTCTGGTACGAGCTGCTCTCGAAGTCGCAGTTGGGCGCCGACGAGAACGGCGAGACGGACCACCGCTTCCTCTACTTCCCGGACGAGAATCACTGGATCCTGCAGCCGCAGCACGCCAAGGTCTGGTACGGCGTCGTCGAGCACTTCCTCGCCAGGAACCTGCTGGACAAGGATCTCCCCGTGCCGGACGAGCTCGGCCTCTGATCCAGCCTCACGTCCCTCCCAACTAGCTCGCATTAGTTGTCGCTTTGAGCGCTCAAAGCGACAACAAGTGCCAGTCAGTTGGGTCCCGGTCCGGGGCGCAACTGGCCCGCGCCGTAGGATTGGGCTGTGACTGAGACGATCCGCATCCGCCCTGCCCGCACCGGCGACGTCGCCGACATCAAGGCCCTGGTAGCACCCCTGGCCGAGCAGCGGATCCTGATGGCCAAGGAAACGGTGGCGTACTACGAAAGCCTCCAGGAGTTCCGGATCGCCGAGACCGACGACGGCGAGGTGGTCGGCTGCGGGGCGCTGCACGTGATGTGGGAGGACCTGGCCGAGGTGCGCACGCTTGCCACCGTGGATGCCTGGCGCGGCAAGGGCGTGGGGCACCTGCTGGTGGAGCGGCTGCTGGAGGAGGCGACGGCGCTGGGCGTCTCCCGCGTGTTTTGCTTGACCTTCGAGGTGGACTTCTTCCGTAAGCATGGCTTCGAGGTGATGGCTGACCAGACGGCGGTGGACCCGGTGGTGTACTCCGAGCTCCTCCGCTCGCACGATGAAGGCGTCGCGGAATTCCTGGACCTGGCGCGGGTCAAGCCCAACACATTGGGCAACACCCGGATGATCCGGGGGCTGTAGACCGGAGCCTACCGCTGGCCGGGCCCCGGTAGTAGGGTCATAGCAAGCAGCCAGGACACCATCCAGGGAGCATCGCCATGAAGAAACTCATTAACGATCCCAGAGCCGTGGTCGACGAGTCAGTGGAGGGGTTCGGGCTGGCACATGCCGACCTTGTGACCGTCCACCCGGACCCCAAATTCATCGTCCGCAAGGACGCCCCGGTGGCAGGCAAGGTGGGCCTCGTCTCCGGCGGCGGCAGCGGCCACGAGCCCCTGCACGGCGGCTACGTCGGCATGGGCATGCTCGACGCCGCCGTGCCCGGCGCGGTGTTCACCTCGCCCACCCCTGACCAGATCCTGCCCGCGACGCTCGCGGTGAACTCCGGGGCCGGCGTCGTACATATCGTGAAAAACTACACCGGCGACGTGCTGAACTTCGAGACCGCCGCCGAACTGGCACAGGCCGAGGGGGTGGAGGTCCGCACGGTGCTCGTCAACGACGACGTCGCCGTCCAGGACTCGCTCTACACGGCAGGGCGCCGCGGCGTGGGCGGAACCGTCCTGGTCGAGAAGATCGCCGGTGCGGCGGCCGAGCGCGGGGACAGCCTCGACGCCGTCGCGGCCATCGGCGACCGCGTCAACAAGAACGTGCGCAGCATGGGCGTGGCCCTGAGCGCCTGCACCGTCCCGCACGCCGGGGTCCCGAGCTTTGAGCTCGAGGACAATGAGATTGAGATCGGCATCGGCATCCACGGCGAGCCCGGCAGGCACAAAATCCCGATGGAGCCGGCGGATGGCATCACGGACCGCCTGCTGGACCCCGTCGTCAGCGACCTCGGGCTCGCCTCGGGGGACAAGGTCCTGCTGTTCGTCAACGGCATGGGCGGCACGCCGCAGAGCGAGCTGTACATCGTGTACCGCCGGGCCGCACAGCGGCTCGCTGACCAGGGCGTCACCGTGGCTCGCTCGCTGGTGGGCAACTACATCACCTCCCTCGAGATGCAGGGCTGCTCCATCACCGTCCTGCGCCTCGACGATGAAATGACCGGGCTCTGGGACGCGCCCGTCCACACGCCGGCCCTCCGCTGGGGCGTCTGAACGTGGGGCTGGACGTCGACTGGGCGGTGCGCTGGCTGACGCTGTCGGCGGAGGCCATGGCCGAGCACCGGGTGGAGCTCATCGACCTGGACCGGCCGATCGGCGACTCCGATCACGGCGAGAACATGGACCGCGGCTTCAAGGCCGTGATGGACAAGCTCTCCGAAACCCCGCCGGAAACGGCAGGCGCAGCCCTTAAGCTCACCGCCATGACCCTGATGTCGAAGGTGGGCGGGGCCGCCGGACCGCTGTACGGAACAGCCTTCCTGCGCGCCGCCACGACGCTCGGGGAGGCCGCCGACATCGACGCGGCCACGCTGGCCGCGGCCCTGCAGGCAGCCCGCGACGGCATCGTGGCCCGCGGCAAGGCCGAATCCGGGGACAAGACAATGGTTGATGCCTGGACCCCCGCGGTCGATGCGTCCGCCGCCGCGGCCGGCGACGGCGACGTCCGAAAGGTTCTAGCCGCCGCTGCCGAGGCCGCCGAGGCCGGGGCCGTGTCCACCGACCCGATGCTCGCCCGCAAAGGCCGCGCCAGCTACCTGGGGGAGCGCAGCATCGGCCACCGCGACCCGGGCGCGGTTTCCAGCGCCCTGATCCTGCGCGCCGCCGTGGCAGCCGCCGAATGACAGTCGGGCTCGTCGTCGTCTCGCACAGCGAAAAGATCGCCGACGGCGCCGTCGAACTCGCCGCGCAAATGGCGCCCGACGTCGTGATCGTCGCCGCCGGCGGCACCGACGACGGCAGGATCGGAACCAGCCTGGAAAAGGTGATGGCCGCGCTCGAAAGGGCGGCCGGGGAAGACGGCGTCGTGGTGCTGACCGATCTTGGCTCCGCCGTGATGACCGCTGAATCCGCAGTGGAATTCGCCGCCGACCCGGAGTCCATCCACCTGGCTGACGCCCCCCTGATTGAAGGACTCGTCGCGGCCGCCGTCTCCGCGCAAGCGGGGGCCGACGCCGGGACCGTGAAGGAGGCGGCCGAAGCCGTCTACCGGCCGCCGGCCCACCCGCAGGGGACCGGGCACGAGCACCGGCAGCCGCCCGATGCGCAGGGCGACTTCGAACTCATCAACCAGGCCGGCATGCATGCCCGGCCGGCCGCGAAGATTGCCGGCGGCCTGGCCGGAATGGAGGCGGACGTGACCATCAACGGGGTCGACGGGGCCTCCATGACGGAGCTGATGATGCTTGGCGCCGGCAAGGGGACTGTGCTTCACGTCGAGGCCAGCGGGCCGGACGCGGACAAGGCGCTGGGCTACCTGGGCGGGCTGATCAAGGCCGGCTTCGGGGAGGCCTAGGCCCTAAGCGAAGCTTAGCCCGGAAGCCGCAGCCCGGCCGGGTGCAGTTCGGCCAGGCCGTCGCTGAGTAGCCCGGCGACGGCGCGTTCCAGCTGCTCCGGCGCCGAGTTCAACCGGTGCAGCGCCGCGAGCGGGACGCCGATCCCCGCGGCCTCGAAGCCCAGGTCTGCCGGCGCGCGCTCCAAGAGTTCGCGGGCCACCGGCGACTCGGCCACGCGCAGGACTGCCATCACGGCTCCGCGCACCTGCCGGTCCGTCCCGTGCCAGGCCTGCCCCTTGGGCGTGTAGGTGGGTGGCGGTTCGCCGGCGGCGAGCCACGCGCAGGCGCCCCGGACCGGACAGCCGCCGCACTTGGGGGTCCGGGCCGTGCAGACCAGTGCCCCCAGCTCCATCACGGCGGCGTTCCAACGCACGGAGGCTGCGCCGTCGTCGGGCAGCAGCTGCGCCGCCAACCTCATCTCGCCTGCCGTCAGGGCAGGCGCCGGCAGCGCTGCGCCGGTGAAGAGCCGGGCATGGACCCGGCGGATGTTGGTGTCCACCACCGTCTCCCTGCGGCCGAAGGCGAAGGCGGCGACGGCGGCCGCGGTGTAGCTGCCGACGCCGGGGAGCTCCAGCAGTTCGGGGTAGCTGCCGGGGACCTGGCCGCCGTGGTGGTGGACGATCGCGACGGCGGCGGCGTGCAGCCGGAGCGCCCGGCGCGGATAGCCCAGCCTGCCCCAGGACCGGACCGCCTCGCCGGCTGGTTCCCGGGCCAGGTCGGCCGGGGCGGGCCAGCGTCGCAGCCATTCCTCCCACACCGGCAGCACCCGGACCACGGGGGTCTGCTGCAGCATGATTTCGCTGACCAGCACGCCCCAGGCGGAGCGATCGGCAGCGCGCCACGGGAGGTCCCGGGCGGCTTCATCGAACCAGGCAGCCAGGGCAGCGTGCAGTTCGGCGAGCGGCACGGCCGCAGCGTCCGGCGGGGCGGGTGGGGCGGCGGCAACGGCCGGGTGGGCGGGGGAATCGGCTAAGGCTTTGATCGAATCAGCCTAATAGAGATCAGGAGCATAGTCCGGCCAGCGGCGTGGTGGGGCCGCATAACCCGCGGCATTCTCTAGCCTAGAAGGATGGTCAGGCAAGGCAGCTCAGGAACGCACGGCTCGGCACCTCGGCCGGCCGCCAAGGCGAAGACCAGGGGAGGCGCGGCCCGGAAACCCGTCAGTCCCATCTATCGCCGCCGCCGGCTCTTCGCCGGGGCCATCCTGCTGCTGGTGCTCGCCCTGGCCGTGGGCGGGTTCGCGGCAATCTCCAACGCCATCAACGGCGCATCCCCGGCTGCCACGGCCGGCGACTCCCCCCAGCAGGAACTGCCGGGCAGCACCCCGGCCCCCAGCCAGTCCGCCAGCCCGACGGCGACGGCAACAGACTCGCCGAGCCCGAGCACGGGCTGCGACGAGAAGCTCCTGACGGTCGCGGCGGCCACGGACAAGGCCGCCTACGCCCCGGGCGAGAATCCGCTGCTGACCCTCAAGGTCACCAACGGCAACCGGGTGCCCTGCGAAGTCAACATCGGGACGTCGCAGATGGAGTACATGGTCACGAGCGGCACCGACCGGATCTTCTCGTCCAAGGACTGCCAGGCGGAGAGCAGCGACCTTGTGAAGACGATTCCGCCCGGCCAGAGCGAGACGGCGAACTTCCCCTGGGGCCGCAACCGCACTGTGCAGGGGTGCGCCCCGGTCGCCGCCAAGCCTGCCGTGGGAACCTACGTCTTTACCGCCCGGCTCGGAAGTAAGACCAGCCCCAAGGCCGTGTTCCAGCTCGGCTGACCCAGCTCGGCTGACCCAGCTCGGCTGACCCCGCCGACTGCTCCACAGGTGCCCCTCAGCCACGGGCCAACAAGGGCAGCTGCGGAGCAGCGGACGGGGCTTCCCGGAGGCTCCTTAGAGGAACCGGTCCAGCAGGCTCGCCTCGGCCATCCGGCTCAGGCCTTCGCGGACGGTCCGGGCGCGCTGGTCGCCGATGCCGTCCACCGTCATCAGGTCATCGATGGTGGCCGCCATCAGGAACTGCAGCCCGCCGAAGTGGTCCACCAGGCGGTCGGCAACGGCCTTGGGCACCGCCTTGAGGCCGGAGAGCAGGCGGTAGCCGCGGGGCTGCACGACGGCGTCGAGGTTCGCCTCGCCGCCGGCGAAGCCGACGATCCCGGCGATTTTACCCAGGTCGATGAGTTCGGTCGGCCCCAGGTTCACGAGGGCTTTGACGGCCTTGTCGATGTCGTCGGCCGAGGCGCCCGGTCCGGAGTAGTCACGGATGATCACGTCGCTGCCCGGTCCGCGGCCCACCGTCAGTTCGTCCAGCTGGAGCGAGAGCAGGCGGCCGTCCTCGCCGAGTTCCAGCACGTACTGGGAGATTTCCTCCGAGATGCGCCGCACCATCTCCTGGCGCTGCAGGGTCACGGCCACATCCCGGACGGTCACCATGGCCTCGATCTCCAGGGCCGACAGCGAACTGGTCACCTGGTCCAGGCGCGAACGGTAGCGTTCCAGGGTGGCGAGGGCCTGGTTGGCGCGGGCCAGGACCTTCTCGGAGCCTTCCAGGGTGTGGCGCAGGCCGTTCACGTAGAGCGCGATGATCTGCATCGACTGGCTCACGGAGATGACCGGGACGCCGGTCTGGATGGCGACGCGTTCCGCGGTCCGGTGCCGGGTGCCCGTCTCCTGGGTGTCAATGCTGGAATCGGGCACCAGCTGGACGCCGGCGCGCAGGATGTTGCTGGCGTCCTTGTCGCAGACAATCGCGCCGTCCATCTTGGCCAGTTCCCGCAGGCGGGTGGGGGAGAAGTCGATCCCGATTTCGAAGCCGCCCGAACAGATGGATTCAATGGTCCGGTCGATGCCCAGCACGATCAGGGCGCCGGTCCGTCCGCGGAGGATGCGCTCCAGTCCGTCCCGGAGGGCTGTCCCCGGTGCCACCCTGGCCAGAGTCGCCTTAAGTGCATCTTCCGGGCTCCGAGCCATGGATCTTCCCTTCAAAGGTGCGGGCCGCTGCCCGCAAGTACGCCGGTTTTCATCGTTGGCCGGCAAGAACAAAGTGCCCGGTTTCCCGTAAGCACCATCATAGGGGCACCGGGGGCCGGTTTCCGCACGGACAGGGGCCAAAGTGGCCCATTCCGGGGTGCGGTCCGGCGCCCGGCAAACTGATATCCCCGGCCCTGCTCAAACGGCACTTTGAGGCGCTGCGCTACCGACTACCCGGCCGCGCCGCCGCCTGCGATAAACTTGGAGCCTTGGGTGTACCGCGGGCTCTCCGCGCCGTGACCCGTCCAAAGCCGCAGCGAAAGTAGCACCGTGTCTCAAGAAGTCCACAGCCCCGCCCGAGTCCACAAGATTCACCAGCAGGCTGCCCGGCGCCGGACCTTCGCAGTCATCTCCCACCCCGACGCCGGCAAGTCCACGCTCACCGAGGCCCTCGCCCTCCACGCCAAGGTGATCGGCACCGCCGGCGCGTCCAGCGGCAAGGCCAACCGCAAGGAAACCGTCTCCGACTGGATGCAGATGGAAAAGGACCGCGGCATCTCGATCAGCTCCGCGGCGCTGCAGTTCTCCTACCGGGACACGGTCATCAACCTGCTGGACACCCCCGGCCACGCGGACTTCTCCGAGGACACCTACCGCGTCCTGGCCGCCGTCGACTGCGCCGTGATGCTCGTGGATGCCGCCAAGGGCCTTGAAACCCAGACCATGAAGCTCTTCGAGGTCTGCAAGCAGCGGAACCTGCCCATCATCACCGTGATCAACAAGTGGGACCGGCCCGGCCTGGACGCCCTGGCCCTGATGGATGAGATCACCGAGCGCACCGGCCTGCAGCCCATGCCCCTGACCTGGGCGGTGGGCATCTCCGGTGACTTCCGCGGCGTCTGGGACCTGCGCAATGACCGCTTCGCCCAGTTCAAGCGCAACAACGCGGGTGCCAACATCGCCCTCACCGAGTACTTCACGCCGGAGCAGGCCGCCGCGAGCCAGGGCGTGGACTGGTCCAACGCCGTGGACGAGGCCGGACTGGTGATCGAATCCAACCTCGCGTTCGACGTCGACGCCTTCCACGCCGGCAAGGCGACGCCGATCCTGTTCAGCTCCGCCGCGCTGAACTTCGGCGTGAAGGAAATCCTCGACGCGCTCGTGGACTTCGCGCCGCCCGCCGCCCCGCGGCCCGACGTCGACGGCGCCGCCCGGCCCGTTGACGCCCCGTTCGCCGGGTTCGTCTTCAAGGTCCAGGCCGGCATGAACAAGGCCCACCGTGACCATGTGGCGTTCATCCGGGTCTGTTCCGGCGTTTTCGAACGCGGCATGGTGGTCACGCAGGGCCGGACCGGGAAGTCCTTCGCCACGAAGTACGCCCAGCAGGTGTTCGGCCGCGAACGCGAGGTGATCGACGAAGCCTTCCCGGGCGACGTCGTGGGCCTCGTGAACGCCTCCTCGCTCCGCGTCGGGGACAGCCTGTTCCTGGAGCAGCCGGTGGAGTTCCCTGCCATCCCCCTGTTCGCGCCCGAACACTTCCAGGTGGCCCGCTCCAAGGACCCCAGCCGGTTCAAGCAGTTCCGCCGCGGCATCGAACAACTCGAACACGAGGGTGTCATCCAGGTGCTCCGCTCCGACATCCGCGGCGACCAGGCCCCCGTGCTGGCCGCCGTCGGCCCAATGCAGTTCGAGGTGGTAGAGGACCGGATGGCGCACGATTTCAGCGCCCCGATGCGGCTTGAGCGGCTACCTTACTCGCTGGCCCGGATTACGACGGCGGATGCCATGCCTGTGCTGGCCAACGTGACCGGCGCAGAGGTGCTGCTCCGCTCAGACGGCGAGTACCTGGCCTTGTTCAACGACGTCTGGGCCTTGCGCCGGATCGAGAAGAACCACCCGGACCTGACGCTGGTGCCGATCGGCACGCACAACCCGGCAAAGTAGCCGCACGACCCGCGGGGAGCCCCCGCGGGGCTCGCTGCGGGTCTCCCGTCGGGCTTCCGCCGGGGGAGCCCGAAATTTTGCCGCCAAAGGTCTTCCTGAATCCGCATTCCGCGTTATCATAAGTAACCTTGCTAAATTTGCGGGTGCCTGCCGATCTGGCCGGCCTTTAGGACTGCTCTGTTTTTGATACTGCTCTGTCCGATTCCATGTGCGGACCCGTATTTAGGGAACAAGAAAACCCGTTGACAACAACTATGGAATCCGGCTTTCTGCTGAGCGGACGGTACCGGATCGAAGCCCTCATTGGCAGGGGAAGCCAATCAACTGTCTACCGCGCGCACGACGAACTGTTGCAGCGGGAGGTGGCGGTCAAGCTCTTCCGCAATGACGCGGACGACCTCGAACACACCCGCCGCCAGGGCCAAGAAGTGCGGATTCTCGCCGGGATGAGCCACCACGCCCTGGTGACGCTGCTCGACGCCGGTGCCGACCTGAGCAACCCGGACTCCCGGCTCACCTACCTCGTGATGGAACTTGTGCGCGGACAGGACCTGCGCCATCGGTCCATCCAGGGCCCGCTCTCCGCCGCGCACATGGCCCACATCGGCTACGACCTCGCGGACGGCCTGTCCTACATCCACCACCACGGCATCGTGCACCGGGACATCAAGCCGGCGAACATCCTCCTGGTGGACTACAGCAACGACGACCGCCGGCCCAGGGCGAAGCTGACCGACTTCGGCGTCGCCGCCCTCCTGGGGCACAACCGTGCGGACGACGACGGCACCTCCGGGACCCCGGCCTACCTGAGCCCCGAGCAGGCCGGCGGCGAACCCGCCGGCCCGGCCAGCGACGTCTACTCGCTGGGGCTCGTGCTGCTCGAAGGGCTAACCGGCAGGATGGCCTACCCTGGCGCGCCGGTCCAGTCCGCCGTCGCGCGACTGCTCCACGACCCCAAGATTCCGGAGGAGCTGGCCCCGATGTGGATGACGCTGCTGTCCTCCATGCTTTCCCGCGATCCGGCCAACCGGCCGCAGGCCCGTGAAGTCTCCCTTGCCCTGCGACAGGAAGTCATCAACGGCGCCGGGCGACACCGGCAGAACCATGTGGCCGCGACGGCGGCCGCGATGAATGACGAGGACGGCCGGATGCGCGCCGTCGAGCGTTACCGGATCCTGGACACGCCCGGAGACGGTGCCTTCGACCGGATCGCGGCGCTCGCGGCCCGGCTGTTTTCCGTGCCGGTCGCGATCGTCAGCGTCGTTGACCACGACCGGATCTGGTTCAAGGCCCACCACGGCACCGATGTCACCCAGATCGGCAGGGACCCAGGGCTTTGCGCCTCGGCGATCCTGCAGGACGGGCCCTGGATTGTCGAGGACGCCGCCAGGGACGCTCGCACGCTTTTGAATCCGCTGGTGGCGGGGGAGTTCGGGCTGCAGTTCTATGCCGGTGTTCCGCTGCGCACGCCGGACGGCTTCAACCTGGGCACGTTTTGCATCCTGGACCGGGAGCCGCGGGTGTTCACCGCGGAGGATACCCGGACGCTTGAAGACCTGGCCGCAATCGTCATGAACGACCTGGAAATGCGGCTGCAAAGCCGTGCGGCGATCGCCAGCTAAGCCCAGGCGCGGGCCCTGGTCCGGTCAACGGGGGCCTCCCGCCAGTTTCACCACCCGGCTGCCCATGCAGGAAATTTCGTTCTGCCGTAGATCAATAGGGCCCGGCCGTTGTAGGGTCGTGCCACGGCACTCACCCGTCTGCGCCCTGAACACCACCCCCGCGTTGACTACCGTCCCTAAGTACCCAGGTCAACTGAGACAGGAATTGAGGACAAGTGCCGGCGAACCCCAGACCGCTCCCGGACCGCGATGAGGGTGAACCCGACTGGGCAACCACCCCAGGTGAGGCCGCCGACCCAGATGTGCCGGTAATCCGGCAACAAGCCCAGGCCATCATCGACGCGGTTTTGTCCGGTTCAGGATCCGACGGAGCCGCTGCCCGGGAACAGTTGCGTGGATGCGTGGAAGCAAACCCCGGTCAACCGGAACTTGCCCTCGCTGAGCACTTACTGACGCTCAGAACGCTGCCGGAGAGCGATCAGCCGGAGAACTAGACCCGACTATGCCGCCGATGATCCCGGCCAACCCCAGCGGCACGGCAACGAGGGCGCTGACGTGCGGCAGCAGGCTGTCGCCGACCACCAGGTTGAGCCCGGCGACCGCGACCGCCGGGGCGGCCACCAGGGTGCTGACCCAGCGGGGAGCGCCGCGGTAATGCGACCAGCCAGCAGCCGCCAAGCCGAGCGCAGCCCCGGCCAGGATGAGCGCGTTGCCGGTCCGGTCGCGCTCATAAGCGTTGCCCACCTCTCCCAGATACAGGGTCTGGCTTAGGCCCAGGCAGAGTAGGATGAGGCTCGCCGCGGCGACTCCGGACCAGGCCGTCCGGGCTCTGACTGTCGTGGCTCTCATCTGCTTTCCCCGTCGTCAGGTGGCTGTACGCCTCCGTATCCGGATCGCACGCTAACGCCTGCCGGCGTGCAGCGCGAGCTCCAGTTCAAACCGCGCGTCCGGGTCCTCGAGCGCGTCCCCGAACAATTCCCGCAGCTGGGCCGCCCGGTAGCCGACGGTCTGCGGATGGATGCCCAGCTCCGCGGCCACCGGTGCGCGCTGGCCCCAGTGGCGCAGCCAGGAGAGCAGGGTTTCGGCGAGCCGCTCGCGCTGTGCCGGGCGTAGCCCCTCCAGCGGTGCGAGGCGGCGGTTGGCGAGCTCGGTGATGGCGGAGGGCTCGGCGCCGAGAATCACTGCTGCGAGGTGTTCGTCCGCCCAGATGGGCGGCTCCGCCGGGCCGTCCCGGAGCGGAAGGACCGATGCAGCCAGCACGGCCAGGCGCAGGGATTCGGGAACCTTCTCCCAGCCGCCGGCCGGGCCCACGGACGCGCCGCGGCCCCGCAGCGCCTTATCCAGCTCCTTCCGCGCGGACTTGGACTTGCGCGCCGGGACCAGCGCCACGGCGTCGGTCTCGCGTTCTATCAGCAGGGTTCCCGGACCCAGCCGCAACCGCAGCCCGGCGGCCCGCTCCACCGGCAGCGTGACCACCGACATGCGCTGCGGCAGCGACCAGTCAGCCATGGCCGCGCTCTGGCGCAGCGCCGCCTCGTCCGCCTGCCCCAGCAGCAGCAGATCCAGCAGTTCGGTCCGGCGCCGGTCCACGGCCCCGGCGCGTTCGGACTGCTCAAAGGCGTAGGCCTCGGCGCTGACGGCGGACAGCTCGTCGATGTACGCCAGAATCGATTCGCCCAGGTTCACCACCACGTTCTGGCCGAGCTGGTGTTCCACAGAAACCTTGGACATTTCGCGGAACGTGACGCGGGCCCCCATCCGGTAGGCACTCAGCAGCGCGTCCATGCTCCGCCCCTGCCGGAACTCACCGCTGCCCAGGCCTGCCACGAGCTGCCGGCTTTCCACGGAAAGCGCCGGGAGCGTGGTCCCGGGAAGCTGCAGGAAACGATCCAGCGCCGCCGCCACACCGCGCCGGAGGCCCCGCCCGAAGCGGCCCTCAATCGGCCGGGCATAGGCGGGAACCAGCTGCGGCACGGCCGCGATGATGGCCTCCACGATGCCCGGCATCGTGGGGCGCAGCATGTCGCTGACTTCCTTCGGCAGCGCCAGCCACGGCGGGTCGTAGGCGGGGTATCCGGTGGTGCCGGCGGGCGAAGCATCCATGGCGGGAATCCAAAAGTTGTTGTGCGGAGATAGTTTCTAAGCGTCGATCGTATGCCTTGGGTGAAGAATTATGGCTCCGGCTGACATAAGCTAGGTACATGATCCGGCTCCGTAAGCTGGCGCGCGCCGCATCTCTACTGACCACCCCGCTAGCTCCAGAAGACATTCTGTCGCTGTTCAATCCCGTGTTTTCCGCCCGCCAGTTGCGCGGCGTGGTCACCCGGGTGGTCCCGGAAACGGCCGATTCCGCCACTATTTTCTTCCATCCCGGCCGAGGCTGGCAAGCACACCGTGCCGGCCAGTGGGCCCGCATCGGCGTCGAACTCGACGGCGTCCGCCACTGGCGGTCCTACTCGCTCAGCGCGCCCGCCGGCGAGGACCCCGCCATCACCGTCACGGACATGGGTGCCGTCTCCGGGACCCTGGTCCGCACCACCAAGCCCGGCGATGTCCTCTTCCTCGCACCCCCGCAGGGCGACTTCGTCCTGCCGGAACATCCGCGACCGCTGCTCATGCTCACCGCCGGCAGCGGCATCACCCCGGTGATGTCGATGATCCGCACGCTGGTGCCGCACCGCCCGGACGCCGACGTCGTGCTCATCCACACGGCCCGGACTGCCGCAGACGCCATCTTCCTCGAAGAACTGGCCGAACTGGCCGACCAATTCCCGAATTTCAAAGTTACCCACTGGTTCAGCGGGGAACACGGGCGGCTGGACTTCGGCGCCGCCGATGCGCTGGACCGGCTCTGCCCGGACTGGCGCAGCCGCGCCGCCTACGCCTGCGGCCCCGGGACATTCCTCGACGACGCCGAGGCGCTGTGGGAAGCGGAAGCGGCGGCAGACCCCGACGCCCCGGCCGCGAACCTGACCATCGAACGCTTCAACACCAGCCTCGCCGGCGGTGAGGGACAGGCCGGCGGACTGGTCACCTTCGAAGCCTCCGACCGCGAAGTCGAAGCCGACGGCGATACGCCCCTGCTCGACGTCGGCGAAGACGCCGGGGTGCTGATGCCCAGCGGTTGCCGGATGGGTATCTGCCACAGCTGCCTCATCCCGCTGCGCGCCGGCCAGATCCGCGACCTGCGGACCGGCGAAGTGCACGGCGAACCCGGCCAACTAATCCAAACCTGTGTCTCGGCAGCCGCCGGGCCCGTTAACCTCGACCTCTGAGGAGAACCACCAGATGACCACAGTTGCAGACAAGCCCGATCTCACCGCGGACGCCAGCCCCGGCTCCACCCCCGCCGGGACCGTTCCGGCCGTGAAGAAGCGGCCCGGCGCGCTCGCCGAGACGGGGAGCCCGCTGCTCCGGCCGCCCGCCGCGGCACACCTGTCCGACGAGCAGGTCGCCGAGCTGGGCCGCGAACTCGACGCCGTCCGCGACGAAATCCTCGCCAAACGCGGCGCCTCCGACGCCGCCTACATCCGCCGCATGATCAAGATCCAGCGCGGCCTGGAGATCTCCGGCCGCGCGGCGCTGCTGGTCAGCAAGAATAAGACGGCCTGGGTCGCAGGCACCACCATGCTCAGCCTCGCCAAGATCCTGGAAAACATGGAGCTGGGCCACAACATCCTGCACGGCCAGTGGGACTGGATGCGGGACCCGGACATCCACTCCACCACCTGGGAATCGGACTTCGTCACCCCCGCACGTGCCTGGCAGCACACCCACAACGACCTGCACCACCGCTGGACCAACGTCGTCGGCAAGGACAACGACATCGGGTACAACCTGCTGCGCATGGACCCCCAGCAGGAATGGACGCCCTTCAACCTGGGCAACCCGCTCTATAACGCACTGCTCGCCCCGGTCTTCGAGTGGGGCATCGCGATCTACGACCTTGAGCTCCAGGATTTCAAAGAGGGCAAGAAGTCCAAGGAGGCCCTCACCAAGGACCTCAAAGCTCTCGGCCGCAAGGCCCTGAAGCAGTTCACCAAGGACTACGCGGCCACCCCCGCCGTCGCCATGCTGACCGGCTCCGGCAAGCAAGCCCTCTACGGCACACTGACCGCCAACGCGGTACGGAACGTCTGGGCCCACGCGGTGATCTTCTGCGGCCACTTCCCGAACGGGGCGGACACCTTCACCGAAGAAATGGTGGACGGCGAGACCCGCGGCGACTGGTACGTGCGCCAGATGATCGGCTCGGCCAACATCTCCGGTTCCAAGTTCATGCACCTGATGACCGGCAACCTCTCGCACCAGATCGAGCACCACCTCTTCCCGGACCTGCCGTCCAACCGCTACGCGGAGGTGGCGCCCAAGGTGCAGGACGTCTGCCGGCGGTACGGCTTGCCGTACACCACCGGCCCGATCTGGAAGCAGGTCGGCTCCACCTGGGCCAAGATCTTCAGGCTGGCTCTGCCGCCGAAAAAAGCCTAAGCGCCGGCGCCCGTCGGCAGGGCCTGGACCGCTCCCGGGCGGTTTGAGCAGGTCCTCGACGGCGGGCGGCGCTAGGGGCCCTCGCCAAGTTCCGCCACATTCGCGCGGTACTGCTCCGCCGTGAGCTCGCCCTTCGCGAAGCGTTCATCGAGGATGAGCCGGGCCTGGCTCCTGCCGCCGGCGGCGCCGGGGCTGCCGCCCGGAACTCCAGGCTGGCCCCAGGGTCCAGCGGGCCCCGGACCCGGGCCCCGCGCCATGCCGCTTTGGCCGGCGGCGCCTTGGCTTGTGCCGCCGAATACCCGGATCGCCAGCAGCACGAGCACCGCGACCCCGACCAGCAGCAGCATGCCCCAAAGCCACATCCACCACAGGTTCTGCCCGAACCCCCACATCATGACCGGTCCCTTTCGTCACGGGAAGCTACTGATCCAATGGTGCGCCCGCAGGGAGGGGAGCGCCAGAGGCCAAGGTCAGCTGATGAGCAGGCTGAGGGCCTCCGTCAGGTGGCTGACTTCGCGGACCGAGAAGCCGGCCGGGACCGGGCCGGGGCCGTTGGGGCTGGCGGGCACCACCGCATGCGTGAAGCCCAACCGGTGGGCTTCCTGGATGCGCTGGTTGATCCCGGGCACCGGACGTACCTCCCCTGCCAGGCCCACCTCGCCGAAGGCGATGAGTCGCTGCGGGAGCGGTTTCTTGGCCTTGGCGGAGGCCACGGCCAGTGCCACGGCGAGGTCCGTGGCGGGTTCGCTGAGCTTCACCCCGCCCACCGTCGCCACGTAGGAGTCGTCCTTATGCAGCAGGCAGCCGGCGCGCTGCTGAAGTACGGCCAGCAGCATCGCCACCCGGGAGCTGTCCAGCCCGCTGGTGGCCCGGCGGGGCTGGGCGTTGGCGCTGTCGGCCAGAAGGGACTGGACCTCGGCCAGCAGCGGCCGGCGGCCCTCCAGTGTCACCGTGATGCAGGTGCCGGACACCGGATCCTTGGTGCGCGAGACGAAGAGGCCGCTGGGATCGGCCAGGCCCACGATGCCGTCCTCGTTCAGATCGAAACAGCCGACGTCGTCGGTGGGCCCGTAGCGGTTCTTGACCGCCCGCAGCAGTCGCAGCCGGGAGTGGCGTTCGCCCTCGAACTGGCAGACCACGTCCACCAGGTGCTCGAGCAGCCGGGGTCCGGCGATGGAGCCGTCCTTGGTGACGTGACCCACCAGCAGAGTGGTCATGTTGCGGCGCTTGGCCGCGGCGATCAGGGACGCCGCGACTTCGCGGACCTGCGAGACGCCGCCGGCGCTGCCTTCCACGTCGGCGCTGCTCAGCGTCTGGACCGAGTCGACAACCAGCAGCCGCGGCTCGAGTTTTTCCACCTGTCCCAGCGCCTGGCCGAGGTCCGTTTCGGCGGACAGGTACAGCGATTCGGCGACGGCGTCGATCCGGTCCGCGCGCAGCTTCACCTGGGCGGCCGATTCCTCGCCGGTGATGTAGAGGACGTCCTGGGCGGTGCGGGCGAACTTGGCGGCGACGTCGAGCAGCAGCGTGGACTTGCCCACGCCGGGCTCGCCGGCCAGCAGGATCACCGCGCCGGGGACCAGGCCGCCGCCCAGCACACGGTCCAGCTCGTCCACCCCGGTGGGGAGGAACGCGGCCGTCGTGGCATCGACATCGGCGATCCTGCGGGCCGGCTCCAGGACGGTGGCCGCCGCCGTCGTCCGCGCCACGGCGCCGCCGGTCTCCTCGACTGTGCCCCACGCCTGGCATTCGCCGCACCGGCCCACCCACTTGACGGTGGTCCAGCCGCATTCCGCGCACTTATAGCCCGGCGCCTTGGCGGCGCGGGAAGTCTTTGTTGCCATTGCTCCACCCTATCCGTGGGCACCGACGTCCGGGCCCGGGCGCCGCCGCCCCCGGTACCGCTGCATTCAGCGCGGAAGAAAATCCTGCGAGGCAAAGCCTTGACCGTGGACGCCCGTTCCGCCCATGCTGGGGTTTCTGTGTTGCCAAGAAGGCCCAACCGGAAGGCCGACGATGTCCCCTTGTACCCCAGCTGTTTTCCCGCAGCGTTTCCGGCTGTTGTTGGCCGCAGCCGCGGCGGCGCTACTGACGCTTGTAGCCCTGCCGGCCGAGGCAGCTACCACACCTGGCCCCGGCAACGACGTGTCATGGCCGCAGTGCGGCAAGGCGTTGCCGAAAGGCCAGACCTTCGGCATTGTCGGCGTGAACAACGGCCTGGCCACCACTACAAACCCGTGCCTCGGCGCACAGCTGACTTGGGCCGGAACGTCGAAGGGCGGAACGGGCCAGCCGCTGGTCGCCCTCTACGTCAACACCGCCAATCCCGGCGCGGCGGGGTCCTGGTGGCCCACCAGCAATACCTACGGCGGTACCACCGTGGCCAACCCGTACGGGGAGTGTACCCAGCGATCCTACGGAGCCGCCTGCTCGTACATGTACGGTTTCGCGAAGGCCTACGACGACGCCAACATCAGGGGCGTGAACAACCCGGGATCCTACACCTGGTGGCTTGACGTGGAGACGGGCAACAGCTGGTCGACGGACACCTCGGCGAACCGTGCGGATCTGGAGGGCATGGCGGCCTACTACGCCAGCATCGGAGCCCGCACGGGGCTCTACTCCACCCGAAGCCAGTGGGACCAAATCGTCGGAGCGGTGCCGTCTTCCAGCAACCTCGACACACTGCCGAGCTGGCTCGCCGGCGCCAGGACCCTGGCCCTGGCCGATCGCAAATGCGCCGAGGCCCCGCTTACCGCCGGCGGCAAGGTCACCCTGACCCAATTTGTCTCCGGTGGGCTGGATTACGACCGCTCCTGCGTCTAGGGCTTCCGGGCGGCCCTAACGTGCAGGGGCGCCCCTAACCCGCCGGGCGGCCCTAGAGGGAGGGCAGCATGTCCCGCGCCTCGTCCGGGTTCATGCCGGTGGCTTCGAGGAGGTCCACCATGAGCGGCCGGAAGAGCATCACCACGGTTTCGCCTTCAAGCCGCTGCACGTCCAGCAGGCGCGGGTGCAGCCGGCCGGCCGTCTCGCTCAGCTCCACCTTGGCGGTGCGCAGGTGGGCGCGCCGGGCGCCGTCGTGCACCTCCGCCAGGCCCAGCCCCAGCTCATCGATCGCGGCCGCGGTCTCGAGCAGGACGTCCGCGATGTTCTCGGTGGCGTCGTCCGAGAGCGCGGCGTGATTGATTGCGCTGGTCAGCCGACGTGCGAACACGCGGCTGTTACGCAGCGCGAGGTCGATGAAGTCCACCGACTGCGCCAGCTGGTCCAGCTCGTCCCGGTACCGCCGGTAGGCGGGGGCCAGGGTGGCGACCTCGCCGGAGGAGCGTAGCGTCTGGCGCATGGCGTCGACCAGCGGCTGGCAGTTGCGGCCGCGGATCAACGCGTGCCAGGCCTGGGTGGAGTCGCTATGGCTCAGGGCGGACGCGCACTCGCGCAGCACCTCCGCCAGTTCATGCAGGAGCTTCTTGACGTCGTGGCGGGGTTCGCGCCGCGGATCCTTGGGGATCAGGAAAGTCAGCACCAGGGCGAACACGCCGCCCACCACGGCATCGATGCTCCGGGTGAAGGGCCCGCCCGCCGGGGCCGGCAACAGCACCACCAGCAGGGACTGCAGGCCCAGTTGCGTGGTGAAGATCGTTCCGCTGTCCAGGAAGCGGGCCAGCAGAATCGAGAACAGAAGCACGACGGCGGCCTGCCAGATCCCGGCGCCCAGCCAGTGCAGCAGCAGGTCGCCCACCACAATGCCGAGGGTGCAGCCCAGACCAACTTCCACGACCCGGCGCAGCCGCGGATCCCGGGAGAAGCCCAGGGCAATCAGGGAGGAGGTAGCGGCAAACAACGGTCCGGTGTGGCCCAGGACGTATTCGGCGAAGGCGTAGGCGCCCACGGCGCAGGCAGTCATCTGGACTGCCGGCAGCAGCGATTTGCGGCTCCGGATGAAACCGGTGCGGGCCCGGCCGCGCAGGAATCGTGCGCTTGCGGTGAATCCAGTAGCGGAGGCCATGCCCACCAGTCTATTTGCTCGCTCCGGTGGCCAGCTCCGGTGGCGAGGCCGCAGGCGAAACCCCTACGACTGTGACGCAGGATACGCAACAGCAACCCGTCAGATGTGGGCGAATGGTCGGGAGTCGTTAACCCGCCGTTCACTTTGGACCATAGTTCCCTTCACTTGGGACGCTTAACTTCGGTAGAGGTACAAACCGTATCCACCGTCTTATTGTTCGGACGTCTCCGGTCCGGCACGCATCTGAATAACCCTGGAAGGGGTACATCTAGTGAAGGCATCACGCATCGGCCGCAACTCGGCCATCGCTGTTATCGCAGCCGGCGCTCTCGCGCTCACCGCTTGCGGTTCCGACAACGCCACGAACACCGCGCAGTCGGCAGCGCCGTCCTCTTCGGTCAAGGTCACCGGCACGCTGACCGGCATCGGTTCGTCCGCGCAGGGTGCGGCCATGGACGTGTGGAAGACCAACTTCGCCTCCGCCAACCAGGGCGCCAACGTGCAGTACTCCCCGGACGGCTCCGGGGCCGGCCGCAAGGCGATCCTGGACGGCTCGGCGCAGTTCGCCGGCTCCGACGCCTACCTTTCCGACGCCGAGCTCGCCAGCTCCAAGGACAAGTGCGGCGCCGACGGTGCCCTGAACATCCCGGTCTACGTTTCCCCGATCGCCGTGGCCTTCAACCTCCCGGACGTCAAGGAGCTCAAGCTCGACGCTCCCACCGTGGCCAAGATTTTCCGCGGCCAGGTTGCCAAGTGGAACGACCCGGCCATCGCCGCGCTGAACCCCGACGCCAAGCTGCCTGACCTCAAGGTCACCCCGGTGAACCGCTCGGACGACTCCGGCACCACCTCCAACTTCACCGACTACCTGGCCGCCGCCGCGCCCGAGGTCTGGACCGACAAGGCTGCCGGCATCTGGCCCGCATCCCTCAAGGGCGAAAACGCCAAGGGCACCTCCGGCGTCGTCAAGACGGTCACGGACACCCCCGGCGCCGTCACCTACGCCGATGACTCTGCCGTGAGCGGCAAGCTGGGCATCGCGCAGATCAAGGTCGGCGGTTCCTTCACCAAGATCTCCGCCGACGCCGCCGCTAAGGCTGTCGACGCCGGTAAGCCGGTCGACGGCCGCAACGCCAGCGACCTCTCCATCAAGCTGGACCGGAAGACCACGGTCGAGGGCGCTTACCCGATCGTGCTGGTCTCCTTCCACGTCGTTTGCACCACCTACCCCACGCAGGCAACTGCCGACCTGGTCAAGGCCTTCGAAAGCTACGTAGTGTCCGACGCCGGCCAGAAGGCTGCCGCCGACGCCGCCAAGTCCGCTCCGCTGTCCAAGACGCTGCAGGACAAGGCACTCAAGTCCATCGAATCCATCAAGGTCAAGGCCTAGGGATCTGTTGCGCTACTAAGGCATAGTGGAAACACCTGCCTGAGCGAGGTTCCCTGTTCCGAGAAGGCGGTTACTGACCGTCCGCCCGGGGCAGGGAACCTAGGCGTTTGTCCGAAGTACCAAAAGATTCACCGCCAATGGCCCGGAGAGATCCGCTTGGCCGCCGGTTCAGATCGAAGCTGAAGGATCGTGAAGTGACCACCACCTCCCTGACCAAGTCCCGGGGCGCGGGCCGCGCCGGAGACAAAGTCTTTTCCGGAGCCACCTTGGCCGCAGGGTGCCTGATCCTGGCCGTGCTCTTCGGCGTCGCGCTCTTCCTAGTCGTCCAGGCGTTCCCGGCCCTCGTGGCATCGCCGGACAAGATCCAGGGCGGGCAGGGCTTCTTCGCCTACATCTGGCCGATCGTCGTCGGCACCCTGATCGCCGCCGTGATCGCGCTCGCGATCGCGACGCCGGTCGCGATCGGCGTCGCGCTGTTCATCTCGCACTTTGCCCCGCGGGGGCTGGCCTCCGGCCTCGGCTACGTGATCGACCTGCTGGCCGCCATCCCGTCCGTGGTCTACGGCGCCTGGGGCGCCGCGTTCCTGGCCAAGGAAATCTCGCCGCTCTACAACTGGCTCGCCGACAACATGGGCTGGGTGCCGCTCTTCCAAGGACCGGCGTCGGCCACCGGCAAGACCATCCTGACGGCCGGCATCGTGCTGGCGGTCATGGTCCTGCCGATCATCACCTCGCTCACGCGCGAAATCTTCCTGCAGACCCCCAAGCTGCACGAGGAGGCCGCACTCGCCCTCGGCGCCACCCGCTGGGAAATGATCCGGATGGCCGTGCTGCCGTTCGGCCGTGCCGGAATCGTCAGCGCCGTCATGCTGGGCCTGGGCCGCGCCCTCGGCGAGACCATGGCCGTTGCCCTGGTGCTCTCCTCCGGCGCCCTCACGGCAAGCCTGATCCAGTCCGGCAACCAGACCATCGCCGCCGAAATCGCCCTGAACTTCCCTGAGGCCAGCGGCCTGAAGGTCAGCACGCTGATCGCCGCCGGCCTGGTGCTCTTCGTCATCACGCTGGGCGTGAACATGATCGCCCGGTGGATCATCACCCGGCACAAAGAATTCTCGGGAGCCAACTAAATGACCTCCACCCTCACCCCGGTCCGCAAGCGCTCGGCCCTCACCAAGGGCCAGCTGCCCAAGGCGGCGCCGTACATCGTCCTGGCCCTCGCGCTCATCATCGGCGCGGCCATCCTGGCCCTGATCGGCTTCAACGCCTTCGGCTGGGGCATCGTCGCCGCCATCCTCTTCACGGTCGGGCTGGTCGGCTGGAGCGCCGCCGTGGAAGGCTCCCGCAAGGCCAAAGACAAACTCGCCACCTGCCTCGTGGTGGGCGCCTTCCTGATCGCCCTGCTGCCGCTGATCTCGGTGATCTGGACGGTGCTGGTCAAGGGCCTGCCGGGCCTGCTGGATCCCGGGTTCCTGGGCACCTCAATGAACGGCGTCACCGGCGCGTTCGACAACAAGAGCGTCGAACAAGGTGCTCCCGTGATGGGCGGCATCTACCACGCGCTGGTGGGCACCGTGCAGATCACCCTGCTCGCAACCGTCATCTCCGTCCCGGTGGGCCTGCTGACCGCGATCTACCTGGTGGAATACGGCGAGGACCGTGCCCTGTCCCGCGCCATCACGTTCTTCGTCGACGTGATGACCGGCATTCCCTCGATCGTGGCCGGCCTGTTTGCCGCCGCGTTCTTCCTGGCCGTCGTCGGCCCGGGCACCAAGACCGGCGCCGTCGCCGCCGTCGCGCTTTCCGTGCTGATGATCCCGGTGGTGGTCCGGTCCAGCGAGGAAATGCTCAAGATCGTCCCCAACGAACTCCGCGAAGCGGCGTACGCCCTCGGCGTCCGCAAATGGCGGACCATCCTCAAGGTAGTCATCCCGACGGCGATCTCGGGCATTGCCTCCGGCGTCACCCTCGCCATCGCCCGAGTGATCGGCGAGACCGCCCCGATCCTGGTCACCGCCGGTTTCGCCACCACCATCAACAACAACGTGTTCGGCGGCTGGATGGCCTCGCTGCCCACCTTCATCTACACGCAGATCCTCAACCCCACCTCGCCGTCAAACCCGGGTCCCTCCGACCAGCGGGCCTGGGGCGCAGCCCTGGTCCTCATCATCCTCGTGATGCTGCTCAACCTGGGCGCCCGCCTGGTGGCCCGCATCTTCGCCCCGAAGGCCGGCCGCTAGGCCCGCCGGCACCCGGCCCACATCTCCACAAGTGAAGGAACAGCATGTCTAAGCGCATCGACGTCAAAGACCTGAACGTCTACTACAGCAAATTCCTTGCCGTCGAGGACGTCAACATCAACATTGACCCCAAGTCCGTCACCGCCTTCATTGGCCCGTCCGGCTGCGGCAAGTCCACCTTCCTGCGCACCTTGAACCGGATGCACGAAGTCATCCCGGGCGCCCGGGTGGAAGGCGAAGTGCTGCTCGACGGCGACAACCTTTACGGTCCCGGCGTGGATCCCGTCACGGTCCGCTCCCAGATCGGCATGGTCTTCCAGCGGCCCAACCCGTTCCCCACCATGTCCATCCGCGACAACGTGCTGGCCGGCGTGAAGCTGAACAACCATAAGATCTCCAAGGGCGAGGCGGACGCGCTCGTGGAGCGGTCCCTGCGCGGCGCCAACCTCTGGAACGAGGTCAAGGACCGCCTGGCCAAGCCCGGCTCGGGACTGTCCGGCGGCCAGCAGCAGCGCCTCTGCATTGCCCGCGCCATCGCCGTGGAGCCCCAAGTAATCCTGATGGACGAGCCCTGCTCCGCGCTGGACCCGATTTCCACGCTCGCCATTGAGGACCTCATCAACGATCTCAAGGACCAATACACCGTGGTGATCGTGACCCACAACATGCAGCAGGCGGCCCGCGTCTCGGACAAGACGGCGTTCTTCAACATCGCCGGCACCGGCAAGCCCGGCAAGCTGATCGAATACGGCGAAACCCACACCATCTTCAGCAACCCGAGCGTGAAGGCCACCGAGGACTACGTCTCCGGCCGCTTCGGATAAGGCCGTCCGCTTATCGGTTACTCCGTGGCCGCGCTTGTGAACACTCTAAAGGCGGCTGCGGAGCAATGGACGAGTCCCTAGAGTTTGGTGAGGGGCGACAAGGCGAGTCCCAGCACGAAGGCGACCGCGGCGGTGACCAGCGGGGTCAGCACCCAGAAGGCCAGGATCCGGAGCACCAGCCGCCGGTTTGATGCCGGATACCTCTGGTTGGCGCCCGCCCCCAGCACGGCCGAGGTCACGGTGTGGGTGGTGGAGACCGGCCAATGCAGGCCGATCGCGCCGACCAGCAGCAGGACGCTGCTGAAGAGTTGCGCGACGAAGCCCCGCAGTGGATCCATCCGGATCATCCGGTACCCGATGGTGTACGCAACCCGCCAGCCGCCCGCCAGGGTGCCCGCCGTCAGCATGCCAGCTGTCAGGAGGGCGACCCAGACCGGGATGGAACCGCCGTCGGGCAGCCCCGCGGCCAGCGTCGCCAGGATCAGCACGGCGCTGGTGCGTTGGCCGTCCTGCAGGCCGTGGCCAAAGGCGACGGCACCCGCGGCGACGGCCTGGGCCCGCCGGGACCTCGAGTTCACAACGTTCGGCGGGGTGTAGCGCACCGCCCAGGTGGCGGGCCACACCAGCAGGTAGGCACCCGCGAAGGCGATGGCCGGGGACAGCAGCAGGGGCAGTACCACCTGGAAGAGCAGGGACTCGTCCACCCCCGCTACGCCGGGACCGCCCACCGCCACGCTGGCGATGCCGGCGCCGGCCAGGCCCCCAACGAGCGCGTGCGTCGAGGACGCGGGAATGCCGCGCCAATAGGTGTAAACGCCCCAGAGCACGGCACTGAGCAGTCCGGCGATGAGGATGGTCAGGCCGTTGCCGCCGGCCGGCAGAACCACCCAGGCCCGGCTGACCGCCAACGCCAGTCCCGCGCTGAGCCCGGCGCCCACGAAGTTGAACAGCCCGGCCAGGAGCACCGCGACGGTTGGAGTCAGTGCCCGCGTCCGGACCGCCAGGGCAACCGAGGACGAGGCGTCCTTGAAACCGTTGAGAAAGGCGAATGCCCCGGCGAAGACAACCACCAGGGCAAAGAAGACGAGGGTCACCTCAAGATTCCTTGACGATGATGCTGCCCACCTGGGTGGCGATCCGCCGCATGTCCCTGGTGACGTCCACGAGCTGGTCCGCGACGTCGCGGTGGCGCGCGTACTGGGCTGATTTCATGTCCTTGAGCATGTCCGCGACCCAGACCCGGTGGGTGCGTTCCGCCCGCTTTGTGAGCCGGAGGACCTCGATCCAATAGTCTTCCAGGTCATCCAGGTTGTTCAGCTGGCGCATGGCGTCGACAGTCAGCTCGGCCTGCCGGCTGATGATTTCCAGCTGCTCGGCCGCGCGCTTGGGCGGCCGCTCCAGCTTGTAGAGGAGGACGAGATCCGCGGCGGCGTCCAGCTTTTCCATCGCTTCGTTGAGGTAGCGGGACAGTGCGTACATGTCCTCGCGGGGGAGCGGATTCAGGAAGCTGGTCCGCATGTGCGTCAAAAGGGCAAAATGCAGTTCCGCCGACTTGGCCTCGTGGTTGTGCATGTCCTCTACGAGCGGCACGTGCTCACTGGCGGGGGCGCCGAGGATCTCCGAAAAAGTTGCGGTGCCCAAGACGATCTGGTGGGCCATCTGGGACAGCAGGTTCAGCCCGGTGGGCTCCTGGGGGAAAAGGCGTAACTTCACGTGGGGTTACCGGTCTCCGGACGAGGCTTACACGGGTCTTGTCTGCCGGCCCTGGTATGTGACGATGACCCGCGCATGTGCATTACTTTACCGTCCGGACTTGAACTGCCGGGAACCACCACCCGGCTATACTCCACGCGCCGGTGCGGGCGGCGGTACAAGGTGGTCGGGGGGCGGGCATGAAAATGGTGCCGAACCGGATACGCCTCTCGGCGGTAGGCCGCTCTAGGCGGCTAATTGTTGAAGCCCGGGGGTTTCGCGGTTCGGCACCGCCTTTAGTTTTCTACGTCGGCGGGACCAAGTCAACATTGACAGTGGGGGCCCGGCGTGCGTCTTGACAGCACCGAAAAGCCGCGCTAAATTCACGAATTTTCGGGCCTCGCGTGCCTAGAAGGCCGCGCGCCCCAAAGGCCTTAGTCCAGTTCGCCCAGCCGCCACGCGTTGGCGGCGTGTTCAAGGTCCTCGGCGGTCTTAACCAGCAGGTGGGAATTCCGCGTCAGCTTGCTGGCATGGTTTTCGTTGCTGTGCTCCGCGCTGTCGGCAAGCGTGGCCTGGCCCAGTGCGACCACCCGGCAGAACGCGGCCGAGCGCTCCAGCGCGACGTCGAATTCGCCGTCGAACGCCCCGGAGAGGATGGCGTCCGCCATCGACTTCATTTCCTCGGCGCCCGGAGGCTCGGCCGCGCCGGCCACCACGTGGGACACCTGGGCGGTGTCCTTGCCCGCCCTGAAGTAGACCGAGATCCTCTCGGGGTCCCGGATCGCCGCGGCGCGCAGGGCGTATAGCCGCCAGAGGGCGCCAGGGAGGGACCGCGCCGGGCTCTCCGCCCACATTTCCGCGATGGCGTCGAGGCCTTGTTCATCGGCGAGTTTGACCAGCCGCCGGGTGACCTTGGGGTCGTCGCTGTCCCTGCCGCGGCGCACGAGCGCCTGCGCCGCGAGGTGCGCGGCCTCGGACACCCGCGCCGGATCTGCCCCGCCGGCGAACGGTTCGAAGTCGAGCGGCGCGAAGGGCTTCGGCTTATGGTGTCGGTGCGGTCCCGGGCTGCTGGCTCCTGCTTGCTCGTTCATGCCACCACGCTACTCCTGTGCATTCCGGGAATCGAGCATGGTGCCGCCCGCCGGGGTGACCCCGGTACGCGAGTGGGACGGCGCCGGGCAGGCGGACGACGACGGCGTGTCGCGCCGGGTGAAAAAGCGCGCCCGGGTCTGGGGTACAGTATTAAACGTTCAGAAATGGACTGGGCCGACGTGCCCGTCGACGGCGGAATTTGCGCTGATTGATGGTGTCGGCTGGGGCCTTTAGCTCAGTTGGTAGAGCATCGGACTTTTAATCCGTGGGTCGTGGGTTCGATCCCCACAGGGCCCACTCTTTTAGCGAAGAGTGGAAAAACCCCTGGCATCCTGGCGACAGGAAGCCAGGGGTTTTTTGGCGTCACGGTGCAGGTTTCGCCGGCCGGGTTCCTGCAGAAAGCATGATGGCCTAGTTATCAGCCGGGCTAGTATTGTCGAATGAACTCGGACAGCGCGGCAGGCTCGGGGTACTGGTATGGCCTGGAGGGCCGGCTGGATCCTCCGTCGGCCGTGTTGAGCGCCCTGAGGGGCTATCGGGCCGCCGAGGTCGCCACCAGGCGCTCCACCCGGGACTCCATGGGCATGGGGGAGACCGACCTGCTGGCGCTGCGGTTCCTGCTGCGCGCCCAGTCGGCGGGGGAGCGGGTGGGCCCCAAGGACTTGAGCCGAAGCCTGGGGATCACCACGGCTTCCACCACCTCGCTGATCGACCGGCTCGTGGGCAGCGGCCACGTACGCCGTGAGCCGCACCCCACCGACCGGCGCTCCCTGGTGATCGTTCCCACCGCCGTCACCGACTCGGAAGTCCGGGCCACGCTTGGCGACATGCACCAGCGGATGCTTGCGGTGGCCGGAGGGCTCAGTGCCGAGGAAAGCCGCATCGTCGTGGGATTCCTGCACCGCATGACGGAAGCCCTGGACGGACACACGGAACACCTCTAAACCGAACATCATCCGGACGAGACCGCCGGACGGGACCGCCAGGCGAGCAACTAGCTAGTTGACCTAGTGATATGTATGCTTACTAAGTTGTATGTAGGCTTACTAATTGTCGGATAAGCGTGTGCGTGGAGGAGTCGTGGCTGAATTGTTGACGATCACCGGAACCCCGGGATGCGGTGCAGCACCGCTGGCTGCGCACCGGAGCCCGGCAATGCAAGGCACCGTAGCTCCCGCGCTGCCCCTGGACCCGGCCGGCCAGGCGCCCCGCCACTGCGGCACCCCGATGCGATGGACTGCCCCGGTTCTTGACGCCATGGCGGCCTACTCCTTCGACACCGGCAGCGGCCCAGCCAAACTTCCGCCTGTGTGGCGCTGCTCCTGTGGGTTCCAGCTCGACGGCATCGTCCACACGCCCAACTCGCTGGCCGCGCTTTCGTGAGGGTGGCGCCCGCGTCCGCTGTGCCCCGGCCCGCCGGTGCGTCATCCCGCCCCGGCACCGTAACCGCCGGGGCCGGCCTCAAGGCCATAACTTTGCCCCTGCCTGACGCCCCCGGCGGCCGCTTCCAGGTGCACGAGCTGCTGGGAAGGGGTGCTACCGCCACCGTTTTCCGCGGTACGGACCTGGTCAACGACCGCCCGGTCGCCATCAAGGTGGCCGAAGGTCCGTCCGAGAAGGACGCCAGCCGGATCTACGCCGAGGCGCGGGTCCTCGCTTCCTTGAATCACCCGGCAGTTGTCGGTTTCGTTGCCGCGGGCACCGTCCCAGGCAACGGCCCGTGGGCGGGCCGGCCGTTCCTGGTTGAGGAATTTGCCTACGGCGGGAGCCTGGCAGAGCGGATCCGCGGCGGCGCCTCCGGCTCGGAGGAGGTGGCGGGCTGGGGCGCCGCCGCCCTGTCCGGCCTTAGGCACGTCCACGAGCGCGGACTGATCCACCGCGACATCAAGCCGGCAAACATCCTGCTCAGTGCGCTCCGGAGATCCCCGGTGCGGCTCGCCGACTTTGGGATCGCCACTCCTGCCGGTACGGCGCCGGAACCCGGCGAGTCGTCGGGCACCGTGCACTACATGAGCCCGGAGCAGGCGGCCGGGCGGCCCCTGCAGGCATCTACCGATATTTATGCGCTGGGATTGGTGCTGCTCGAATGCCTCACCGGCGTGAAGGCCTACCCCGGGACGCCCGTCGAATCGCTTGTGGCCCGCACGCTGCGGGGCCCGGACATCCCCGCTCAGCTGAGCGCCGGCTGGGTGTCGTTGCTGACGGCCATGACGGCGATGGATCCCGAGGCGCGGCCGCCGGCCGCCGCGGCACACAAGCTCGTCGCGAGGCTCCCTTCCGCCCGGACGCTGCCCCCGCTCCGCCTGGTCGGCTGACCGCAGCCAAGGTAGCTCCAGGGCCGGCCCGGGCCCCGTCCCAGGCCTTCAAGCCTTCACGCCTGAAATCGTGGCATCCGCGGCCGTGCCCTCCCGTTTGGATAGCATGGGGCTTCCAGGACGTGCTGCCGGCAGCTTCGGTGGAAAGGGGTGATGCCATGCCGCCTCGCGCCATGACGCGGCCCGAACTCATCGGGCGGCTCCGCGCAGCCGGTTGCGTGTTCGCCGAAGAAGAGGCCGCCCTGCTGGTGGAAGCAGCAGCCGGCGCCGCGGAGCTCGACGCGCTCGTCCGGCAACGGGTCTCGGGGCTGCCGCTGGAGCATGTGCTCGGCTGGGCGGAGTTCTGCGGCCTCCGCATCGCCGTGGACCGTCAGGTATTCGTGCCTCGACGGCGGACCGAATACCTCGTCAAGCGTGCAGCGCGGCTCTTGAGTGCCCGCCCGGCGGCGCCCCGGAGGCCGGTCGTCGTGGACCTCTGTTGTGGCTCGGGCGCGGTGGGTGCGGCGCTCGCCGCCGTGGCCGGGCCCCTCGAGCTGCATGCCGCCGACGTCGACCCCGCCGCGGCCGCCTGCGCGCGGCGCAACCTGCTCCGGCTGGGAGGCGAAGTCCATGAGGGCGACCTGTTCGACGCGCTGCCGGAGCGGCTCCGCGGCCGCGTCGACATCCTTGCGGTCAATGCGCCGTACGTTCCCTCGGAGATGATCGGGACGATGCCGCCGGAGGCCCGCCTGCACGAACCCCGGGCGTCCCTCGACGGCGGCCCGGACGGGCTGGAGCTGCAACGCCGAATAGCCGCCGCGGCGCCAGTGTGGCTGGCGCCGGGCGGCCACCTGCTGATCGAAACGAGCCGGCGGCAAGCACCGCAGACCGTCAAGATCTTCGCCGGGAACGGGCTCTCCGGCCGTGTGTTCAGCTCGCGGAGCCTTGATGCCACAGTCGTGCTGGGCGGCGTCGTGGCCGTGGATGCGAGTCAGCGCTGACGGCAACCGCTGCCGGAACCGTCAGTGCTTGTCCTGGTCCACGTTGGTGGCCGGGCCGGCGGGTGTGGCGCCGCCTTCATCCGACCAGTCCCGGCCGACTTCGTCGTTCAAGGCCGGATCGGAGCCGACGTCGAACGGGGTGCCGGCTGCGGCAGGGGTCTTCACCGGGGCGGCAGCGCCGGAGACGGCGCCGTCGTCCCGGTGGACGGCGGAACTGATGACGGTAGCCGCTCGGCGGGCGGCTTCGCCGAGCTGGCTGGATACGTCGGGGGCCTTTTCCTTGACCGCCTCCGTTGACGCCGCCACCTTGTCTTGGACCGGTTTGCTATCCCAAAGGCCGATTGCGCGGGTTTTGAGTTTTTCGTAGGCAGCCCGTCCGGAGCGGGATCCGAGAACGTAACCTGCCGCGAGGCCGGTGCCGAAAAGAAATTTGCCTTTCATGCTGTACTCCTGCTCTTGCTGCTCTGGAAGTTGTGCTGCGAAAGTTAGCCGGTTACCAAAAAAGCCGGCCCCGGGAAAGTCCCGGGGCCGGCTTTCGGCAGCTTCGGCTTTAGCGGGCCGTACGCTTGGTGATCATGCCGTAAACCAGCAGGACGATGATCGAACCGAGGATGGCCAGGAGCCACGTCGACAGCGAGAAGAAGTCGTTGATGCCGGTGCCGAAGAGCAATCCGCCAATCCAGCCGCCCAGGAAAGCTCCGACGACGCCGAGCAGCAGGGTGATCAGAATGCCACCGCCCTGACGTCCCGGCAGGATGGCCTTAGCAATTGCGCCGGCAATAAGACCCAGAATCAGAAATGCGAAAAAACCCATTGTTTTGGCCCTTCTCTTTCATTGAGGAGACACCCGGGTTGCCGGGTGCGCTTCATCCTTCTGCCTAAATACTAATCATGCTTACTATCAAAACGCCACTCGGCCGGCGGAAAAGTTGAGAAAATCCTATTGTTCACACGGAATTTCCCACTGTTCCGTGGTTGGAATTTTTCGTGACGTAGCCGTCTCCGGGGCACAGGGAACCTCACCAGGCATAGTCCTCGGGGGCCGGCCGGTGGCCTGGAAAGATGGCGTCGAGGCGCTTGAGGGCTTCGGCGTCGAGCGCCACGCTGAGAGCCTGGAGGGCGGTGTCCAACTGCTCCTGAGTGCGCGGGCCGACAATGGGCGCCGTCACGGCAGGTTGATGCAGCAGCCAGGCCAGTGCCAGCACCCCGGGCTCCTGGCCGAGCTCATCCGCGAAGTCCTCATATCGGCGGATCTGGTTACGGTGCTTCGTCAGGGCTTCAAGGGACCGGCCTTCCGCCCGGCGGACGCCGGCTTCCTCTTTCTTGAGCACTCCGCCCAGCAGCCCGCCATTCAACGGGGACCAGGGCAGGAGCCCCAGGCCATAGTGCTGCGCGGCCGGGATCACCTCGAGTTCGGCGTTGCGGGTCAGCAGGTTGTAGATGGACTGCTCGCTGACCAGGCCGTTCGTGTGCCGGCGGGCCGCAGCTTCCTGCGCCAGGGCAAGGTGCCATCCGGCGAAGTTGCTGCTGCCCGAGTAGAGGATTTTGCCCTGCTGGACCGCCACATCAACGGCTTGCCAGATCTCCTCCCAGGGAGTGTCCCGGTCAACATGGTGGAACTGGTACAGGTCGATGTAGTCCGTGCCGAGGCGTTTGAGGCTGGCGTCGAGGGCGCGGCGGATGTTCAGGGCGGAAAGCCTGGAGTCGTTGGGCCGGTCCGACATGGTGCCGTACACCTTGGTGGCGAGCACCGTGCGTTCACGGCGCTCGCCGCCCTTGGCGAACCATCGGCCAACAATCTCCTCGGTCCAACCCCGTGCCTTGGACCCGCCATAGACGTTGGCCGTGTCAAAGAAATTGATGCCGGCGTCCAGGGCGGAATCCATGATCGCGTGGGCGGCCGGCTCCTCGGTCTGGGGCCCGAAGTTCATGGTGCCCAGGCAGAGACGGGAGACTTTGAGGCCGGAGCGGCCCAGCTGGCTGTACTGCATTCGGGGACCTCCCGGACGTTAGCGCTCCAGCCGGAACCCGAGCTTGATCGTTACCTGCCAGTCGCTCACCTGGCCGTTCTCGAGGTGCCCGCGGATCTCCTTGACTTCGAACCAGTCCAGGTTCCGCAGCGTCTTCGCAGCCTCGGAGACTCCGTTGCGGACGGCGGCGTCCACACCTTCGTTCGAGGTCCCGACAATTTCGGAAATGCTGTAGGTGTGATTAGGCAACTTCGCTCCTCGTGATCGTTCGTGGGACCGCTCTGGTCTACGGCTGGGGGCCGTGCCGAAAGGTTAGCCGACAGTTTCCGGCCGGGCTAGGGGTGCGTCGCTTCGCCGGGTCCGCCGAAGACCGGGCCGGGCTCGGGGCGCTTCGCGGGAGGGGGCCCATCACCGCCGTGCGGCCGGACCCGCTGCACCATCCAGGGCAGCAGGTAATGCGTAGCCCAGGCCAGGTCGCCGGCCCGGGTCTCCCGCCAGTTGCCGGCCGGCAGTGGTTTGGGTTGCAGCGGTTGCAGGGTGTGCGGGACGTTCAGCGTGTCCAGCACCATGCTGGCGATTGTGTGGTGGCCGAGCGGGGAGAAGTGCAGGCGGTCCGGATCCCACATCCGGGGGTCGCGTAGTTGCCGGAGCGTCCACAAGTCGGCGATCACGCCGTGGTGCCGGACGGCGATGGTCCGGATGTTCTCGTTGAAGACAGCCACCTTGCCACGGATATGGCCGAAGATCGGGGTGTCGCCCCAGTCCGGCCCGGTGAACAGCACGACAGTCGCGCCGGTGGCGGAGAGCGCCGCCACCGCTTCATCCAGGCTCACCGCCAGACGGTCCGGATCGCGCCGGTGAAAGACCAGGTCATTGCCGCCGGCGGAGAGCGTGACGAGGTCCGGTTTCAGGGCGATCGCCGGGCCGAGCTGCTGGTCCACGATCTGCTGCAGCACCAGGCCGCTGATCGCCAGGTTGGCGTAGGAAAAATCCCTGCGGGAGGCGTTGAATTCCTCGGCAATCCGGTCCGCCCAGCCCCTCATGCCGCCCGGGTTCATGGGCTCGGGATCGCCGAGGCCGGCCGTGAACGAGTCTCCCAGGGCGACGTAGCGTTTCCAGGGCCCGGGACCGGTTGCGGGGGCGCCGTTGCGGGCGCTCGCCGGGTTGATAAAGCTGGCCGCGTTCACCTCCCCAGCAATACGCCGGAAAGGCCGACGCCGCTAGGTCCTTTTGTCCCCTTATCTAACGAGATCCGGGTCTTGCCATCCCACGGGGTGGGCCGACAATGGAGGAAAGCGACCGTTGAGCCGGCCGCCACGGTAAGGAACGCGATGCAGCAGACCGCAGGCGCCGAAGCAGCAGCTGCGCCCGAGCGCGACCTGGTGATAGACCTCGCCCGGTTCTTCTGCCTCGCGCTGGTCGTGGTCGGGCACACGCTGATGGTGAGCCCGGTACTGCACCCGGACGGCACCGTGAGCTCCGAAAACACGCTGGGGGAGCAGCGCTGGTTCGAGCCGGTGGTCTGGGTGCTGCAGGTGATGCCCCTGTTTTTCGTCGCCGGCGGCGTGACCGGCCTGTATTCCTGGCACCGGCTGCGGGCTGCCGGCGGCGATGCCGTCGAATTCGTCCAGGGCCGGTTGTTGCGGTTGATCCGCCCGGCCGCAGTCCTACTGGCCGCCATGTTCACCGGCCTGTGGGCGGCGCGGCTCAGCGGTGTGGACCCGCAGGTGATCCAGCTGCTGGCCAGCGGCGCGGGCATGCCGCTGTGGTTCCTGGCTGCTTACCTCGCGGCGCAGCTGAATCTCCCGTGGCTGGCCGCGCTTCACGCCCGTGCGCCCTGGCCGACTCTGGCGGCCCTCGTCTCGCTGGTCGTGGCGGTGGACTGCCTCCGCGGAGCGCTGCCGGGACTGGCCTACGCCAACATGGTCTTCCTGTGGTGCGCAGTGCAGGAGCTTGGCTTCTTCGTGGCCGACGGCAGGCTGCAGGGACTCAGGCTGTCCGGACTGCTAGGCCTGGTGGCGGCGAGCAACCTACTGCTCGGTCTGCTTGTGGTGCTGCGGCTGTATTCCGGCAACATGCTCGTCAACCTCAACCCGCCGACCCTGCCGCTGTTCCTCCTGGCCGTCTCCCAGGCCGCGGCGCTGCAGCTTCTGCGGCCCCCGCTGGTCCGGCTGGCGGTCCACGCCCCGGTCCGCAGGCTGCTGGCCGGGGCGGGACGGCACTCCCTGACCGTCTACCTCTGGCACCTGCCGCTGCTCGCGGCCATGTCCGGCCTGCTGCTGCTCACCGGTCTTCCGCAGCCCGCCGGGGGAACTGCCGCCTGGTGGTGGACCCGGCCGCTGGTGCTGCTGGCCGTCGTCGCCCTGTTGCTGCCGGTGCTGGCCGTGTTCGGGCGGTTGGAACAGCGGCCGACGTCGCCGGGCCACTCGCGCGCGCGGCCGGCGGCCGCCGTGGTGACGGCCGCCGCCGTCGTCTTCATCCCGGTAGCCGACGCGGCCCTCCACGGGCTTACGCAGGGGCTGCTCGGCGGCGGGACTGCTTGCTTCGCGCTGGCCGTGCTGCTGCTGGGCCGAGTCCCGGTCCGGGGTGCCGGCCGCGTCGGTCCGGGCGGATCCGGACTGCCATTGCCACACCCGCCGTTAAGTGCCAATGTCGAACCATGACGGAGAACTCGGTAGACACTGAAGATACGTTCGCAACGGACGTCTCCACCACCCGCAATGATGCCCTGCACCGTTACGAGCTGCATGTTGGCGGTGAACTCGCGGTCCAGGTCCGCTACATCGACCGGCCGGGCCACGTGGACTTCATCCACACCGAGACCGCTGAAAAGTTCAAGGGAAAGGGGCTGGCCGGGGTGCTTGTGCACTTCGCCCTCGACGACGTGGTGGCCTCGGGGAAGCGGATCATCCCGGACTGCCCCTACGTCTACCGCTACCTGCGCAAACATGACGCCTACAACCAGTGCATCGACTGGCCGGAGCAAGAGCCCGCAGGGGCCTAAACGCTTGTGAGCCATAAGACAATTCCGTATGGTTGAGCTTGAGTTATGCAGTTGGCTCAAGGACCAGTCTTTGGAGTACCCCCATGAACCACAAACTGCGTGTGCTTGTCCGTGTGGAAGTCGATCCCGGACACGTGACTCTCGAAGTCGCCGGCTGCCTCACACAGGCAAATTACCCCGCCCTGCTGCACATCATGCGGCGCGCCAGCCGGCTTGCCGCCGGCTCGGATGTCAGCATCGACCTGCATGCCGCCTCCCACCTTGACCCGGAAATCCTGCTTTACCTGCGGCAGCTTGCGGCAGCCCAGGCCGAGGGCTTCCGGCTGCTCCTCCAGGAACCGGCCGAGCTGCCGATCTGCCTGCTTCACGTGGGGTCCGACGGTGAGGTCCTCGCCGGCCTGGACGGGGACCTCCCGGGCGCCGTCAACGGCCGGCTGATGGCCGAGCTTGACCGGCTCGACGGCCCTCAGGGCGCGGGGGTCGGCCCGGCGCCGGACGGTTCGGACCTCATTGAGGGCCTGGAGCTCGCCGACTACTTCGAGGGCACGATGGACCCTGCCGCCACCGTGCAGGCGCTGTCCGACGTTGCCCTGGGGCAACTGGCCGACGCCCTCTACCGCCACCTCGACACCCCCAACCCCTCTTTCGGAGCCCACACCTGGTACGAGCTGGCGGCCGAAGAGCTGCAGCAACGCTACCGGGCTGTCGCAGGCCCGGCGGAAGACGAGCTTGCCACGCCTCCGGCCCTGGCCTGAGACCCCGGCGGGCAGCGACGTTAGGCTGTGGCTATGAACATGCCCGCCGAAGGACCAGCCACCACGGCCACCACTGCCCTGATCACCGGCGCCACGGCGGGGCTCGGTGCCGAGTTCGCCCGCCAGCTCGCCGAACAAGGACACAACGTGGTCCTGGTGGCCCGCGACACTGCACGCCTGCAGGCCAGCGCGGCCGAGCTGGAGAACCGCTACGGTGTCCAGGCCGAGGTGCTCGCCGCCGACCTGACCGACGACGCCGGCGTGGCCGCCGTCGTCGAACGCCTCAGCGATCCGGCGCGGCCCGTGGAGATCCTGGTGAACAATGCCGGCATTGGGCTGTTGCGCTCCTTCGCGGACAATGACATCGCCGAGGAAAAGCGGCACCTCAAGCTGCACGTCGAGACGGGGATGGAACTGGCCCACGCCGCGCTGCAGGGGATGCTGCAACGGCACTCCGGGCGGGTCATCAATGTTGCGTCCGTGGCGGCGTACCTGCCGCGCGGGACGTATTCCGCCGCAAAGGCATGGCTGCTCAGCTTCAGCCGCTGGGCGAACCTCGCCTACGCCGGCGGCGGGGTGAAGGTGACGGCCGTGTGCCCGGGTTTGACGCACACCGAATTCCACGACCGCATGGGCATGGACAAGGGCGTGGCTCCGGCCTGGATGTGGCTGAGGGCCGAACAGGTGGTACGCGAGGGTCTGGCTGACAACGAAAAGGGCAGGGCCGTCTCGATTCCGAGCAAACGCTACAAGATCTTCATGGCGGCGGCGCGCGTGCTTCCCTACCGGTTCGTTGCGGGGCCGCCGCGGCGCCCGAAGTAGGCGGCGGCAGATTACGTGCCGGTGGACTTTCGGGGGCGCGGCCGGCGGCGCCGAATCAGGACCACGACGGCGATGCCGGTGCAGGCGCCGATCAGGGTCTCCACCGCCCGCTCCGTCACAAGAACCCGAGGATCGGCTGGGAAGGCCAGTTGCGTCATCAGCAGGATGACGGGCGTGAAGGACACCATCGCGAGCCCGTAGTGCCGGGTCATGAAGAGCTCGGTGGTGAATTGCAGGACGATCACCAGGACCGCCAGGACGGCTGTCTCGTGGCCGGGCGAGACCCGCAGCGGCGACCACGCCCACGGAAAGAGAACGACGGCGACCACCATCAGGCCCAGCAGGGTGCCGATGATGCGGTGCAACCCGCGGTAGACGCTGCTGGGCAGGTCAGCCCCCGCAAGGGGAACGGCTGCAGCGGCCATCGCCCAGTGCGGGTGCCCGCTGCCGCTGACCACCCCAATGCTGCCTGCCGTTGCAACTGCGGCGAGATACCGCGCCGCATGGATCCAGGCTGCGCGGCGGCGTATCCCTAACAGGGGCGGCACTTCGCGTTCTGCCCCGCGCTCCCAGACTCGGCCGCGGATCCACCCGCCAAAGCCGACCGCCATGGAGAAAGCCGCGGCCGCCGCGCCGATCAGCAGGGCGACGTGCCACGGAACCGCGGTGGGGATGGAGGCACAGGCACCCAGCGCCAGGATCCCGAAGAAGGGGCCGTTCGGCTTCAACCCGACCTTGTCAGCGAAGAGGGATCCAGCGGCAGCCAGGACCGACTCCACCGCTACGAGCGCCCAGGAATGGACGTGGTTTACCGAGAGCAGGACGCCCACGCCCAGCCCGCCGACCAGCACCAACGCCGCCTGGAGCTGGTGCCTTAGCCTGAGCTGGTGGGGTTCGGAACGGCCGTACATGCCGGTGAGGGCGCCGAAGACGGCGTAGATGATGAGGTCCGGCCGCCCGGCGGCGAGCAGCACCAGCGAAGGCACAGCCACGCTGACGGCGACGCGCAGCGCGGAGACATGGTCGCGGTTCGCCGGGCCAAGGCGGTGCAGCAGACGGAAGTGCCGTAGCAGCGACTGAACGGAGACCTCCAGGAGGTTCGGAAAAGGGTGCGGGTAAGGGGCAGGCAACGGTGGTGGGCCCGGCAGTGCGGGGCCGGAAGCTGGCGGGCCCGCCAAAGGCCCGCCCCGCGTGCTTCCCTCCTCGGGAAAGGCGCGCGCGACGGGCCTACACGGGCGGGGCGCTGGAGTTGCGTTCCTGGCTGGCCTGGGACTAGACCCGGGCCGGAACCTTGCCGGCGTCGCCGTCGTTGCTTTCAACCGCGGTGAGCGGCATGTCCATGTGCTCGAGGTCGATGAGCGGGTTCTCGTCCTGCGTCGCGACCAGTTCGCGGGCCTCGGCCTGGGTGTCCACGCTGGGCATCGAGCCGGGCAGCGGCATCTGGGCCGACTCCTTGAGGAAGTAGATCGCCACGGCGCCGATCGCCGAGGTGGCCATCAGGTAGTAGGCCGGCATCATGTCGTTGCCGGTGGCGTTGATCAGGGCGGCAACGATGAACGGGGTGGTGCCGCCGAAGATGGCCACCGAGAAGTTGTACGCGATACCCATGGCGCCGTAACGGCTGGCCGTCGGGAACTGGGCCGGCAGTGCCGACGCCAGGTTGGCCACGTAGAACGTCACCGGGAAGGCGATCAGGGCGAGGCCGGCCAACGTGGACCAGATCTCGCCGACGCCGATCAGGAGGAACGCGGGGGTGGCCAGGACCACGGTGCTGATGGCACCGATCCACAGCACGGGGCGGCGGCCGATCCGGTCGGAGAGCTTGCCGGTCAGCGGGATGCAGAGGCTCATGATGACCAGCACGGGGATGGTCAGCAGGGTGCCGTGCACCTCGTCGTAGCCCTTGGACTCGGTAAGGTAGGTCGGCATGTACGACGTCAGGGCGTAGCCGGCGGTGTTGGCTGCGGCTACCAGGATCATGGCGACGATGATGGAGCGCCAGTAGGCCTTCACGATGCCCACCGGGCCCTTGGACGCGGCCGTGTCACCGGCGGTGGCATCCTTGGCGAGGTTTTCCTGAGCATCCAGGGTGGCCTGGAACTGGGGGGATTCCTCGATCTTGCTCCGGAAGTAGACGGCAATCAGGCCCAGCGGACCGGCCAGGAGGAACGGAATGCGCCAACCCCACTGCTCCATGGTGTCCTGGCCGAGGGTCAGCTGCAGCACGGACACAAGGGCGGCGCCGGCGGCAAAACCGAGGTAGCTGCCCATGTCCAGGAAGCTGGCGAAGAATCCGCGCCGCTTGTCCGGGGCGTACTCGCTCACGAAGGTTGTGGCGCCGGCGTACTCGCCGCCGGTGGAGAAGCCCTGGACCACCTTGAACAGGACCAGCAGGACGGCAGCCCAGATGCCGATCTGGGCGTACCCCGGCAGGAGGCCGACGGCGAAGGTGCTGGCCGCCATGATCATGAGTGTCGCGGCGAGGACCTTCTGGCGGCCGATCTTGTCGCCAAGCCAGCCGAACACGACTCCGCCGAGGGGGCGGGCGATGAAGGTGGCGGCGAAGGTGCCGAGCAGGAAGAGGGTCTGGACGGACTTGTCCGCCTCGGGCAGGAACACCGGACCCATGGTGGTGATCAGGTAGCCGAACACGCCGACGTCGTACCATTCCATGGTGTTACCCACGATGGTGCCGCCGAGTGCTTTCTTAAGCATCGGCTGGTCGACAACGTTGACGTCGGACTCGCGGAGTCGACGGCGACGCAGCTTCGGTTTCTTGGCACCCTTGGGTGCAACTTGGTTGGTTCCGCTGGCGTTCAATACGCCTGCTGAAGAGTCGGTCGTGCTTCGGTCTTTGGGCATTTGGGCCGCTCCTAGGGAGGTCATTTGCTTGCGACTTGTAGCTGCCCCGCTCCGGGCAGGCTTTCAATTTTACGTGGTTTCTGTGGATTTTCCGATTTCGGTGCCGTATGATGCCGGGATTTTTGGCCCAATCGGCCTTCAATCGCAGAGTTCTTTTCCCCGCTTTCACCGCCCGGCTGCTGGGAACGGGAGGCATTCGTGCCGAACGCGCCAAAGTTTTTCCGCCGACGTCGTCCGGCGGCCGGTTTTACGCCCGGATCGCTGCCCTGGGAGCTTCCGAGGGGCACGTCGCGGGGGCCCGTCGCGGAACGTCGGAACGAGGGTGTTCAAGGGGATCCGATCCCGCATAAAGTGGAGCCACCCGGGTGCCGGGACCAGGCCGGCCGGCCAGGCCATACGAGGAGAGCGTTCCATGACCGACAACGACAGCAATAAGAGCAGCGATGCAGAGGTCGAAGACGCCGGGAAGCAGCGCACAGCCGAGTCCCCCGGCGCGGGCATCAAATCCCGCCTAACCGAGGCGCAGAAGGAGATGCTCGCCAGCAAATCGCGGGGCGGTGCCTCCTCGCAGAGCGTCGGTCACAGCCACAAGCCCACGCACGCAAGCGGCAAGCAGGGTCCGGCGGAGAAAAAGGTCCGCTGGTAGCTCCTGCAGACATCTCCTCTTGGCCGACCTACGATGGATCAACACTTCGTTTCACAGCGCATCGTTGGTCGGCGCATCCTTCGTCGGCACAGGGGAAAGGAAGAGCAATGGCGGAACACCACTCCGGAGACGGGATCGAGCCTGAGGTAGCCAGCCACCTGGCTGAAACCATGGACGAGGCGCCCGGCCCCGAACCCGTGCACCACCTTCCGCCTGCTGCGTCCGAGGGCCAGCAATGGCCGGACGGCAGCGGCAAGCATCGCCACCCCAAGGAACATGACGCCAAACACGGCCGGCCGGGCCAGGAGGCAGCGGTAAACGCGGTTCACCGGACCGGCAAACCGGACGTCCCGCACTCCTCGTAGGAGCATGGGCCGGCAGAGGCCCCGGGCTGCTTCAGCTTCCCACGTGGTGGGGCCGTTGGGAGGTTGGGCCTGGCGGGTTGCCCCGAGTGGACATGCGCCGCGTCGAGGCCCGCGGATGGGCATGTTCCCGTTGTGTCCAATCCTGGGTGTGACCACTGGGCATGTCCGGGTGTGACCACTGGGCATGTCCGACTGAGAACCGGGCCGCGTCTGCCGAAAAATGGGCATGTCCGGCCGTGGCGCGCACCGCTTCCTGGGGACATGCGCCGCGCCGAGGCCCGCGGATGGGCATGTTCCCGTTGTGTCCAATCCTGGGTGTGACCACTGGGCATATCCTACTGAGGATTGGCGTCGCTTCCTGGGGATATGCGCCGCGTCGAGGCCCGCGGATGGGCATGTTCCCGTTGTGTCCAATCCTGGGTGTGACCACTGGGCATGTCCTCCCGAAACCTGTGCCGCGCGTCGCGAAGATTGGGCATGTCCTACTGAGAACCGGGCCGCGCTTCCGACGAGGTTCACCCCTACGGGCAGTCCGCCTGACCGGTGGTGGACGCGCGCTCGATGAGCGTGCTGGCCAGGGTCAGCTGCGGCTCGGCGAGCATATTGCCCTGCATCAGTTCCTTCAACGCCCGGCCCGCTTGTTCCCCGAGGGCCGCCGCCGGTAGGTGCACGCTGGTCAGCGCCGGGCTGCTGGTGGCCGAATAGGGCAGGTCGTCGAATCCGGCCACGGCCAGCCGCTCCGGAACCGCGACGCCGGCCACCCGGGCCTCCTGCAGCACACCGTAGGCGTGCGTGTCCGTACAGCAGACGACGGCGGTGATCCCGCTGCGCTGCCAGGCTGGCCACGAGTCGGCAAAGGCGGCGGCCGCGGCGCCGACGTCGATGGGGGTGCTGGCGATGGCGCCGTCGGGCACCTGGATGCCGCTGGCGGCGGCCTGGGCCAGAAACGCTTCCCGCCGCACCTGGAAGGTGGCCGTCCCGCTGGTGCTGTCCAGATAGGCCACCCGCACATGCCCCAGGTTCGCCAGGTGCTTGGCCAGCTCGCGGGCGCCGTGCCCCACATCAAGGTTCACGGACGGCGCGTAGCCCTCAACCCCGGGCGCGTCCAGCAGCACCACGGGGGCGGTGCTGTGCAGCCGGTCCAGGAACGCTGCATCGGGGGCATCCACCAGCAGGCCGGCCGGCCGTAGCGACATCAGGGCGCGGACCTCCTCCGGCGTGGGCAGCTGGCCGGGCTCGCTGACCGCCAGGAGCAGCTGGTACTCCGCGCCCAGCGCGTTGCGCACGCCGGCGATCACCTTGGCAAAGAAGGGGTTGGCGACGTCCGGCGCCGCCAGAATGACCAGGTTGCTGCCGCCGCGGGCAAGCGAGCTGCCGATGCCGTCCACCACGTAGCCGAGCTCGTCAATCGCCTGGCTGACGCGGGCGACTTTGTCCGCCGAGACGCGGCCCTCGGTCTTGCCGTTGGCCACCAGGGAGACGGTCGCGATCGAGACGCCGGCCCGGGCGGCCACCATTGCCGCCGTGACGCGCGCACCGGGCCTGCCGCCCACGGTTCTTGCCGCAGCCCCGGCGCGAAGGGCGCGGGCGGCTTGGGCGGGGACAGCGTGGGGGTGGGGGACGGATTCGTCATTGGACCGCATGCCTCGATGGTATCCGTCCGGGAGCCTTCCGCGCGGAATATGGCATCAAGCGTTTGACGCAATGTTAGTTAAGCGTTTGACGCAACGGCGGCGTGGTGCCACACTTTTTCTATCTGACTCTGCATGCCCCGTGCAGAGGCCCCAAAGACGTGGAGTAATCATGACTGTCCCATCCGGCAAGCCGCGCAAGATCATCCTGGACTGCGACCCCGGCCACGATGACGCCGTCGCCCTCCTGCTGGCGCACGGCAACCCGAACATCGACCTGCTGGCCGTGACCACCGTGGTCGGCAACCAGACGCTGGAAAAGGTGACCCGCAACGCCCTGGCCGTGGGCACCATCGCCGGCATCACCGGCGTCCCCTTCGCCGCAGGCTGCGACCGCCCGCTGGTGCGGAAAATCGAAACGGCGCCCGACATCCACGGCGATTCCGGCATGGATGGCCCGGACCAGCCGGAGCCGGCCATCACCCTGGACCCGCGCCACGCCGTCGACCTCATCATTGAAACGATCATGGCCCACGAGCCCGGCACCGTGACCCTGGTCCCCACCGCGGGGCTGACCAACATTGCCATGGCGGCCCGTAAGGAGCCGCGCATTGTTGAACGCGTGCAGGAGGTTGTCCTGATGGGCGGCGGCTACCACGTAGGCAACTGGAGCGCCGTAGCCGAATTCAACATCAAGATCGACCCCGAGGCCGCCCACATCGTCTTCAACGAGAAGTGGCCAGTGGTCATGGTGGGCCTGGACCTGACGCACCAGGCGCTCGCCACCCCCGAGGTGGTGGCGCAGATCGAGGCCGTGGGCACCAAGCCGGCCAAGTTCGTGATGGAGCTGATGGAGTTCTTCACCAAGACGTATAAGGACGCCCAAGGCTTCGACTACCCGCCGGTGCACGACCCCTGCGCCGTGGCCTACGTCATCGACCCGACCGTCATGACCACCCGCAAGGTACCGGTGGACATCGAGCTCACCGGCACGCTGACCCTCGGCATGACCGTGGCCGATTTCCGCGCCCCGGCACCCGACGACTGCCACACCTCCGTGGCCGTGGATCTGGACCACGAGAAGTTCTGGAACCTGGTCACGGACGCCCTCGTGCGCATCGGGGAGGTTGACCTGTGAGCAACTCCCTGACCGGCTCCAAGACCGGTACCGCCAACGTCGCCGCGCTGATGACGGCACTGCTGGCCGCCTGCGTGGCGTTCCAGCTCAACGCCTCCATGCTCAGCCCCGCCCTGGTCACCATGGGCCGGGAGCTGAACGCGGACCAGGCCGTCATCGGGCTGTCCCAGACCTCGTTCTTCACCGCCGCGGCGCTGTTCTCGCTCTTCCTGCCGCGCCTGAGCGACATTGTGGGCCGCAAGAAGATCCTGGTCATCATGATGATCCTGATGGCCGCAGGCTCCGTGATTTCGGCCCTCGCGCCCGACGTCACCTGGCTCTTCGTGGGCCGCATCATCCAGGGCGTCAGCGGCCCCACGGTCCCGCTGTGCCTGATCATGCTGCACTCGGCCGTCAGTGAGCCGAAGAAATACGGCGTGCTGATGGGCCTCATCACCGCCGTCAACGGCGGCATCGCCGGCGTCGACTCCTTCGTGGGCGGCTACTTCGCCGAGCACTACGGCTTCCGAAGCATCTTCTGGCTGATGGTGGTCCTGGGCGTCGTCGCCACGGCCCTGGTTGTCTGGCTGGCCGGCGAAAGCAAGCCGGGCGAGGGCACCAAGATGGACTGGGCGGGCGTGTTCTTCATCGTGGTGGCCGTCGGCGCGCTGCTGACCGCGCTCAACCAGGCCTCCGGCCTGCTGGCCGGCTTCTCCGCCGCCACGCTGGCGTGGTCCGTGGGCCTGGCGGTCGTCGCTGTCGTGGCCTTCGCACTGTTCTGGAACACGGAAAAGCGCTCCACGCACCCCATGGTGGAGGTGGCCCACCTGCGCCAGCGCGCCACCTGGGCCCCACTGCTGACCACCACGCTGACCATGACGGGCATCTTCGCCGTGATCAATGGCATTGTGCCCGCCTTCGTGCAGGCCGCCGACCCCGGCTTCGGGATCGGCGCCACGGAGATGTCGCTGCTGATCCTCACCCCCTACGCGCTGCTGGGCTGGGTCTTTGGCCCGATCAGCGGCCGGCTCGCACCCGTGCTGGGCTACACCCGCGTGCTGCGCATCGGCATGGTGGGCTCGCTGGTGGCACTGGCCATCATCGGCTTCTTTGGCCTGCATAACCTCGGGCTGATGATCGCCGGCACCGTGCTGCTGGGCATCATGTACGCCGGCACCGTGAACATCATGCTCAACGGCCTGGGCGTGGTGCTCTCGCCCAAGGGCAACCCCGGGTTCCTGCCGGGCATGAACGCCGGCGCCTTCAACCTGGGCGCCGGGCTGAGCTTCCTGGTGCTGCCGGCCGTGCTGGCGGCCGCCGGCTCCATGGGCGGCGCGGGCTCCTACCTGGTCACCGTCGTGGTGGCACTGGTGCTCACCGCACTGGCGCTGGGCGCATCGATGCTGATCCCCAAGCCGGTCGAGGCCGAGGTGACGCACTGACCATGAACGCACCGACGAACGCCCCGAACGCCGGCAGCATAGTGGTGGTGGGCTCCCTGAACGCGGACCTGACCATCTACACCGAGCGGCTGCCGCTGCCGGGCGAAACCCTGCACGGGAGCGGCTTCGCCGTGAACCCGGGCGGCAAGAGCGCCAACCAGGCCGTGGCCGCGGCCCGGCTGGGCGGCGCCGTCACGCTGATCGGCGCGGTGGGCGCAGACGACAACGGCGCCATGCTGCTGGCCTCCACGGCCGGCGCGGGCGTGGACGTCACCCGCGTCCGGCAAACCGCCGAGCCCACCGGCGTCGCCGTGATTTCCGTGGACGCGGCCGGGGAGAACTCCATCATCATCGCCGCCGGGGCCAACGGAACGCTGGCACCGGCGGACGTGGATCCGGCCGCGTTCGACGGCGCCGCCGTCGTAGGCCTCTGCCTGGAGGTGCCGGTGGAGACGGTGCAGGCGGCAGCGCAGGCCGGGCACGACGCCGGCGCCCGGGTGCTTCTGAACCTCTCGCCGTATGCGCCCATTCCGGAGGCCCTGGCCGGGCTCACGGACGTGCTGCTGGTCAACGCCCACGAGGCCTCGCAGTTCCTTGGCGGCTTCGAGTTGCCATCACCGGAGGCTCCGGAAGCCGAGTGGGAGCCCGCCGTGGCGCAGTTTGCCGCGCACGGGCTGGCGCAGGTGTTGGTGACGCTGGGCTCGCAGGGCTCGGTGGTGCTGGACTCCTCGGCCGGCACCCCGGTGGTACGGATCGCGCCCACCCGGGTGGACGCCGTGGACACCACCGGTGCCGGGGACGCCTTCACCGGCGCCGTCGCCGCGCGCCTGGCCGCGGGGGACACCCTGGTGGACTCCGCCCGCTACGCCTCCGTGGCCGCGGCCATGGCCGCCACCCGCAAGGGCACCCAGACGGCCTACCCGACTGCGGCCGAGGTCAACGACTTCCGCTAGCTCCCGCAGCTGATCGTGAGGGCCCGCCGCAGCGGGCCCTCACTGGGGTTCGACGACGACGTCCGCTGGGGCCTTGTCCAGGCGCCAGCCGCGCCAGACCGGGTGCCGGAGCTTCCCGCTTCCGGTCCAGTCGCCGAAGGTGACCTCGCCCACGAGTCTGGCGGACACCCACCGGGCATCCGCGGCGTCCTCCGCCGGGACGTCCGCAAAGGGCGACGTCTTGCGCGGCATGGCATCGAGCTGCTGCCGCAGTTCCTCGAGTTCGCGGGTGCTGAACCCGCTGCCCACCCGGCCCACGTAGCGCAGCTTCGGCCCGTCCGGGATACCCAGCAGCAGCGAACCGACCGAGTCGCGGCGCTCGCCGTTGCCGGGCCGCCAGCCGCCGACCACCACCTCCTGGGTTTTCTCGAACTTGAGCTTGAGCCAGGAGCGGCTCCGCTGCCCGACGTAGCGCCCGTCGACGCGTTTGGCCATCACACCTTCCAGCCCCAGTTCCTCGGCGCTCGCCAGGATGTGCCCGACGTCGGCGTCGATCACCGCGGACAGTTCCACCGGACAGCCGCCGGGCGGAGGGCCGGCGCCGAGGAAGGCTTCGAGCCGGCTCCGGCGCTCCTTCAGCGGGCGGCGGCGGAGATCCTCGCCGCCCTCGGTGAGCAGGTCGAAGAGCATCAGGCGCACCGGGGTGGCGGTCCGCGCCTTCGCGACGTCGCCGGCCTTGGTCAGCTTCATCCGTTCCTGCAGCAGCCCGAAGTCGGGACGGCCGGACGGGCCGACGGCGATGATCTCACCGTCGGCGGCGAAGTCCTGCGGCGGCCAGCAGGCCCGGTCCGTGAGCTCCGGGTAGCTGGCAGACATGTCGTTGCCGTTGCGGCTGATCAGCCGGATCCGGTCCGCGTCGCCCAGGACCAGGGCCCGCACGCCGTCCCACTTGAGCTCGAACTGCCAATCCTTGTCCGCCAGGTCCGCCCTGGTCCCGGCGCTGGCCAGCATCGGGGCGAGCAACCCCGGGTCCGGGGCGGGGGCCGGGGTAGGGTTGGCGCCCTGGGCCGGAGCCGGGCGGGTCGCGGGAAGTTCCGCCGCCGGCGCCGGGTGGGCCGGCCGCCCACCCGGGGCGTCCATGAGGTGGATGAGCCATTGGTCGTTGGCCTGGCCGGTGTGGATCAGCGCGAACCTCCGGACACCGCCCAGCCCGCCGCCCTCCTGCCCGGTGAGGGTGGCGATGACTTCCTTACCCGCGATCCACTTCTCGCATTCGTAGTGCCCCCGGTCCCAGATGGTGACGGTGCCGGCGCCGTACTGGCCCTTGGGGATGGTGCCTTCGAAGTCCGCGTAGTCCATCGGGTGGTCCTCCGTCTGGACCGCGAGATGGTTCTGGGCCTTGCTGGTGGGGACTCCCTTGGGGAGCGCCCAAGACACCAGCACGCCGTCGCGCTCGAGGCGGAAGTCAAAGTGCAGCCGGCTGGCGTGGTGCTCCTGGATGACGAAACTCTCCCGGAGCGCGCCGCCGTCGTTCCTGCTGAGATGCTGCTCGGCCGTGAACGGCTCCGGGGTGGCTGCGGCGTTCCGTTTGGTGCGGTATTCCGCCAGCCGGGGGTCGGCGTCGCCCCCGTTGCCGCTGCCAGCGGGCCGTTGCGATCCCCGCGCCGCGGATCCGGCGTCGTCGAAGGCCGCGGGAGTGCCGTGGTGCGCGCCGCCGGAGATGACGGCGAAGGGGTCCTTGCCGGCCCGGACCCGCTTGATCACTTCCTGGTAGTCGAGCTGGTGCAGCGAAGTGGAGCGGAGCTCCTGCCACGTCCGCGGCGCCGCCACGGTGGGGCGGAGCCTGCCGCGCAGGGAGTAGGGCACGATGGTGGTCTTCGCGGCGCTGTTCTGGCTCCAGTCCACCAGCACCTTGCCGGTGCGCAGGGTCTTTTTCATGTCGCTCACTGCCAGCTCCGGGTGGTCCGCCTCCAGCGCTCGGGCCAGTTCGTGCGCAAACTCGGACACCTGGTCCGAGCTTTGCGTCCCGTCCAGGCCGGCGTAGAGGTGGATGCCCTTGCTACCGCTGGTCACGGGCACCGGGTCCAGGCCGACGTCCTGCAGGATGCCGCGGGCCAGCAAGGCGACCTCCACGCACTCGGCCAGCCCGGCGCCGTCGCCGGGATCCAGGTCCAGCACCAGCCTGTCCGGCGGCAGGGCGTTGCCGTGCGGATCCACCCGCCACTGCGGCACATGGATTTCCAGCGCCGCGATCTGCGCCAGCCAGGTGAGGGTGGCCAGATCGTTGACCAGCGGGTACTGGATGGCGCGCTCCTTGTGCGTAATAGAGGCGCGCGGCACCCAGCCCGGCGTGGAGTGGTCCAGGTTCTTCTGGAAGAACATCTCGCCCGGCGCTTCGGCGGTCCCCACGCCGTGCACCCAGCGCTTCCGGGTGGCGGGCCGGTTCGCCGCCGCGGGGATCAGCACCGGCGCCACCACGGCGTAGTAGGCGAGGACGTCGGCCTTGGTGGTCCCGGTTTCCGGATACATGATCTTGTCCAGGTTGGTCAGCACCAGTTCCCTGCCATCAACCCGGACGCGTTCCTTACTCTCGGCCAAAACTCTTCACCTCCGTGCGGCTCTGGTGTTCACTTGAGCCATGAGAGCCATCTGGAAAGGCGCGATAGCGTTCGGGCTGGTCAACGTACCGGTCAAGGTCTATAGCGCGACCGAGGACCACGACATCAGTCTGCATCAGGTCCATAACGCCGACGGCGGCCGGATCCGCTACCAGCGCCGGTGCGAGATCTGCAGCAAGGTCATCGACTATGAAGACATCGACAAGGCCTACGAGGACGATGGCCGCACGGTAATTCTCAACCGGGAGGAACTCAAGTCGATCCCGGCGGAGAACAGCCATGAGATCGAGGTAGTGCAGTTCGTGCCCGCGGAGCAGCTCGACCCGATGATGTTTGAGAAGAGCTATTACCTTGAGCCGGACGCCAAGTCGCCCAAGGCCTATGTGCTGCTGCGCCGGGCCTTGGAAGACACCGACCGGGTGGCTGTCGTGCAGTTCGCGCTGCGGGAAAAGACGCGGCTTGGTGCGTTGCGGGTCCGCGGCGATGTGCTGGTGTTGCAGGGGCTGCTGTGGGCCGACGAGGTGCGCGAGGCGAGCTTTCCCGCGCTCGAGACCAGCGTGCGGATCTCGACGCAGGAGCGGGAAATGTCCGCGGCCCTGGTGGACTCGATGGCGACCGACTTCGACCCGGCGCAGTTCACCGACGACTACCAGTTGCAGTTGCGGAAGCTGATCGATGCCAAGATCGAGCAGGGCGAGTCGCTGGACACGGAGGAGACCTTCGGCGCCCCGGCGGCGGAGGCCGGAACCGGCGAGGTGATCGACTTGATGGAGGCCCTCAAGCGCAGTATTGAGCGAAAGCGCGGGACGGCTGCCGGCGCAGGCGGCGGTGCTGCCGCCGACGACGACGCCGCCGACCGCGGGGAGACCGGCAGCCAAGGGAAAACCGCTGCAAGGGCGCCCCGGTCCACGGCCGCTCCGAAGGCCGCAGCCAGTTCCTCCGCGAAGACTACTGCGGCGAAGACTACGGCCGCGAAGGCCACGGCGGCGAAGACTACGGGGGATAAGACCACTGCCGCGAAGGCCCGCGCATCCAAGACGGCTGCGCCGAAGGAGGCCCGTAAGGGCGCCTGAGCCGGTGCCTGGGTGCCATGCCTGCGGCCCCGGCGTCATTGCTCAGGAATTCCGCAGAGCGGAGATCAGGTCGCTCTTCTTCTGGGCCGAATAGCCCCTGAGGCCGATCTCCTTGGCCTTTTCCTTAAGTTGCGGCACGGTCCAGTCCTCATAGTCTCCGGATTTGCCGCCCTTACGGCCCACGGAGGAGCGGCCGCGCTTGGCTGCGGCATTCGAAATGCGCGCTGCTTTCTGCTTCGAGGCGCCGTCCTTCAGCAGCGCTTCGTAGAGTTCGGGGTCTTTGATGCTGGGGCTCTCGGAACCCTGCGGCGCCCCCTTCTTCGCGGGCATGGCTAGCGCGGCCCCTCGGCGGCGGGAGCGGCGGGGCCGACGTCGTCGACGTCGTTGACCTCGCCGCGGTCAACGGAGGAGCGCCACTCGCCGGTTTCGATGCCGCGGGCCTCGATGAACGACTTGAACCTGCCCAGGTCCGCGCTTACCTGACGGCCGTCCGCACCGACGGCGGAACCGGCCTTCTCCAGCACGCCCTCGGGCTCCCACTCGAGTTCGACGCTGACGCGGCTGCGCTCGGGGCCGAGGGACTCAAACGTGACGGTGCCGGCATTGCGGGGTTTGTCCGTGCTGACCCACGGGATCCTGCGGTCCGGGGTCTGCTCGGTGATCTGGGCCAGGTACTCACGCCGCACTCCGGCAATGTCGGTGCGGAACTGGAGGGAGGTTTCGTCTATCTGTTCCACGGCTTCGACCCCCTTCATGAACTCAGGGAAGGTCTCGAACTGGGTCCACTGGTTGTACGCGGTGGATACCGGGACATCGACTTCGATGCTTTCCTGCACGCTTGCCACGGGGTGATCTCCTTCGGGGCGGGGACGCGGTCCAGCGGCAACCAATGGTGGCGCCGCGGCTTCAAAACTATCGGCGCCTGCCGGCCGTGACAAGCATTCACGTCTCGCGCCCAGAGTGGGGACCTTGATGTTGGCTTTGGTGAGCGCTGCATCCAAGGGACATGCCCTCCGGGTCGTCCCGCCACTGGACATAGTGCCTATACGTCCACTCGCGGCGGCCAGGACTGGGCATGTCCCCCCCGGGCTGGTCTCGAAAATTGGGCATGTCCCCCCGGGCTGGTCTCGAAAATTGGGCATGTCCCACCGCGCCGGGAGAATCCACGGGACATGCACTCCGGATGGGGCCGCCACTGGACATAGTGCCTATATGTCCACGGACATAGTGCCTATATGTCCACGCGCGGCGGCCAGGACTGGGCATGTCCCCCCCGGGCTCGTCTCGAAAATTGGGCATGTCCCCCCGGGCTGGTCTCGAAAATTGGGCATGTCCCCCCGGGCTGGTCTCGAAAATTGGGCATGTCCCCCCGGGCTGGTCTCGAAAATTGGGCATGTCCCACCGCGCCGGGAGAATCCACGGGACATGCACTCCGGATGGGGCCGCCACTGGACATAGTGCCTATATGTCCACGCACTCCGGATGGGGCCGCCACTGGACATAGTGCCTATATGTCCACGCGCCGCGGCCAGGACTGGGCATGTCCCACCGGGCCGGCAACGAGAACTGGGCCTTAACCACGGACGGCCGCCGGCGCGCCGCCCGACAGGGCAACGGACCGGCGGCCGCACGCAGTGGAACTATTCGGCGTCGTGGTCCGTCTCGAGGATCTGGACGAGGCGGTCCAGAGCGGCGTCGGCGCCGTCACCGTCGGCACGCAGCACCACAACCTCGCCGTGCGATGCGCCCAGGCTCATCAGCGACAGGATGCTCGCGGCGTCCATGGCCTCGTCCTCCGGTTCGCCGAGTCGCGCGATGGTGATGTCGAGATCGAACTCGCCTGCGGCCTCGGCAAAGATGGCGGCCGGGCGGGCATGCAGCCCAACGCGGCTGGCAATGGTGGCGTTACGTTCGGTCATTTCTGCTCCTTGAATTCAGCTTTGGAATATCAGCTTGGGAAGGTCTGTCGCGGACCGGCTCAGACGGTTACGGGAACCGGTTCAACCGTATCAACGGTCTTCTTGACTGCCCAGCGCTTAAGTGCGATCACGGACAGGGCGGTGATGACGGTACCCACGGCGATCGAGACGACGAACATCAGGAAGTTGTCGATCGCGAAGAAGACGAAGAGCCCGCCGTGCGGAGCCTTGGATCCGACGCCCGCCGCCATCGAAATGGCGCCGGTCACGGCACCGCCGAGCATGCTGGCGGGGATGACGCGCAGCGGGTCGGCGGCGGCGAACGGGATGGCGCCTTCCGAGATGAAGGATGCTCCCAGCAGCCAGGCGGCCTTGCCGTTTTCACGCTCGGCCAGGCTGAAGCGCTGCTTGTCCAGCACCGTCGAAGCGAGGGCCATGGCCAGCGGCGGAACCATGCCGGCAGCCATCACCGCGGCCATGATCTGCCACGGCGCCTGGTTGTCCATGCTGGCGGCGCCGAGGCCGGCGACGGCGAAGGAGTAGGCCACCTTGTTGACCGGGCCGCCGAGGTCGAAGCACATCATCAGACCCAGGATCACGCCGAGGGCGATCGCGCTGGCACCGGTGAGGCCGGACAACCAGCTGTTCAGGCCCTTGGTGATGGCGACGATCGGTCCGCCCAGGATCAGGAACATCAGGCCGGACGCAACAAGCGAGGCCAGCAGCGGAATGATAACCACCGGCATCAGGCCGCGCAGCCAGCGGGCCACCTGGAGCCGCCCGATCACGAGGGCGATGTAACCGGCGAGCAGGCCGCCGACGATGCCGCCGAGGAAGCCGGCGCCCATGAATCCGGCGACGGCACCTGCGACGAAGCCCGGCGCGATGCCCGGCCGGTCAGCGATGCCGTAGGCGATGTAGCCGGCCAGCGCCGGCACCAGGAAGCCCAGTGACAGGGCGCCGATCTTGAACAGCACGGCACCGAGGTAGGCGCCGAGCGGACCCCAGGCGTTGTCCGGGAACTCGGTGGGCAGGTTGAAGAGGCTGTTCTGGACCACGATGGTGTCCGCGTACTTGGTGATCAGGTAGCCGCCCATGAGGAAGCCAAGGGCGATCAGCAGGCCGCCGCCGGCCACGAACGGGATCATGTAACTGACACCGGTGAGGAGCGCCTTCTTGAGTTTCTGGCCGATGTGCTCGCCCTTTTCCTCGGCGTCGTGCTGGGCCTGTTCCTCGGCGCCGAAGTGCGGCACGCGCCGGGCGTTGGGGTTGTCGGCCGCGGCAAGGGCCTCCTGGACCATCTTGTCCGGCTCGTCGATGCCCCGCTTGACCGGGGCGTTGATGACGGGCTTGCCGGCGAACCGCTCCTTGCCGCGCACATCGACGTCGACGGCGAAGATGACGGCGTCGGCCGCCGCGATCACGGCAGGGTCCAGAGCCTTCGTGCCGGAGGAGCCCTGGGTCTCCACCTGCAGGTCGACGCCCATTTCCTTGGCAGCCGCCACGAGGGAGTCGGCCGCCATGTAGGTGTGGGCAATGCCGGTGGGGCAGGCGGTGACGGCGACGAGCCGCTTGATGCGCGGAGCGCCGGCGCCAGCGGCACCGGTTGAACCGGCCATCACCGGCGCCGCGGGCGCGCTGGCTTCGGCCGGGGCGGCAGCGGCGGGTTTGTCCGCCAGGGCGCCTTCAACCAGTTCCACGACCTCAGCCGGGGTGGCTGCGGCCCGCAAGGCACCGGTGAAGTCCTTTTTGATCAGGGACCGGGCCAGCCTGGACAGCAGTTTAAGGTGCTCCTGGTCCGCGCCCTCGGGTGCGGCGATGAAGAAGACCAGGTCCGCCGGGCCGTCTTTGGCGCCGAAGTCGACCGGCTGGGACAGTCGGGCCATGGCCAGCGTCGGCTCCAGGACCGCCGTCGAACGGCAGTGCGGGATCGCGATGCCGCCCGGCACGCCGGTGGCGGTCTTCGACTCGCGGGCGAAGGCGTCGGCGAACAGCCCCTCGACTTCGGTAGCGCGTCCGTTGGCGGCAACTCTGCCCGCCAGATGCCGGATCACGTCTTCGGGCGAATTGCCTAGATTCTGGTCGAGCTCGACCAGATCGGTAGTAATGAGCTGAGTCACTTTCAATCCTTCTTCAGGGCCGTGATGGTAACGGCATCGGGGGTGGTTTGGTGGACTGCCGGGACAGTGGAGCCAGGCAGCGAGGCAGCGGCGGCACCGTGGGCCACCGCCTGACGCAGGCAATCGGCCGGGGCGGCGCCCTGGCCGGCGGCGAGCAGGTAGCCGGCCAGCGAGGAATCGCCGGCGCCGACCGTGCTGACCGCCTTGACCGGCGGGTGCGTGGCCAGCCACGCGCCGTCGGCCGTTACAAGGACCGCACCCTTGGAACCGAGGGTGGCGAGTACGGCACCCACTCCGGAACGCACGACGGCGGCGGCGGCTGCCGCGGCAGCCTCCGGATCGGCTTCGAGTTCCTCGGCGGACTTGTCCGTGGCGAATCCGGCTGCGGCAGCCAGTTCCGCCAGTTCCTCGGCATTGGGTTTGAGTAGATCCGGTTTCCCCAGGGCGTCCCCGGAGATCACGGCGGCGAGCGGTTCGCCGGAGGAGTCGACGGCGATGAGGGGTACCTCGGTGCCGTCGTCGTGCAGGGAGCGCAGCCGCCGGGTGACGGTTGCGTAGAAGTCGGCCGGAACTCCGGGCGGGAGCGAGCCGGCCAGGACCACCCAGCTGGCACCGCGGGCGGAATCCAGCAGCAGCTCGATCAGGGCCTCCTGCTGCTCGGCGCTCAGGACGGGCCCGGGCTCGTTGATCTTGGTGGTGACGCCCCCGGGCTCCGTGAGCGCCATGTTGCTGCGCAGGGCCTCGCCGATCGGCAGGGCCGCGAAGGGTACGTCGGTGTCCCGCAGCCCGGCGAGGACGGGGTCCGCTTCGCCGCCCGGCAGGACGGCCAGGGTTTTCATCCCGGAGGCCACGAGGGCGCGGGAGACGTTGACGCCCTTGCCGCCGGACTCCTGCCGGACAGAAATGGCGCGTTGGACTTCCCCGCGGAGCAGCGGGCCGGGTAGTGCCACTGTGCGGTCCAGGCTGGGGTTGGCGGTGAAGGTGACGATCATACGACCACCACCTCGACTCCCGCTTCCGCGAGGGCCGCGGCCAGGGCCGGGCTGGGATTCGTGTCTGTGATCACGGTGTCCAGATCTTTCAGGGAGGCGAACTGGACCAGCGTTTCCGCGTCCAGCTTGGAGGAATCAGCCAGCACCACGATGCGGCGCGCTGAAAGGACGAAGGCGGCCTTGACGGCTGCTTCTTCAGGATCGGGAGTGCTCAGCCCGAAGGCTGCAGAAATGCCGTTGGTGCCGACGAACGCGATGTCCGGCCGGATCCGCCGGGCGGCTTCCACGGTGGACTGCCCGACGGCGGCTTGGGTCAGTCCGCGGACTCTGCCGCCGAGCAGGTGGAGGGCAATGCCCTGCTCGCCGGACAGCTTTGCAGCGATGGGCAGTGCGTGGGTGATGACGACGAGTTCGCCGTCGCCCGCGGCGCCACCCGCGTTCGCGGCTCCGCCGCCTGCCGAGGAGCGGGCGGCGAGCAGTTCCGCGAGGGCCTCGGTGGTGGAGCCGGCGTCGATCAGGATGCTGCCGGAACGGCCCTGCGGGATGAGGGCGAGGGCCGCCTCGGCAATCCGGGACTTTTCGGACTGCCGCTGCACGGTGCGCTCGAGGATGCTTTCTTCCGTGGTGCTGAAGCGCTCCGGCGAAACGGCGCCCCCATGGACCCGGCGGACGGTGCCGGCGGTCTCGAGGGCGACCAGGTCGCGGCGGACAGTTTCGGTGGTGATGCTGAAGCGCTCGGCGAGGTCGGTGACGCTGGCCCGACCGCTGGCGGCGACGAGCTCCACGATCAGTTGCTGGCGTTCCTCGGCGAACACTTGCCCTCCATTGCGACGGTTAGTTCGGTGGTGCTACTTCGGGTGTTACTGCGTGGTGCGTGCCCCGGCTTCGATGCCGCGAGTCTCGGTGACTCCGATCACATCGAAGTGGAATTGATTGACTTTATCTTTGTTCATGTGGCTTTGTCAACGAAAAACAACAAGAACGCAGAATTGGGCTATTCGTTGGGGGACATCCCCATCCTTGGTGCCCGCGGTTCGCTGGACATGCCCGTTGCTGGGCTTGGGCGTGGGACATGTCCAGAGGCGGTGCTGCCCAGTGTGGGACATGCCCAGTCCTTGAGCTCAGGAGTGGACACTTCGGGCCCATGTCCTTTGGTCAGGCCGGGGGTTGGGCATGTCCCCTGGTTGCGCGGAGCCGGGCGCGCCGGGAAGAAGCCTGGGAAGTGGCAGGTTAAACGGCCGACGCCGGGCCAGGCCTGAGCGGCCCGGCCCGGCGTTCGGGTCGGTTGGATGGCGCAGTGCTGCGCCACGGGATCAGATTCCGGCGTCGCGGCTCTCGTTGCGGGTGATGGTCTCGCCGGTGTTGGGGTCGACGACGGAGCGGGTTTCGCTGACCCGGCGGGTGCGGCTGCGGCCGGGGGAGGCCAGGATCAGGGATGCGACCAGTCCGATGACGCCGACCACCATGAGGATGTAGCCGATCATGGTCTGGTCGACGTTCGGGATCAGGCCGGGCGTGATGGCCCAGGCGAGGATGGCGCCGAGGGCGATGAGGAAAATGGAGGAACCGATTCTCATGACTTGCTCCTTGTTGTCCGGTGGGACCGATGGGTATTGCTAAGCATGCTGTCCACCGTCACGCTACAGCCCGGTACATGTCGTTTCAACGATTTTGGCGCAGGCCCGCCGTAAATTCACTCCGTTGTGACCTGGCCCGCCCGGTGCCGCTCAGCTTCCGCGGGGTTTCGGACGTGCTCGGCGGGCGGACGCCCCCGCCGCCCGATGGCTAGGCTGGCTCCATGGAGACTGTCGTCTGGTCGAAGCCGGAGCATCAGCGTGCCGGCACGCCGCTGCTGGTGATGCTGCACGGCTACGGCACGGACGAAGCCCGGATGGCGGAACTGTTCGGCAGCCTGCCGCCCGAGTTCACCTGCGCCGCCCTCCGCGGCCCCAAGGTGATCGGCGACCACTACGGCTGGTTCCTGCTGGACTACTTCCTCACCCACGACTTCGCGGACGTCGTCTCCGCCACGAATTCGGCTTTCGCCCGGATCGAGGCGGTCAAAGCACGGCACAGCAGCGTCAGCCTGCTGGGTTACTCCCAGGGCATGGCGATGGCCAGCACGTTGCTTCGGCTGCGGCCGGAGGCGTTCCGCGCGGTGGTCGGGCTGTCGGGCTTCGTGCTGGACAACGAACTGCTGGCCATGAGCGAGTCCTTCGACGCGCCGCCCCCGTTCTTCTGGGGGCGGGACAAGCAGGACCTCGTGATCAACGACGCCGCGACGGCACACACCGAGGAGTGGCTGCACCGCAACACGCAACTCACGGCACGGAGCTACCCCGGCATGGGCCACTCGATCTCCCCGGCGGAGCTTGTGGATGTGAGCGCCTTCCTGCGCCACTACGTGCTGCGCTGAACTGGCTCCGACGCCGGCCGTGCCCGACCCGGCGGACCATGCCGCGCGGCAACCGGCCCCTTGCGCACGGAATTTGTAAGCGCTTACACTTTATTTTGGCCAATTTGATCGGCCCACTACTGCAGGGGGAAGAAAGGTCTAGGCCCGTGTTGCATGGCTGAGGCTCCCCGCGTGACCGTCCCGGACGTAGCCGCCGTTCCCGCGGTCAGCTGGCCGCCCGGCCTGAAGGCGATTGCCCAGCGGGCCGCCGGTCAAGGACCGTTCGCGACCGACCATCCGATCGGGGGACTCCGCCGGCAGGAGTTTCCGCTTTCCGCGCCAACCACCCGCTCGAAATCAGGCTGGTGGCGCGCGGGAGCACCCGCCGCCGCTGATGCCCGCCGACGCCCGGAACGGCGCCCGTCGCTTCGACGCTGCGCCCATTGCGCCCTCGACCGCCCACCGCTTCCCCGCCACCGTCTGCACTCCACCGTCTGAGAGGACATTCGATCCATGACTGAGATTTCCAACGGCACCGCCCGCGCCGCCGGCGTGCTGTCCGGCGCGTCCGCCATCCTGTTTGACCTCGACGGCGTGCTGACCCCCACCGCGGTGGTGCACGAGCGCGCCTGGCAGGAGCTCTTCGACGGCTTCCTTAAAGGTGTGCCCGAGGCGCCGCACTACCGCGGGAGCGATTACTTCGACCACATCGACGGCAAGCCCCGCTTCGACGGCGTCCGCGACTTCCTGGCCTCGCGGGACATCGTCCTGCCCGAGGGCCCGGCTGACGACGATCCGGCCCACGACACCGTCCACGGCCTCGGCAACCGCAAGAACAAAGTTTTCAACGATATTGTCGCGGCCGGCGGCGTAGAGCCGTATGAAGGTTCCGTCCGCTTCATAGAGGCTGCACTCAAGCGCGGACTCAAGCTCGCCGTCGTCTCCTCCTCCCGGAACGCCGTCCCGGTACTCAAAGCCGCCGGACTCTCGGACTATTTCCCGGTGGTGGTCGACGGCGTCGTCGCGGTGTCCGAGGGCCTGCCCGGCAAGCCCAGCCCGGCCACCTACCAGTACGCCGCCCGCTTGCTGGGCCTTCCCAGTGAAGAGTGCGTCGTCGTCGAAGATGCCGTCTCCGGTGTCCAGGCTGGAAGCGCGGGGAGCTTCCACTCGGTCATCGGAGTGGACCGCGGAGCGGGCCGGACAACCCTGCTCGACGCCGGCGCCACGATTGTGGTCAACGACCTGGCCGAACTGCTCTAGCCGCCAGCCGGCCACCGCACCGCGCAAACCGCACCACGCAAACCGCAGCACCCACCCGCACAACCCTCACCGCCAAAGGACCCCAACCATGGCTCTCATCACGTCGGACCGCGCCAGGTTCCCCAACGATCCCTGGCAGCTCGTGGAAACCGTCCACCTGCCAGGCAACGCCGGAGCCCTGGAAACCCTCTTCAGCCTCGGCAACGGCCACCTGGGCATCCGGGGCGCGCACTGGGCCGCCGCCGATGCCGAACTTCCGGGCAGCTTCATCAACGGCTTCCACGAGATCTGGGATATCAAGCACGCCGAAAACGCCTACGGCTTCGCCCGCACGGGCCAGCGCATCCTCTATATCCCGGACGCCAACAACTTCGTCGTGGTGGTCGACGGCGAACTGCTCACCCTGGCGGAGTCCACGGTCCTGGACTACCGGCGGAGTGTGGACTTCGCCACCGGCATGTACGAATGCCGGATCGTCTGGCAGTGCCGTTCCGGGGCCACCGTGACCACCACCGAACGCCGCGCGGTGGGGTACGAGGCCCGCGGTGCCCTCGGTATCTCACTGGAAGTAGCGGCCGACCGTGACATCTCCGCCGACGTGACCTCCGCCGTCGTGAACCGGCAGGACCAGCCGACGGGCGACCACTCGGCCCATGACCCGCGCCGCGCCGGCCGGCACGCCGGACGCGTGCTGCTTCCGGTGCGGCTCGACGGCGGTGACGGCTCGCTCCGGCTGTCCTGGGAGACCGCCGAGTCCAAGCAGCGGCTCGGCATGGCCGTGGACCACTGGACCTCCGCCGGCGTCCAGCCGTTCGATACCCTGATCGACCAGGACGACAGCAGCGTCCGCTACGTCCTCGCCATCGGCGCGGACGCGCCGTTCGTGCTGGAGAAAAGCGTCAGCTACGCGGTGGGCTGGGCGGGCGACGAGGACCTCGCCGACACCGCCGAAGCCGGCCTGCTGCCGGTGGCCGAGATCTTCGCCCAGAGCCAGGCACACTACCGCGACTACTGGACCACCAGCGACATCGTGGTGGGCGGCCAGGCCGAACTGCAGCAGGCCGTCCGCTGGAACCTCTTCCAGCTGGCCCAGGCCACTGCCTGCGCCGACGTCGCCGGCATCCCTGCCAAGGGTGTGTCCGGCTCCGGCTACGACGGACACTACTTCTGGGACCAGGAGGTGTACCTGCTGCCCTACCTGACCTACACCAGTCCCGGCAACGCCCGCCAGGTCCTCGAATTCCGCCACCAACTGCTCCCCGAAGCCCGGGTCCGGGCCAAGGAGCTCAGCGTGGACGGCGCCCTGTTCCCCTGGCGCACCATCAACGGCCTGGAGGCCAGCGCCTACTACGCCGCCGGCACCGCGCAGTTCCACATCGCCGCCGCGATTGCCTTCGCCACGAACCGCTACAGCTGGGCCACCGGGGACACGGAATTCAAGGAGACCCTTGGCGCCGAACTGCTGATCGAGACGGCGCGGATGTGGGCCTCGCTGGGCTTCTTCGGCAAGGACGGGCTGTTCCACATCCACGGCGTCACCGGCCCCGACGAGTACACCGCCGTCGTCAACGACAACCTGTACACCAACGTCATGGCCCGCTTCAATCTGCGTGCCGCCGCGGCGCTGGACCACCCGGCGATCGACGACGCCGAGCGGGAGCTCTGGGAGCAGGCCGCGAACCGGATGCAGCTGCCCTACGACGAGGACCTCCAGGTCTACTCGCAGGACAACGACTTCATGACCCTCGAGCCGTGGGACTGGGACACGCCGCGGTCCAAGTACCCGCTGTTGCTGAACTTCCACCCGCTGGTGATCTACCGGCACCAGGTCCTCAAACAGGCTGACACGGTCCTGGCGATGTTTCTGCTCTGGCAGGACTTCAACGCCGAGGAGAAGCGCCGCGCCTTCGACTTCTACGACCCGATCACCACCGGCGACTCCACCCTGTCCGCCTGCGTGCAGGGCATCATGGCCGCGGAAGTGGGCCACAGCAACGCCGCGCTGGGGCACTTCATCCACGCCCTGTACATCGATCTTGACGACACCCACGGCAACACGATCGACGGCGTGCACATCGCCTCCGCCGGCGGGGTCTGGAGCGCGCTGGTCAGCGGATTCGCAGGGCTCCGGGACCAGGGCGAAGTTCCTTATTTCGATCCGCGGCTGCCCGCCGACTGGGATTCCCTGGACTTTCACCTGATGCTCCGGGGCGGGCTGCTGCACGTCGAACTGGACCACACGGCGCTCCGCCTGACCCTCGGGGACGCCTCGCCGATGGAGGTCAATGTGCGGGGTGAACGGTTCACGGTCGGGAGCGAACCGGTGAACGTGCCGCTCCACGCCGTCGTAAGCCCGCCGCCCACGGTGTTCCCCAGCGGACCGCCGACGTCGTCGATGCCGGTGGTCCGCGCCCTCAGTTGAGCGGCGGTCCGGCGCTTCCCGGAATTAAAGTTCCCACGACTTGTCCTCTTGGCGACATCCCGACCGTCGTACAGGTGTAGCAACCCCAAGAAGGAGTCATCGTGGAATACATGCTTTTCATCTGTAACGATCCCGCAGCGCCGGAATATGTGGCCGCCGAAGATAACATCGTGGAATGGGCGGCCGAGATGGAATCGCGCGGCGTCGCCCGCCACGGCGACCGGTTGCGTCCGGTCGAGGATGCCACCATAGTCACCGTGCGCGGCGGTGAGGTGGTGGTCTCGGACGGGCCGTTTGCGGAGACGAAGGAGTGGATCGCGGGCTATGACGTTATCGCGTGCGCGGATCTCGACGAGGCCATCGAGGTGGCGTCGAAACACCCGATGGCACGGTTCGGCAAGATCGAGATCAGGCCCGTGTGGCCGCTCGGGCTGTAGCCGCCCGGCCGACGCGTGACGCTGATGATGCCAGGACTGACGGCTTGGAACCGGGCCTGACGGAGGCGCGGGCGGCCGTCGAGGCTGCCTCCGCCACGGACACCGCGCTCATCACAGCCACCCTGATCCGCATCACCGGCGACTGGACCCTGGCCGAGGACTGTGTCCAGGATGCGTTTGCTCGCGCGCTCGTCGACTGGCCGGAGCGTGGAGTCCCCAGGAATCCGGGGGCATGGCTGACAACCGTGGCCAAGAACCGGGCGATCGACCGGATGCGGAGTGCGGCCACCGAAAAGAGGGCGGTCCGGGACCTGGCGGTCCTTGCGGAGCTCGAAGTGCCGGCCGCCGAGGGCTTCAGCGATCCGGCGGCCGACGACGACCGGCTGCGGCTGATCCACACCTGTTGCCACCCGGCCCTGCCGCTCGAAGCCCGGGTGGCATTGACGCTGCGCACGGTCGCGGGGCTGACGACAGCTGAGATCGCACGCGCGTTCCTGGTCTCGGAGGCCACCATGTCGAAAAGGCTGGTCCGGGCCCGGGCCAAGATACGGAATGCGGGGATCCCGTACCGGGTGCCGCCGCCCGAGCTAATCCACGAGCGCACGGGCGGGATACTGGCCGTGCTCTACCTGATGTTCAACGAGGGCTATTCGGCCACCGGCGGGGACTCAGTGGGCCGCGAACCTCTTGTCCGGGAAGCGATCCGCCTCACCCGCCTGCTGGCTGCGCTGCTGGATGGCGCCCCGCAAGAGCCCGAGGCTTTGGGTCTCCTGGCGCTCATGCTGTTCCACCACGCCAGGCGAAGGACACGCACCGACGCCGCAGGGGACCTGGTGACGCTGGAGCATCAGGACCGCGGATCCTGGGACCGGGCGGCGACGGCGGAGGCGGTGGCGCTGCTGGCCGCAGCGGACCGGATTGGCGTTGCCCGCAGGACCGGGAGCGGGAGCTACCGTGTCCAGGCCGCCATCGCCGCGTGCCACATGACGGCCCCCGATGCTGGGAGTACCGACTACGCACGAGTGGCCTTGCTGTACGAGGATCTTGCGCGGATTGCCCCGTCCCCGGTCGTTGAGCTCAACCGAGCCGTCGCCGTCGCCATGTCCCAAGGACCGGCGGCGGGGCTCGACCTCATCGACCGGCTGGACCAAGCACGTTCCCTCGAGGGGTACTACCTCGTGCCGGCCGCGAAAGCTGACCTCCTGCGCCGCCTTGGCAGAAGGACAGAGGCCAGCCGGGAATATCAGCGGGCCCGGGACCTCGCACCGTCCGAGGCGGAACGCCGCTACCTCAGCAGGCGCCTGGCGGAAACCAGCGCAGGGCCTGCGCATCCATTTGAATCCGACCAGAACCAGCGCCCGGCTGCCGCCGGGAAGGAGAGAAAATGAAACACCTCTTGCTCATCCAAAACAATGTTGACACCTGGAACGAACTCCCGACGTCCGAGATCGAGGGGATCATGCGGGCCCACGCTGCCGTGCAACAGGAACTCAGGGCGACCGGAGAGTTTGTCGAGGCCCATGAGCTCGGCGAAGAAGCCAAATTCGTACGAAATGGCGCCGGCACTTACAGCGTGACCGACGGTCCGTTCATCGAGACAAAGGAAATCGTGGCCGGGTATTACATCGTCGACTGCGCGGACATGGGCCGCGCCGTGGAAATTGCCGCCAAGTTCGGAGAGGCCAGGCTGTGGCCGATCGAGGTACGCCGAATCGACCCCTGACCAAAAACCGGTCGACGTCGCGCGTACCGGCGGCGAGCGAGGCGGGAGGCATACTGTGAACATGAAATTCATAACGACCATCCAGGGCAGCGACACCAAAGCGGGCATCGAGGTCCCCGAGGACATCGTCAACGCACTCGATGCCGGCAGGCGCCCGCCGGTGGTCGTGACCATCAACGGCCACAGCTACCGCAGCAGCATCGCGGTGATGGGCGGCAAGAACATGGTGGGAGTCAGCGCGGCCAACCGTGAGCTGACGGCCACTTCCGCCGGGGACACCGTGGAGGTGGACCTCGCACTGGACACGCAGCCGCGGGTTATCGAGGTCCCCGACGACCTCGTCGCCGCCTTGGATGCGGAACCCCAGGCGAAGGCCTTCTACGCAACGCTGAACTACAGCAGCCAGCGTCGGTACGTAGAGCCGATCGCCGACGCTAAAACGGCCGACACCCGCGCCCGCCGGATCGCCAAGATCGTCACCGACCTCAAGGCAGGCAAGAAGTAGCCCGGGCTTTGGCAGTGGCCGTCGGGCGCCGGCGGCCCGGGGTGCCCGGAACAGCCGGCCGTGCCGTGGCCTAGTGTTAAGTGCGGACGAAAGTTCAGCACCCTTATGGTTTACGGAGAGGCGATGATGGCCAAGCGCAGCAACCCGGCAATGAAAATTGCCCAGAAGACCGCCCACAGCGCAATGTTCGACGCCGACGGCAAGCCCAAGCCGGGCGTCCACAACATGCTCTTGCGCGCGGTGGAAATCCAGCGGCCGCTGGTCCTGGCGAACCTGCGCCGGCTGCAGCGGAAGCACCCCCATGCCACCGCAGCGCAGCTCGCCGCCACGTTGGAACGCAATTACCTGGCCGCCGTCACCGGCGGCGGGGCTCTCGTCGGCGGCTCCGCCGTCATCCCCGGTGTCGGCACCGTGGCCGCCCTGGGGCTCTCAGCCGTGGCGACCGTCGGCTTCCTGGAGGCCACCGCGCTGTACGCCACCTCGCTGGCGGAACTCCACGGCGTGCGGATGGTGGATCCGGAGAAAGCCAGCACCCTGGTCATGGCCATCATGCTCGGCGAGGAAGGCACTGCGCTGCTGAGTTCCCTGAGCGGCCAGGCGGCCGGCCAGGGCTCCGGACCCACGCAGGCCTGGGGTACGCTGTTCGCGCGCCGCGGGCCGCTGATCGGGTTCGGCTCGGTGCGGCAGCGGATCCAGCAGGCCTTCCTGCGGAACCTGCTCAAGCGCCAGGGCACCGCGTTGCTGGGCCGGGCGCTGCCCTTCGGCGTCGGCGCCGTGGTCGGCGGCGTCGGCAACCGGATCATGGGACGCGCCGTCGTCGCAAACGCCAAGGAGGCCTTCGGCGCCATGCCGGAAACCATCCCCGGTGAACTGACGTCCGGAGCGTCCGGCGAAGGCCGCCCGGCGGAGCCGGCAATGGCGCTGCAAGCCGGAGACCCGGCATCGAAAGGCGGTCCCCGTGGATCTGAACGCTGACCTGGGGGAGTCCTTCGGCTCCTGGACCATGGGCGATGACGCGGCGATGTTCCCGCTCGTCACCAGCGCCAGCGCGGCCTGCGGTGTGTACGGCGGGGACCCCGTCACCATGCTCGACACCTGCCGCGCGGCCTACGAACTCGACGTCAACGTCGGGGCCCATCTGGGCTACCCGGACCTGGGCGGCTTCGGCCTCCGGGCGATGGACATGACCTTCGACGACCTGTTCGGGTTGGTCCTCTACCAGCTTGGGGCGCTCGACGGCGTGGCGCATGCGGTGGGCGCCTCGGTGGACTACGTCAAAGTGCACGGCGGCCTCTACGACCGTACGGTGCACGACGCCGAACAGGCCTCCGCCGTCGTCGCAGCCGTCCAGGCCTACGACCCGGGGCTGCCGATCCTTGGCCTGGAGGGCTCGGTCCTGCTCGCAGCCGCCCGGGAGGCCGGCCATCCCGTGTTCCATGAAGCCTTCGCCGACCGCGCCTACCTTCCGGACGGCACCCTGGTGCCTCGGCTGGAGGAGGAATCGGTGATTGAGGACCCCGACGAGATCGTTGAGCGGGCGCTCCGCCTGGCCCTCAAGGGCGAGGTCCTGGCAGTGGACGGAACCGTTGTCAGGCTCACGCCCCATTCCCTGTGCCTGCACGGCGATACCCCCGGTGCGGTGGCCGCGGCCGCCGCCGTCCGCGCCGCGCTGGAGCAGGCCGGCGTGGAGCTGGAGTCCTTCGCCTAAGCCAACTTCCCGTCCGGCCCGTCGCGCGGCAGCCAAGGGGCCGTAAGGCCCTATCCGGGCCCTAACACGGGCCATAACTTGAGGGCATGACTGCCGGAGGCTCCGCGGGGTTGGACGGACCCGCCTCGGATGCGATGTTGAAGCTGGGCCGATTCTTCACGAAGTGGGACCAGACCGACGACGGCAGGGCGGTGTTCCGGGAAGGCGGCCGCAAGGGCGACATCTTCTACCGCGACAGGTGGAGCCACGACAAGGTGGTCCGCTCCACCCACGGGGTGAACTGCACCGGGTCCTGCTCCTGGAAGGTGTACGTCAAGGACGGCATCATCACCTGGGAATCCCAGCAGACCGATTACCCGTCGGTGGGCCCGGACAGCCCGGAATACGAGCCGCGAGGCTGCCCGCGCGGGGCCGCCTTCTCCTGGTACACGTACTCGCCCACCCGGGTCCGGTTCCCGTACGCCCGCGGCGTGCTCGTCGAGATGTACCGGGAGGCCAAGGCCCGGCTGCGCGACCCCGTGCTGGCCTTCGCCGACGTCGTGGGCGACCCGGAGCGGCGCCGCCGCTACCAGCAGGCCCGCGGCAAGGGCGGCCTGGTCCGCGTTTCCTGGCAGGAAGCGATCGAGATCGCCGCCGCCGCGCACGTCAACACGATCAAGACCTACGGACCGGACCGCTGCGCCGGGTTCTCGCCGATCCCCGCGATGTCCATGGTCTCGCACGCCGTGGGCACCCGTTTCATCCAGCTGATCGGCGGGGTGATGACGTCCTTCTACGACTGGTACGCGGACCTGCCCGTGGCCAGCCCGCAGGTCTTCGGCGACCAGACCGATGTCCCCGAGTCCGGCGACTGGTGGGACGCGCGCTACCTCATGATGTGGGGCTCCAACGTCCCTGTGACCCGGACCCCGGACGCGCACTGGATGGCCGAGGTGCGGTACCGCGGCACCAAGGTGGTCACGGTCAGCCCGGACTACGCGGACAACACCAAGTTCGCCGACGAATGGCTCCCCGCCCAGGCCGGAACCGACGCCGCACTTGCCATGGCGATGGGGCACGTCATGCTGAAGGAATTCTTCGTGGACCGCGACGTCCCGTTCTTCTCCGACTACGTGCGGCAGTACACGGACCTGCCATTCCTGGTCCGTTTGGAACGGCGCGACGACGGCGCCCTCACCCCGTCCAAGTTCCTCACCGCCCGCGACCTCCCTGCCGAGTCCGGGGCCGAGGACGCGGCCTTCCGCACCGTGCTGTTCGACAAGAAGGCCGGGCGGCCAGCGGTGCCCAACGGGTCCATGGGGTTCCGGTACTCGGCCAGCGGCGAGGGCAAATGGAACCTGGATCTCGACGGCATCGAGCCGGCGCTGTCGCTCCGCGAGGTCTCGGCCGAGAGCGCCGAAATCCTGCTGCCCTGCTTTGAGGACGCCGACGGCGCCGGCAGCGTCCTCCGGCGCGGCGTGCCCGTCATCGAGGTGGACGGCCAACTGGTCACCACCGTCTTCGACCTCATGCTGGCCCAGTACGGCGTGGGCCGTGAGGGTCTGCCGGGGGACTGGGCCAAGGGCTACGACGACGCCGCGACCCCCTACACCCCGGCCTGGCAGGAAGAGATCACCTCCGTCCCGGCGCAGGCCTGCATCCGGGTGGCCCGCGAATTCGCCCGCAACGCCGAACAGTCCAAGGGCCGGTCCATGATCATCATGGGCGCCGGGATCTGCCAGTGGTTCCACGGCGACGCCACCTACCGGGCCGTGCTGGCCCTGGTGATGCTGACCGGCTGCATGGGCCGCAACGGCGGCGGCTGGGCGCACTACGTCGGCCAGGAAAAGACCCGCCCCGCCACCGGCTGGGTGTCCCTGGCGAACGCGCTGGACTGGTCCCGGCCGCCGCGGACCATGATCGGCACCGGCTACTGGTACATGCACACGGACCAGTGGCGGCAGGACGGCTACTCCGCGGACGCGCTGAAATCCCCGCTGTCCACCGGTGCCCTGGACGGCATGCACACCGCGGACGCGATGGCCCAGTCCGCGCGGCTCGGCTGGATGCCGTTCTACCCGCAATTCGACCGCAACCCGCTGGACCTCGCCGACGAGGCGGAGGCCGCCGTCGCCGCCGGGACCGCGAAGGACACCCCCGGCTACATCGCGGACGCCCTCAAGAACCGCACCCTGAACCCGGCGATCGAGGACGTGGATGCCCCGGAAAACTGGCCGCGGACCCTCGTGCTGTGGCGCTCCAACCTGTTCGGCTCCTCGGCCAAGGGCAACGAGTACTTCCTGCGGAACCTGCTGGGCACCCACAACAACGTCCTGGGCAAGGACCACGCCGAAGGGCTCAAACCCCGCGACGTGAAATGGCACGAGCAGGCGCCGGAAGGGAAGCTGGACCTGCTGGTCTCCGCCGACTTCAGGATGACCTCCACCACGCTGCTGTCCGACGTCGTGTTCCCGGCCGCCACCTGGTACGAGAAGCACGACTTGTCCTCCACCGACATGCACCCGTTTGTGCACGCCTTCACCCCGGCGATCGACCCGCCGTGGGAAACCAAGACGGACTTCGACACCTTCCACCTGCTGGCGCAGGAGTTCTCCCGGATGGCGAAAACCCACCTGGGCGTCCGCCGGGACCTGGTCAGCGTGCCGCTGCAGCATGACACCCCCGGCCAACTCGCCCAGCCCGGCGGGATCGTCCGCGACTGGCGGGACGCGTCCATCCCGGCCGTCCCCGGGCAGAACATGCCCATTTTCTCCGTGGTGGAGCGGGACTACACCGCCATCGCCGACAAGCTGGCCGCCGTCGGGCCGCTGGCCGACAAACTCGGCTTCACGGTCAAGAACGTCACCTACAAACTCGCCGGCCCGTTGGAACGGCTCAGCCGCGCCAACGGCGTGATGCTCGGCGGTGCCGCCGACGGCCGGCCGGCAATCGACACCGACGCGAAAATGGCGGAGGCCATCCTCGCCTTCTCCGGGACCACCAACGGCGCCCTGTCCGTGCAGGGCTTCAAGGATCTGGAGGTCCGCACCGGCCGGAAACTGGCGGACCTCTCCGAGGGTTCCGAGGAAAAGTTCATCACCTTCGCCCAGACCCAGGCCGGCCCGGTGCCGGTGATCACCTCGCCGGAGTGGTCCGGCTCCGAGACCGGCGGCCGGCGCTACGCCCCGTTCACCATCAACATCGAACGGCTCAAGCCCTTCCACACCCTGACCGGACGGATGCATTTCTTCCTGGACCACGACTGGATGATTGACATCGGCGAGGCCCTGCCGATCTACCGGCCGCCGCTGGACATGCACCGCCTGTTCGGCGAACCGAAGCTTGGCCAGGACGGGTCCATGGAGGTGGTGGTCCGCTACCTGACGCCCCACTCCAAGTGGTCCATCCACTCCGAATACCAAGACAACCTGCTGATGCTCTCCTTGTCCCGCGGCGGCCCCACGGTGTGGATGAGCCCGGCGGACGCCGAATCCATCGAGGTCAAGGACAACGACTGGGTGGAGTGCGTCAACATCAACGGCGTCCTCGTGGCCAGGGCGATCGTCAGCCACCGGATGCCAGCCGGCGTGGTCTACGTGCACCACGCGCAGGAACGCACCATCGACGTGCCGAAGTCCGAGGCCACGGGACGGCGCGGCGGCATCCACAACTCGGTCACCAGGCTGCTGGTCAAACCCTCGCACCTGATCGGCGGCTACGCCCAGCTGGCCTACGCGTTCAACTACCTTGGCCCCACCGGAAACCAGCGCGACATGGTGGCCACCGTCCGCCGTCGTTCCCAGGAGGTGCAGTACTGATGCGTGTCATGGCTCAAATGGGCATGGTCATGAATCTGGACAAATGCATCGGCTGCCACACCTGTTCGGTGACCTGCAAACAGGCCTGGACCAACCGTGCCGGCACCGAGTATGTCTGGTTCAACAACGTCGAAACCCGCCCCGGGCAGGGGTACCCGCGCCGCTACGAGGACCAGGAGAAGTGGCACGGCGGCTGGGTGCTGAACAAGCGCGGCAAGCTGGTGCTGAAGGCCGGCGGTCGGGTCAAGAAGCTCTTCGGGATCTTCGCTAGCCCGGTCCAGCCCGAACTCAAGGACTACTACGAGCCGTGGACCTACGACTACAAGACCCTCGTGGATGCGCCGCTGGGCGATGACTTCCCCGTGGCCCGGCCCAAATCCCTGATCACCGGGGAGGATACCAAGATCACCTGGTCCGCGAACTGGGACGACGACCTGGGCGGCTCCACGGAGCACGGCCACCTGGACCCGATCGTGGAGAAAATCCGGCGCGAATCCGAAGACAAGATCAAGTTCGCCTACGAGCAGACGTTCATGTTCTACCTGCCGCGGATCTGCGAGCACTGCCTGAACCCCTCCTGCATGGCGTCCTGTCCCTCCGGTGCCATCTACAAGCGGGTGGAGGACGGGATTGTCCTGGTGGACCAGGACAAATGCCGCGGCTGGCGGCAGTGCGTCACCGGCTGCCCGTACAAGAAGATCTACTTCAACCACAAGACCGGCAAGGCCGAGAAGTGCACGTTCTGCTACCCGCGGGTGGAGGTGGGGCTGCCGACGGTCTGCTCGGAGACCTGCGTGGGGCGGCTGCGGTACCTCGGGTTGTTCCTGTACGACGCCGACGCCGTCACCGCGGCGGCCGCGGTGACGGACCCGCGGGAGCTCTACGACGCCCAGATGGACGTCCTGCTGGACCCGAACGACCCCGCCGTCCAGGCCGAGGCCCGGGCCCAGAACATTCCGGAGGACTGGATCGACGCCGCCCGGCGCTCGCCGGTCTACGCCCTGGCCAAGGTGTACAAGGTGGCGCTGCCGCTGCATCCCGAGTACCGGACCATGCCGATGGTCTGGTATGTCCCGCCGCTCTCACCGGTGGTGGACCTGCTGCGCGACCAGGGGCACGACGGCGAGGACGCCGGCAACCTGTTCGGCGCCATCGACGCGCTGCGCATCCCGGTGGAATACCTCGCGGAACTCTTCACCGCGGGGGACACGGACCGGGTCACCGCGGTGCTGCGGAAACTCGCGGCGATGCGCTCCTTCATGCGCGGCATCAGCCTGGGCAACGACCCCGACGACGCCATCCCCGAGTCCGTGGGGATGGACAGCCAGACCATGTACGAGATGTACCGGCTGATGGCGATCGCGAAATACGAGGAACGCTACGTCATCCCCAAGGCCCACGTGGAGCAGGCCCATGACCTCGAGGAGATGGGCTGTTCCCTGGACTTCGAGGGCGGCCCGGGAATGCAGGACACCGCCCACTTCGGCGAAGCCAGCGGCCGGCCCGTCCCGGTGGCGGTGGAAACGTTCAACGCCCTCCGCGACCGGCAGACCTCGGACGAGATGGGGTCCGGGTCCGGCCTCCGTGGCCGTGTCAACCTGCTGAACTGGGACGGGCGCGGGGCGCCCCCCGGGCTCTTCCCGGGCCGGTCGCGCCCCGAACCAGGTTCTTCGGCGGACGGGGAACGGCCGTGAGCCGGCGAGCTCAGGTGGTCTATCTGGCCGCCGCGTGGTGCTTGTCCTACCCGGATGAAGATCTGATTGCCAAGGTGCCGCTGATGCGGGCCGCGCTGGCCGAGTTCCCCGGTGCCGGGCAGGACTTCGCGGGGGTCCTGGATCGGCTGGAATCCACGCCGCCGATGGAGATCCAGGCGCACTACGTCCGGGAGTTCGATCTCGGAAAGCGCCACGCCCTGCACCTGTCCTATTGGACCGACGGGGACACCCGGCGCCGGGGCGAAGTGCTGGGAAACTTCAAGCAGACCTACCGGCAAAGCGACATCCTGGTGGACACGCACGGGGAACTGCCGGACTACCTCCCGATGGTGCTGGAATACGCCGCGCTGGTGGACCTCGCGGCCGGCCGCGCCCTGCTGAGCCGGTTCCGGGCGAGCCTGGAGATGCTGCGCTTTGGCCTGCTCCGGGACGAGCTGCCGCATGCCAGCGTCCTGCAGGCCATCTGTGCCACGCTGCCCGGGAAATCGCCCGCGGATGAGCAGGCGGTGATGCGGATGGCCGGTTACGGGCCGCCCACCGAGGCGGTAGGCCTGGACCCGTACGATCCGCGCCTGCTGCCCGTGAAGGGGGCCTGAGAATGCTGGCATTCGAAGCCGCCGGGTCCGCCGTCGAACTCTCCGCGCTGGATATCGTGCTGTGGGGCGTGCTGCCGTACGTCATGGTCGTCCTGCTGGTGGGCGGCCTCATCTGGCGCTACAAGTATGACCAGTTCGGCTGGACCACACGGTCCTCGCAGCTCTACGAGTCGCGGCTGCTCCGGATCGCCTCGCCGCTGTTCCACTTCGGCCTGCTCGCCGTGATCGCCGGGCACTTCTTCGGGCTGGTCATCCCGATGGTGTGGACCCAGGCCGTGGGCATGAGCCAGGAGTTCTACCACTTCAACGCCCTGCTGGTCGGCGGCGTCGCCGGCGTGGGAACCCTGGGCGGGATCATCCTGCTGATCTACCGCCGCCGCACCACCGGGCCCGTCTTCATGGCCACCACCAACAACGACAAGACCATGTACGTGGTGCTGACGGCGGCCATCGTCTTCGGGTTGTGGACCACCCTGGCCAGCGTCTTCGAGGGCGAGCACGGGCACAATTACCGCGAAACCGTGGCCCCGTGGTTCCGCTCGCTGTTCGTCTTCCAGCCGGACATCGCGGCGATGGCGGCGGCCCCGTTCTCCTTCCACCTGCACACCCTTGTGGGCATGACGCTGTTCGTGATCTGGCCCTTCACCCGGCTGGTCCACGCGTTTACGGCACCTTTCCACTACCTCTTCCGCCCCTACATCGTGTACCGCTCGCGGGACCGGGACGCCAGCGGGGCAGGCGCCGCTGCCCGGTCCTCCGGTACCGCAGCCCGACGCGGCTGGTCCGCCGTCGGCACCCGCGACCGTGACACCCGCAACCGGTGACCGGAACCTGCTGACCTGAACCTGCTGAAACCGCGTTCCCGAATCGAGAGGAGACCCCCGTGGCCGGAGCAGTGCCCCAGCCCGCCGCCGCCCAGGACGGCCGGATGCGCAACCTGGTGCTCGCCACCGCCGCCTCGGTGGCCGGGTTCTGGGCGTGGAATTCCGTGGCCACCCTGGGGGCGTTCTACACCCAAAACCTGCACCTCAACGCTGCCACCACGGGCATCCTCGTCGCGATGCCGGTCTTCGTCGGCTCGCTGGGGAGGATCGTCGTCGGCACCCTGACGGACAAGTACGGCGGCCGTGCCCTGTTCAGCTTCGTCCTGCTGGCTGCCATCATCCCGATTCTGCTGGTGGCCATCGGCGGCACCATCCGCTCCTTCGCCCTGGTGCTGGGCGCCGGCCTGCTCCTGGGTGTTGCCGGAACGGTCTTCGCCGTCGGCATCCCGTTCGTCAGCGCCTGGTTCGAGCCGTCACGCCGCGGCTTCGCCACCGGGGTCTTCGGCGCCGGGATGGGGGGCACCGCCCTGGCCGCCTTCCTGAATCCCCGCCTGGTCGCCTGGATCGGGTACTTCCCCACGCACCTCCTGATCGCCGGAGTCCTGGCCATCATGGCCGCGCTGGTGTGGTTCCTGATGAAGGAAGCCCCCGGCTGGAGCCGCAACAACGCCCCGGTCCTGCCCAAGCTGCTCGACGCCGCGAAGACCCCCGTCACCTGGAAGATGTGCTTCCTCTACGCGGTCGTTTTCGGCGGCTTCGTGTCCTTTGCGACCTACCTGCCCACCTACCTCCGCGACGTTTACAGCTTCGATCCCAGCGCCGCCGGTGCCCGCACGGCCGGCTTCGCTCTGGCTGCGGTGCTGGCGCGGCCGGTGGGCGGCGTCCTCGCGGACCGGTTCGGTCCCAAACCCGTGGTGGTGGTCTCGCTCGCCGGCGTCGCCGTGCTCGCCTGGGTGGTGAACCTCCAGCCCGACGGCGATGTGCCCGCCGGCCTGACATTCGTCGCCATGGCGGCAGCCCTGGGGCTCGGCACCGGCGGCGTCTTCGCCTGGGTCGGTGTGCTCGCCCCGCCCGGCAAGGTGGGCAGCATCAGCGGGGTGGTCAGCGCCGCCGGCGGGCTCGGCGGCTACTTCCCGCCGCTCGTCATGGGCGCCACCTACGACGCCGCGACCCACAGCTACTCGATCGGGCTGCTGCTGCTGGTGGTCACGGCGCTGGCAGCGCTGGCCTTCACGGTTTTCGCCCTGCAAGGCCGCGCCCGGGCGAAGGTCGCGCACGTCTAGAGGCCCGGGGCCGCAAGCATGCCGCAGGGGCTCGTCAAAGAGTGATCAGCCAAAGACCAGGTGCGCCGCGGTGAAGATGGCCAGCCCGGCGAGGGCACCCACCACGGTGCCGTTGATCCGGATGAACTGCAGGTCCTTGCCGATCTGGAGCTCGATCTTCTGCGAGGTTTCCTGGGCGTCCCAGCGGGCCACGGTATCGGTGATCACGCCCGCAATGTCCGAGCGGTACGTCTTGACGAGGTAGCCGGCGGCGTCCCCGATCCATTTGTTCACCTTGCCGGCCAGCTCCGGATCGACCACCAGACGGGTGCCGAAGTCGTGCACTGCAGCCTTGAACCGCACGCTCAGTTCGCTGTGCGGATCGTCGACGGCGGTGAGCAGTGCCGCCTTGATGGTGCCCCAGGTGCGGGAGGCCAGTTCCCGGATCTCGGGGTCGCCCAGCACCTGGGCCTTCACACCTTCGGCGCGCGCGATCATGACCGGATCGTGCTGCAGGTCCTGGGCCAGTTCCTTGAGGTACTTGTCGATCGACAGCCGGACCTGGTGCTGCGGATCCGACTGCACGGCCCGGGTGAACTTGAGGATCTCCACGTAGACCTTGTCGCCCACCAGCCCGTCCACGAAGGTTGGAACCCAGGTGGGGGAGCGGTCCGTGACGAGCCGGTTGACCGTCTCGTGGTTGTCCCGCACCCAGTCCACGGTACGGTCCACGAGCAGGTCCACTAGCGCGTGGTGGTGGCCGTCCTCGAACACGCGCTGCGCGAGCCGGCCCACGGGAGGTCCCCATGGCGGGGTCAGCAAGTGCCGGCGGACCATGCCCTCGATGACCGCCTGGACGTCGTCGTCGTTCAGCACCTTGAACGCGCCGCGGATCACCGCGGCGCCTTCCTTGGCTACCCGCTCGGCGCCGCCCGGCCCGGACAGCCAGCCGCCGACCTTGCGGGCGATGTCCACGCTGGCCAGTTTCTCCTTCACCACCTGTTCGGACAGGAAGTTGGTCTCCACGAATTCGCCCAGCGATGCCCCGATCTGGTCCTTGCGCCGCGGAATGATCGCCGTGTGCGGGATCTTCAGGCCCATCGGGTACTTGAACAGGGCCGTCACGGCGAACCAGTCGGCGAGGGCGCCCACCATGCCGCCCTCCGACGCGGCCCTGACGTACTCGAGCCACGGGTACTGCTTCTGCAGGGCGAACGCAACGATGAAGATGACAGCCATGCCGATTAGCAGCGACACCGCCAGCAGTTTCATCTTCCGCAGCGCGGCGGCCTTGTCGGCATCCGCGGCGGAGAGCCGGTGTTCGGCGCCGGGCGGCGCGGAGGCCGGACGAAGGGGTTGCTCAGTGTTCACCTGCATGTGCCCAGCCTAGCCCGGCATCCGTCACGGACGTCCGCTAACGTGTCAGCATGACCACCGAGGAGTACGCTGCCGCCCGTCCGCTCGTCTACGCCCACCGCGGCTCCAGTGCGGCCTTCGCCGAGCACACTCGTGCCGCCTATCTTCAGGCGATCGCCGACGGCGTCGACGGCGTCGAGTGCGACGTGCACCTGACCCGCGACCAGCACGCCGTGCTGCTCCATGACGCCAACCTGGACCGCACCTCGGACGGGACCGGCCCGGTCGCAGACCGCACCCTTGAGGAGCTGCGGCTGCTGGACTTCTGCTCCTGGAAGGGCGCCCGGATTCCCGAGGAATACGGTGCCCGGTCCGAGCAATTCCTGACGCTGCCCGAGCTGCTGGACCTCCTGCGCCAGGCCGGCCGCGAGATCGGGCTGGCGATTGAACTCAAGCACCCGAGCCCCTACCAGCTCAAGCTCGAGGACCGGGTCTTAGAGGTGCTCGAGGCCGAGGGCTGGGACCCTGCCACCTCGATGCTGGACAACATCCGGGTCTCCTTCATGAGCTTCAGCCCGGACTCGGTGAAGCACCTGCTGGAGTCCGTACCGGCGTCGGCCATCTGCCAGCTCGTGGACGACGTGAACGTCGAGGAAATCCGGGAGGAACTGGGCCTGGGTCCCGTCACCGGCGGCGCGGTCGCCAACGTCCTGAAGGCGGCGCAGACCGAGGGGGAGCGGATCCTGGACGACTGCGAAGTGGGCCTGGCCGGACCCGGCATCGGCTACGTCCGCGGGCACGCCCGCACGGTCCGGCGCTGGCTCGAGTCGGGCCGCCGCTTCCGGGTCTGGACCGTGGATTCCGAGGCCGACGTCGCCCTCTGCCGCGAGCTCGGTATCCAGGAGATCACCACCAACCGGCCCGCCGAGGTCCTCTCCCAGGTCCTCGCCCCGCTCTAGGGGCGGCAGTAGGCGGAACAAGTAGAAGGCAAGTAGCCGGGCCTGAATCATGCCGCAAGCCCAGTAAACGACCACCCGTGACCGTCCCCGACTGCGCTCCTAACATGGGAAGTGGGCCTCTGCGTTCATAGTCCGCCGCAGGGCCACGACTCTGGAGGAATGATGCGCTGGCTAAGTCGCTCTATTCGCAAATCAGGCCAAACCACGACTCAGCCGGGGCACCTTGGAGGCGGAGGACCGCACAAGAGCAAGTGGGGTTCCGCTGTCAGTGTCCTGTTGCTCACGATGGCCTCCCTTTCGGGCGTTGCCATCCCCGCCCACGCGGCGCCCGCAACCATTGTGAGTCTCACCTTTGATGACGGCAATGCCAACCAGCTCGCCGCCGCCCAGGTGCTCAAGGCCCATGGACTGACGGGGACGTTCTTCATCACCACCAGCTGGATCGGCACGGCCGGCTACCTGACGCAGGCGAATCTGCAGACGCTTGCCAGCGATGGAAATGAGATCGGCGGCCACACCGTCACCCACCCCGACCTGACCACCCTGACCCCCTCGGCCGCCGCCGCCGAGGTCTGCAACGGCAAAACCACCCTTGAAAACTGGGGCTTTACGGTCCGCAATTTTGCGTATCCCTTCGCCGCGGAGAACGCCGCCGTGCAGACTGCAGTGCGCAACTGCGGCTACGCCAGCGCCCGGGGCCTTGGTGACATCACCTCGCCGGCCAGCTGCGCGGGATGCCCCTTCGCGGAGGCCCTACCGCCGGGCAACCCCATGGTCACTAAGGCCCCGGACGAAGCCGACAGCACCTGGACCCTCAAGAACCTGCAGGACTTGGTGACAAATGCCGAATCAACCGGCGGCTGGCTCCAGTTGACCTTCCACCACATCGCTGTCGGTACCGACCCGACGCTGACGGTCAGCCCCACGCTGTTCGATAGCTTCGTCACCTGGCTCGCGGCGCGGACAGCCAATGGAACGACATCGGTTCGTACCGTCGCCCAGGCCTTGGGGCAATCTTCGGCACCTGCTCCAGCCCCCGCGCCGGCACCTGCTCCGGCACCGGCACCTGCTCCCGCCCCGGCACCTGCTCCGGCACCGGCACCGGCACCTGCTCCCGCCCCGGCACCTGCTCCGGCACCGGCACCGGCACCGGCACCTGCTCCCGCCCCGGCACCTGCTCCCGCGCCCGCTCCGATAGCTTTCGCGGACGTCACGGCCGCTACGCCCTTCTCCACAGAGATTAATTGGATGGGCACCCAGGGGATTTCCACAGGCTGGGTGGACGGCGGCATCAGGACCTACCGCCCGCTCCAGGCCGTGAATCGCGATGCGATGGCCGCCTTCCTGTACCGGCTCGCGGGCAGCCCGGCGTACTCTCCCCCCGCGGTTTCTCCGTTTGCCGACATCACCCCCCAAACCCCCTTCTACAAGGAAATCGCCTGGCTCAACACACAGGGCATTTCTACAGGCTGGGTGGACGGCGGCATCAGGACCTACGGCCCGTTGCAGGCTGTGAGTCGTGATGCGATGGCAGCTTTCATGTATCGGTTCGCGGGCAGCCCCGCCTACACGCCATCCGCAGGAGTCAAATTCGTTGATGTGTCGGCTGCCACGCTCTTCTCCCGCGAGATTAGCTGGTTGGCCGAAACGGGCATTTCAACTGGTTGGGACGAAGGAAACGGCACAAAGACATACCGCCCCTTCGAACCCGTCAACAGGGACGCGATGGCAGCGTTCATGTACCGATACAACGCGAGCTTCCCGCGGTGATTGCCAGCCTTGATCTGGCGTCAATCGTCCGAGCCATTCCGATTTCAACTGCACATGTCCGGTCATGTGTGTAAGCGTGACGCCTTGGCGCGGGGGTCACCGTTGTTTCCGTCGTCGCGCCTGCGGAGTGAGTTCGTGTGCTCCGTAGCTGTTGTCGTCGGGGTTGACGGTCACGCAGGGGGCGACGAGCTGGTCGATGCGGTCCAGCACATCGGAGGATAGCGTGACGTCGGCGGCAGGCAGGTAGGACTCCAGTTGTTCCATGGTGCGCGGCCCGACGATGGCGGCGGTGACGCCGGGATGATTGAGCTCGAACGCGATCGCCAACTCGATGAGCGTCAGTCCCGCCAGTTCGGCGAGCAGCGCTAGTTCTTCGACGACGTCGAGCTTGCGCTGGTTGGCCGCGCTGGTCATGTCGAACCGGGCGCTGGGGCGGGCAGCTGAGGCGGGTGCGGACGCTGAGTCTTTCTGCCAGCGCCCGGAGAGCCAGCCGCCGCTGAGCGGGCTGTAGGGGAGTGTGCCCATGCCGTGGCGTTGCACCGCGGGGAGCACGTCTTCCTCGATGCCGCGGACGAGGATGAAGTAGGGCGGCTGCTCGGTGACGAACCTCTCCAGGTTGCGGCTCCGGGACGCCCACTGGGCCTCCACGATCTGGGAACCGCAGTAGGACGAGGACCCGATGTAACGCACCTTGCCCTGGCGGACGAGGTCGGTCAGCGCGCCCAGGGTTTCCTCCACGTCGGTGTCCGGGCTGGGCCGGTGGACCTGGTAGAGGTCGATGTAGTCCGTGTTCAGGCGGCGGAGGGAGTTCTCGACCAAATGGATGATCCAGCGGCGGGAGCCACCGCGCTGATTAAGGTCCTCACCCATTGGCATAAGGAACTTCGTGGCGAGGAACATCGTCGCGGCGTCCCTCGAGTGCCCGACCGACGATCTCCTCCGACGCCCCGGCCGAGTAGACGTCGGCAGTGTCGATGAAGTTGATGCCGGCGTCGAGGGCGCGGTGGATGATACGGGTTGCCTCGGCGCGGTCGTCGTTGCCCCAGGGGCCGAACATCATCGCGCCGAGGCATAAGGGACTGACCTGAACTCCGTTGCGGCCCAGCGAACGGTATTCCATGAGGGACTCTTCTCTGTGTTTAGGGTTCGGGGATGACCATCGCGATCCGCTCCAGCCGGGCCTCGTCCGGGTCCGGTCCGTTGCGCACGCCGGTGTCGAGCGCGTCGAGGGTGGCGAGTTCGTCGGCGCTGAGCGCGAAGTCGACTACGTCGAAGTTCTCGGCGACGCGTGCAGGGTTGGTCTGATTTCGGGATGGCGTAGCGGCCCTGTTGCAGATGCCAGCGCAGCATGACCTGGGCAGGGCTCTCGCCGTGCTTTTCCCCGAGGGCGGCGATCGCGGGGTCTTCCATCACGTTCCGGCGCTGATCACCCCATCCCGGGTAGAAGGTGATCCCGCCGATCGGCGACCAGGCCTGGGTGAGGATGCCGACCAACCTCCCGCTCGTTGCCGTACGCGGCGGCCGTGTCGATATGCCGGTAGCCGGCCGCCAAGGCAGCCTCGACGGCCGCCGTCGTTTGTTCCGGTGAGCTTTGGAAGACGCCCAGACCGAGGGCGGGCATTGTGACGCCGTTGTTGAGTGTAAGTTCCACGACCATGCCTTTCACGCTATTCAGATGTGCGGAGTTTTGGGAGGGCGCGCTAGTACCCTTTCCCGGCGTTGCGCGATCAACGAGCCGGCTCGGCGACGGGTGCGGCCTTCCGGGGTGTCCGCGGCCGGCGGGCGGCCAGATCAGCCGGCAGGATGAGGGCCGCGGTGACGGCCAGGGCAAGGAGCAGCAGGACACTGCCACTCGTCAGCGCGGCGCTGACCTCTGCGGCGAGGTGTGCCGCGGCGGGACCTGCGGCCGGGACGGTCGCCGCGACCGCCACCGCGATGCCGAGCCCGAGACAGGTGCCCACCTGGTGGAAGGTGTTCACCAGTCCCGACGCCGCGCCGGCGTCGGCAGCGGGCGCGCCGACGATCCCAAAGGACGTCAGGGGCGCGAAGGCCAGGCCCTGTCCGGCTCCGATGAGAACCATAGGCAGTGCCACCCCGGTCAGGTAGGCGGAGTCGACGCCGGCACGGCTCAGCCAGAACATCCCGGCGAACGTGAGCAGGATGCCGGCCAGGAGCGGGACCGAGCCCGGCAGCCGACCGGCTAGCCGCGGAAGGCTCACAGCGACGACAAAGTTGACGGCGGTCATGGGCAGGAACCCGAGGCCGGCCTGCAGCGGGTCAAAACCGAGGACTTCCTGCAGGAACTGGGTGGTGAAAAAGAAGAACCCGATCATTGCGCCCAGATAGAGGAAACGTGCAAGGTAAGCGCCGGTGCGGCGGCGGCTCGCGAACAAGCGCAGCGGCATGATCGGCTGAGCCGCTCCTCGTTCGACCAGAAAGAACACGACAAGGAGAGCGGCGCCGGCGCTGACGGCGGTTGCGGTGACCGGCGAGGTCCACCCGACGTCGGCGGTGTTGATGATGCCGAACACGAGAGCGCCGACACCCAGGGTGGCGCTGACCGCCCCGAAAACGTCGAAGCGTCCGCTGTCCGGGCCGGTTTCCGGAAGGAACCGCGGCGCGAGGGCGATCATCGCCGCACCGATGGGTACGTTGACGAAGAACCCGGCCCGCCAGGAGATCCAATGGGCCAGGGCACCGCCGATGACCAGACCCAGGCTGGCGCCAATCCCGGCGGTCGCCCCGTAGAGGGCCACGGCCCGGGTACGCTCACGGCCCTCCGGGAAGCTGGCTGTGAGCAAGGACAGTGAGGCAGGTGCGACGATCGCGGCCCCGATACCCTGAATGGCGCGGCCGGTGATCGCCCACCATCCTGCCGGTGCCAGGCCGATCAGCAGTGACGCGATCGAGAAGACCACCAACCCGAACACGAAGACGCGCCGCCGCCCGAGCAGGTCCCCTGCCCGGGCGCCCAGGAGCAGCAGGCCGCCGAAGACCAGTGTGTAGGCATCCTGGACCCAGGAGAGCTCACCGGTGCTCAGTTGCAGGTCTGCCTGCAGGCTGGGCAGCGCGGTGAAGATGACCGAGTTGTCCAGCAGGATCATGAAGTAGCTGGCGAGGATTATCGTCAGGATCGCCGCCGGGTGGGCGGCAGTTGTGGGTGCAGGTTTCATGCTTTCAAGCCAACCGTGATTCCTTACCGGCCGGGAGTGACGGTCGTTCCGGGTAACGCCAGACCCTCCCTCGTCCCACCGGCCGCGCGTAGCGTGGATGCCATGACACACAGCGACGACGTGCGGAAGTTCCTGACCTCCCGCCGTTCCAGGATCACGCCCGAGGAGGCCGGACTGCAGGCCTATGGCGGAAACCGGCGCGTTACCGGCCTGCGCCGCGAGGAAGTTGCCATGCTCGCCGGGATGAGCATCGATTACTACATCCGTCTTGAGCGCGGCAACCTCTCGGGAGCGTCCGACAGTGTCCTCGAAGCTCTCGGGCGCGCCCTGAAGCTTGACGACGCCGAGACGGCCCACCTCTTTGACCTGGCCCGCGCGGCCACAGCCTCTCCACGGGTGCGGCGCAAACGCAGCCCCCAGACGGTGCGGCCGAGCGTGCAGCGTGTCATCGACGCGATCACGACGGCGCCGGCCTGGGTCCGCAACGACCGCGGGGATGTCCTTGCCGCCAACGAATTGGGCCGGGCCCTCTATCTGGACATGATGGCAGAGGGGACCGCGCCGCCGAACAGCGCACGGTTCACCTTCCTGAATCCGAAAGCGCGGGAATTCTTCGTCGATTGGGAGCGTGCCGCTGACGACGTCGTCGCTGTCCTGCGCTCCACAGCCGGGAAAAACCCCTACGACAGGGATCTCACGGACCTGATCGGTGAGCTCTCGACCCGCAGCGAGGAGTTCCGCACCCGGTGGGCCCGGCACGACGTGAAGTACCACCGCGCCGGGCGCAAGCGGCTGCATCACCCGATCGTGGGGGACTTGGACCTGAGCTTCGAAGCGCTGGAACTTCCCGCGGACCCGGGGCTGCGCGTCAACGTCTACACGGCCGAGCCTGGGACGTCTTCGGAGGACGCGTTGAAACTCCTCGCCAGTTGGGCTGCGACCCAGCGGAAGACCACGGAAATTCCCGTCGAGGAGAAAAAGTGACTGACCGCCCGCCTACTTTGCTCATCGTGGGCGCCACCGGCAGCCGAACAAGACGACCTCTCCGCCGTCTTTGCCTCGCTGACGCCAGACGCAAGCGAATCGCTCGACGCTGCTGGCAACCTTGTCGACCTCCCCGTCGACAAGGAGCCCGACCTGTTCCGCCACGACCTCACCGCCATTGCCGTTCCCGGGGCTAGTGCAACTCCCCGCAGCAGCGCGCAGCCCACTGCGGCGCCCATCTCGAAAGAAGGAACGTCATGACTAACCAACGCAAACAGCTCGGCGGCGGCCGGAAGATGTTCGGTGACTTCGCTCCGAAGCTGGCCGAACTCACTGACGACGTGCTATTCAAGGACGTCTGGAACCGGCCCGAACTTTCCGCACGGGACCGCAGCCTCATCACCGTGGCGGTGCTCACCGCCGGCGGGAACACCGGGCAACTGGGCTTCCACCTGGGCCGCGCCGTCGAGAACGGCGTGACCCGGGAGGAGCTCATCGAAGCCATCACCCACGTCGCGCTCTACGCCGGCTGGCCCAACGGCATGGCGGCGATGGGCGTCGCCAAGCAGCTCTTCACAGATAACAAGTAAGGAAAACATGAATATCGAACCCTCCATGCCCACTTCGAAGAACCCGGCGGCCCAGTTCGCCGGCGACGTCTGGCTCGACCCGATCGCGCTGCCGCACGAGTCCGACCAGACCATGGTCGTTGCGACCGTCCGGTTCGCTCCCGGAGCCCGCACCGCCTGGCACTCCCATCAGCACGGCCAGTACCTGCGCGTGACCCAGGGCGTCGCGCGCTTTGGCGGCCGCGACGGCACAATCATCGAGGTCCACCCGGGCCAGACGCTATACACCCCGCCCGGGGAGGAGCACTGGCACGCCGCAGCCCCCGGCTGCTTCATGGAACACATCGCCATGCTCCAGAACGGCGAGGACCCCGCCAAGACCACGACCTGGGGCGAGCACATCACCGATGATGAATACAACGGCAGCTAAAACCGCACAGCACCAAGGTTGAGGGCCCAAGGGGTTCAGCTAAGCGGCCAGGTCCCGGCGCCGCCAGCCTAGGTAGCCGAGCGCCGCCAGGCCGGCGGCGACGACTGTCAGGGCCACCAGTTCGGGTACTGCGTCCGGCCCGACCGGCAGCAGCGGCGAATGCCGGAACGGCGAGAGATCCATGAGCCATCCCGGGGCATTCCAGAGCACGCCGAACTCTCCCAGCGCCACGAAGGCAAGGAGCACGCCCCAGACGGCCCCGGCCAACCGGGGTGCCCAGCCGAAGACGGCCAGGGCCACGCTGGTCAACACCCACGCCGCGGGAATCTGGGCGAGCGAGGCGAGCGTGGCGCGGCCGACCAGCCCGGCGTCCTGGACGGCGAGGGCGGCGCCGACGCCGATCGAGACCCCGGTCAGCGCCATCAGCACGGCGACGCCGGCCAGCGCGAACACGTAATGGCTGCTCGCCCAGCGGCTTCGTGTGGTGGCCGTCCCCAGCAGTGCCTCGGTGTGGCCCGCGGCTTCCTCGCCGCGCAGATGATTCGCCGCCGTCACGCCGTAGGCCGCGGCCAGCAGGCCCATGACGCTGATCTCCGCGGCCAGGAATGCATCCCGCAGTGCGGACGCGCCGCCCAGCAGCTTGATCAGGTCCTGGGCGTTCGGGGAGCTCAGCATTTCCGCCACATTGCCGACCAGGGACCCGACCACGACGCCGAAGACGACGAACGCCACGGCCCAGGCCAGCCAGACACGGTGCTGCAGGCGCACGGCCAGGGCCCAGACCCCGGTAAGCGAGCCGACCGCGGGGCCGGGCCGCTCGTCGCGCAAACCGGCGCCGAGATCCCGGCGGGCACGCAGGGCAAAAGCAGCCGGGATGAGGAGGACGCAGAGCGCCACCGGCAGAGCCAGCACCCACCAGCGGTCCCCGGCGAACGCCCGGATCTGCTGGTTCCAACCGATCGGCGACAGCCAGGAGAGGACCGACGGCCCAGGCTCGGCGAGGTCTCCGACTGCCCGCAGGCCGTAGGTCACCGCGATGACGCCGACACTGAGGCCGGTGGCGGCCCGGGCGCTCGCCGTCAGCTGCGCCGCCACACCGGCCACGGCGCTGAAGGCCATCCCGGTCGCGGCCCAGCCGAGGCCGAAGGCCAGCGAACCTGCGGCCGGCAAGCCGCCGGCCGCCAGGGCAGCGGCGGACAGCAGGCCCACCGCCAGGCTCGCGGCCAACCCGATGCTGAGGGCAGCAGCCAGCGGGGCGTCGCGTCCCAGCCGGCCGCCGCCGAGCAACTCAAGCCGGCCGCTCTCCTCGTCGGCCCGGGTGTGCCGGACGATGAGCACGACCATCAGAACCGCCAGGACCGCTGTCATGAACGCGGTGTATTTGATCAGCGAGAGGGCCCCCAGCGAGGACGGATCGTAAATCCGTCCGAACATCGCCACGATCGAGGCCGTGGCATTCAGGGCGTTGGCGGCTTCGACGCGGCTGCGCTCATCGGGGTAGAGGCCCGCGCCGGCCGCCGCCGTCGAATATGCAATGAGGGCGAAGCCGAGCACCCACACCGGCAGCAGCCAGCGGTCCCGACGCAACCCCAGCCGGACCAGCATCCCGGTGCCGGCCAGCGTCTCACGCATTGCCCGGCCCGCCTGGAACGGCGGCGGAAGCACTGCCGGAGCCAGCGTCGGCGGAGCCGGCGCCCGCACGATCCTCCGGACGCCCCGCGCCGTTGCCATAATGACGCAGGAAGAGGTCCTCGAGCGTGGGCGGCTGGCTGGTGAGCGCCCGCACCCCGGCAGCGGTCAGGGCCTGCAGGAACGGACCCAGCCCGGCGGGATCCACCTGGGCGCTGATCCGGTGGTTGGCGACCACCACGTCGTGCACGCCGGGCAGGAGTTCCAGCCCGGCCGGCACGGCGACGACGTCGGCCGTGACGGACGTTCGGGTCAGGTGCCGCAACTGCTCCAGCGGGCCGGTCTCCACCACCCGGCCGGCCCTGATGATGCTGACCCGGTCGGAGAGCGCCTCGGCTTCGCTGAGGATGTGGCTGCTCAGCAGCACCGTGCGCCCCTGCGCCCGGAGTTCCCGCACGCAGCCGCGGAAGGCATCCTCCATCAGCGGGTCCAGCCCGCTCGTGGGTTCGTCCAGCAGGAACAATTCGGCATCGGTGGCCAGCGCGGCGACGAGGGCCACCTTCTGCCGGTTGCCCTTGGAATAGGTGCGGGCCTTCTTGGTGGGATCCAGCTCGAAGAGCTCCAGCAGCCGGTCCCGCCGCGTGCGGTCCTGGCCGCCCTGCAGCTTGCCGAGCAGTTCGATCACCTCGCCGCCGGTCAGGTTGGGCCACAGGGACACATCGCCGGGAACGTAGGCCAGCCGGCGGTGCAGCGTCGCGACGTCGCGCCAGGGATCCAGTCCCAACACGCGGACGGATCCCGCATTGGACCGCAGCATGCCCAGAAGCAGCCGCAACGTGGTCGATTTGCCGGCCCCATTGGGTCCCAGGAAGCCGTGCACTTCGCCGGCTGCCACCTCGAAGTCCAGGCCATCGAGGGCAGCCACTGCCCCAAAGCGCTTAACGACGCCGGTCATCTCCACAACACTGTTCATAGTCAAAAGGTACCCCCGGCAGCTCCGCCGGGCCCCCTGCGGAAGGTCCCGTTTTGGCGGGCCGCCGACGCAGGTCACGGACCAGATTACGGAGCCGGTTACCGCCCGGTTACCCGGCGTCCCGCGGCTGTGGTTGCATGGTTCCATGTCTTTCCGCTGGTCACCCCGGGCAACCGGAACCCTTTCCGCGGCGGCCCTGAGCAGGCTGCCGGTGAGCCGGTGAAGCTCCCGCAGTCCCCGGCCGTCCGCGTCGGGCTCTCCATCAGCATCGCCACCGGGCTCTACGGGGTGTCCTTCGGGGCCTTATCCGTGACCTCCGGGCTTGATTTCTGGCAGACCATGGCGCTGAGCCTGCTGCTCTTCAGTGGCGGCTCCCAGTTCGCCTTCATCGGCGTCGTGGCCGGGGGCGGCTCCGGCGTCGCGGCCATGAGCGCGGCCACCTTGCTGGGGATGCGCAACGGCATCTACGGCATGCAGCTCAACGCCCTGCTGCGGCCGCGGGGCTGGCGCCGGTTCGCGGCGGCCCACGTGACGATCGACGAATCGACCGCCACGAGCACCGGCCAGACGGACCCGGCGGAGCAGCGTCGGGGCTTCTGGACCGCGGGCATCGGCATCTTCGTGCTCTGGAATCTCTTCACCGCCGTCGGGGCGCTGGCGGGCAGCGCGCTCGGCGACCCGAAACAGTGGGGGCTCGACGGCGCCGCCGTGGCGGCCTTTCTTGGCCTGCTGTGGCCGCGGCTCAAGGGCCGCGAACCCGTCGCGATCGCCGTCGTCTGCGCGCTGGCCACCGTCCTGGCCGTGCCGTTCGTGCCGGCCGGGGTGCCGATTCTGGTTGCCGCTCTGGTCGCGGCGGTGGTCGGCTGGTTCAGCCACGGTCGCAGCGACGAGGGACTGGAGCCCGATGTAGACCCATACGCCGAGCAGCACCAGGGCGCCCAGGGCACCGGCCGCGGACCGGGGGAGGACGCATGACGCTCTGGTGGTGGCTCCTGCTGTCCTGCGTGCTGGCCTACGCCTGGAAACTGGTGGGGTACCTCGTGCCCGCCAGCCTGCTGCGCAATCCCCGGATGTCCCGGATCGCCGGCACCATGACGATCGGTTTGTTGGCTTCCCTGACGGTCGTGAACACCTTGGCGTCCGGGCAGTCCCTGGCGCTGGACGCCAGGCTCGGCGCCCTCGCTGCGGCCGCCGTCGCCCTTTGGTTCCGGGCGCCGTTCCTGGTGGTGGTCCTGGCCGGCGCCGGCGCGGCGGCAGGGCTGCGGTTGCTCGGCTGGAACTGACGGGCCGCCGTCGGGCGCCGAACGGCCTTTAGCCCCTTGTTGGGCCGCGCGGCCGGTGGGAGCATTCGAGGATGACCGAAAAAGACGAGCCGAATGCCGCTGCGCCCGGCCCAGGGGATGAGGAGGCGGCGGCCCCGGATGTGTCGACTCCGGCGACTCCGGCGGCCCCGGCGACGGGTCCGGTGGCTGCCGGCACGGCTCACCATCCCAAGACCCACGAACACTTTGTTTCCCCCGGCGCCGAATCCACCCGGGAATTGCGCGACATGGCACGCCGCCGCCGCGAGGCCGAGGAGAAGCTGCAGCAGCACCTGCAGGAGGCGAAGGAAAAGCCGGCTGACGGTTAGCGTTCGCGCGGCCGGCCTGACGGGAACACCGGGCTACATCAGTGGCTCAACGGTACGTGGTTCCGTAGGTGGACCCGAAGGCGGCGCCGAACGCCGTGCCTAAAACGGACCCCGGCAGCGGGGACTGCGGAGGCAGCGGACGGTTGGGCCGTTCGGCGCGGATGGCGTCCTCAAGCAGCGCCGCCGGGCGGCGCCAGGCGTCCGACCCGGCCTCCATGGTGTCCACCACGCCGATCAGCATGGCCAGGAGCCGGATCATATCGGTCATCGAGATGTCGCTGCGCAGCGTTCCCTGCCCCTGGCCGCGGCCCAGCAGCACGGCCACCGAATCGATCAGGTCGCCGGTGATGCCGGTGAGGACGCCGCGGCGTCCGGCCACCGCGCCGAGGAGGTTCGCTTCGTCGCTGGCGACCCCCATCAGGGCATCGACCACACGGAACAGCCCTTCGGCGGCGTCCTTGCCGGCGAGGGCCTCCTCCATGACCGGGTTGACCAGCAGTTTCAGTTGCTGGTGCAGGGCCGCGAGGACGAGTTCCTCCTTGTCGGCGAAGTTCCGGAACAGCGTGGCGGGGCCCACCCCGGCGGTGACGGCAATGGTCTGGAGCGGCACTTCCGGACCGTGTTCGCGGAAGCATTGGCGGGCCGCGGCAATGATCTTATTGACGTTGCGTGCGGCGTCCGCTCGGAGTGGCCTGCGGTCTACTGCCCGGTTCATTTGCTCAGGGTAGCAACGTGAGGTTGGAGGAAACCTGTTACCGGCCGGTACGCCCCTTTGTGACGTGTCGTCCGCGGCGTTCGGCCATGATGGCCCCCGTCCGGGCGTGGCAGACTGGAGCCATGTTGCTTGCATTTTCTGTTGCACCTTCGGGTCGCCCCGCCGGTGCCGACGCTGATTCCGCGGCGGACGACGCCTCCGTCCACGACGCCGTTGCCGCGGCGGTGAGGATCGTCCGGGAATCAGGCCTGCCGAACCACACGGACTCCATGTTCACCACGATTGAGGGTGAATGGGATGAGGTGTTCGATGTCGTGAAGCGGGCCACGGAAGCCGTGGGCCGCTACGGCAGCCGCGTCGCCCTCGTCATCAAGGCGGACATCCGCCCCGGCTATTCGGGCGAACTGACCGGGAAACTGGACCGGCTGGAACAGGCTCTGGGCGACTAGGAAGGTCCCCGGGCCTACCCTCCGACAGGGGCACCTGCAAGACTGGGCCGCATGTTCGAGCATCAGCCGACCTCCCGCTGGATCGCCGTCGAGGAATACCTGACCGCCGTCGTGGTCCAACCCGACGACTCGCTGCGTCACGCGGCGGCCGCCGCCCTCGACGCGGGGATGCCGCCCATCGAAGTCGCGCCCAACGCGGGGAAACTCCTGAAGCTGCTGGTCCAGCTTTCCGGCGCCCGCCGCGTGCTGGAGATCGGCACCCTGGCCGGGTTCAGCACCATCTGGATGGCCCAGGGGCTGCCCGACGGCGGCCGGCTTATCACCTGCGAATACGTGCCCCGGCACGCCAAGGTGGCCCGTTCCAACCTCGACCTGGCCGGGCTGGGCCACCTCGTGGAGATCCGGGTCGGTGCGGCCTTGGACACGCTGAGCGAGTTGGAAAGCGAGGGCGCCGAGCCCTTTGATTTCGTGTTCATCGACGCGGACAAGGAAAACAACCCCCGGTACCTGGACTGGGCCATCCGGCTCGGCCGGCCCGGCACCACCGTGGTGATGGACAACGTGGTCTGGGAGGGCGCGGTGCTGGAACCGGCCCTGGACCCCGTCAACGCCCCGGGGATCGTCGCGGCCCTGCAGCTGATGCGTGAGGACCCGCGGCTCGACGCTACGGTGATCCAGACGGTCGGATCGAAAGGCTGGGACGGTTTCGCCTTGGCCCGCGTGCGATAGCGCGGTGTTGGCGCCGAGCGATGGCGTCGGACGGCCAAATGCTAAGTATGCTGAGAATTGACCGACGAGCGTCTTCCGCCGGCAACCGCTGGCACGGACAGCATCAGCCGACATCACAAAGGACACCGACCACGCAATGAACGCGACCCAGGACCCCCGCTCTCCCCGGGCCGTCCGGATCAGCTCCGCCCCGGAGGAGCTTGCCGGACTCGGGCCGCTGCTGGAGTACGCCGAGGCTGGCGCCGGGGATGTCCCGGCCCTGCTGGCCCTCGCAAAGGACGTGGGCGAGACGGCGCCGAAGCCCGGCGCGGGCAGGACCGCTTTCCTCTGGGAAATTCTCGCCTCGGTCACCGCCGTCGACGTCGCCGCCGGCCGGATCCTGGAACCCCACCTCGACGCCGCCGCGATCCTCGCCCAGGCCAGAGGGGCAGAGTCCCGTGGGGCGGCGGGCGGCGGCGCGGGCAGCGACTCCCTCGGCATCCCGTTGGACGGTACCTGGGGAGTGTTCGCCGCCGAAGCGCCCGGGCTGAGGCTGGAAGCCAGCCACGTCGGCGGCCGCACCGTCCTGCACGGCTCCAAGCCGTGGTGTTCCGTCGCCGCGCAGCTCGACCACGCCGTGCTGACCGCGCACCTGGCAGGCGGCGGCCGCGCCGCCTTCGCCGTGGACCTGCACGCGGCCGGGGTCAGCTTCGCGGATCCGGAATGGACCAGCCTGGGGCTGCGCGAAGTCCCCAGCGGCACCGTGCACTTCGACGCCGTCCCCGCCGTCCCGCTCGGCGCGCCGGGGTGGTACTATCAGCGGCCCGGCTTCGCCTGGGGCGGCATCGGGGTCGCCGCCTGCTGGCTCGGCGGCGCCGTCGCGGTGGCCCGCAACTACCAGGACGCCCTGCAGAAGGCGGCCGACAGCGGCCGCGAACCGGACCAGCTGGCCCTCGCACACCTCGGCGAAATCGACCGCACACTCACCGGCCTCATCCAGTACTTCGCCCGTACCGCGGCCCGGATCGACGCCGGGGAGCTCTCCGGACCCGGCGCCTGGAGCGAGGCGCTGCGCGTCCGCGGCAGCGTGGCGTCCGCCGTCGAACGCATCCAGGCGCTGGTGAGCCAGAACCTCGGCCCCGGCCCGCTGGCCTTCGACCGTCGCTACGGCAAGCGCATGGCCGACCTCTCGCTCTACATCCGCCAGCACCACGCCATGCGCGACGACGCCCAACTCGGCGCCCTGACGTTCAAGGGGGACCACCCATGGTGAGCTTCACACACCACGACGCCGGGACCAGCGAGGACGACTGGGCACGCAGCGGCGTCGCCGCCCTCCCGGAGTTGCCGCTCGACGCCGGCGAGCTGGCCCGTACGGCATTCGTCGTCCTGGCCGCCCACCCCGACGACGAATCGCTGGGCGCCGGCGGCCTGATCTCCCGGCTGCACGGCCTCGGTGCCGAGGTGCGTGTGCTGCTGTGCACGGCCGGGGAGGCCTCGCACCCCGACTCGCCCACGGCCACACCGGAACAGCTCGCCGCACTGCGGTTGCGGGAGTTCGCCGCAGCGCTCGAACGGCTCGTCCCCGACGCCGGCTGGCGGTATCTCGGGCTGCCGGACGGGAGCCTCGCCGAACACCGGGAGCCGGTCCTGGCCGCGATCCGGGAGGCTGCGGCGGCCACGGCTCGCCCCGCGGACCGCGTCGTCCTGATTGCGCCCTACCGCAACGACGGACACACCGACCACGATGCCCTGGGGTCCGCCGCCGCCGAGGTGGCCGGCGCGTCCGGCTACGGGCTGCTCGAGTACCCGGTCTGGTACTGGCTGTGGGCCGGCCCGGGGGACCCGGCCTGGCAGTCCTGGCTGCGGGTCCCGCTGAGCCCGGGGGAGGAACGGGCCAAGGCGCAGGCCATGGCTGCCCACACCTCGCAGGTCCAGGCATTGTCCGACCGGCCGGGGGATGAGGTGCTGCTTCCTGCCGCGTTCCTGGAGCACTTTTCCCGCCCCTGGGAGACCTTCGCCTGGCAGCGGCCCGCCGGCGTCGCCGGATCCGGGCCCGGCTACGGCGCGGCGGACGCGGAGGCCCTCTTCGACGCCGTCCACACCCGGAACGCGGACCCCTGGCAGTACGCCACCAGCTGGTACGAGCAACGCAAGCGCGCCCTGACGCTTGCGGCGCTACCGGAGCGGACTTACGCCGCCGGCGTGGAGATCGGCTGCTCGATCGGCACCCTTAGCGTGAAGCTCGCCGAACGCTGCGACACCTTCCTGGCCGTCGACGCGAGCAGCGCCGCCCTGGCGCACGCCGCCAGGCGGCTTGAGCACCTGCCGGCCGCGCACACCCGCCACCTCACCGTCCCGCAGGACTGGCCGGAGGGTGCGTTTGACCTGATCGTGGTGTCGGAGCTGGGCTACTACCTTTCCCCGGCGGAACTCGCGGCGCTGTTCGAACGGATCGAAGCCACCCTGTTGCCCGGTGGCACGCTGGCGCTCTGCCACTGGCGCCACCCCATCGACGGCTGGGAGCTCGACGGCGACACCGTGCACGCCACGGCACGGCGGCAGCTTCGCTGGCCCGACGCCGGTCTCCACCGGGAGCGCGACTTCATACTGGAAGTCTTCCGCGCCCCGGAGGTGCTCCCGTGACCGGCGCGGCCGCCGCAGCCCGGCCACCGCGGCGGCGCCCCGGCATCGACGCCGTCGCCGTCGTCATGCCGGCCCACAATGAGGAGCAGCACCTCGACCGGGCCTTGCAGGCGGTGCAGCGCGCCGCCGACGAGTTGCAGAGGCCGCGGCCCGACGTGGCCGTCCGGGTGGTGGTGGTCCTGGACAGCTGCACCGACCACTCTGCCGCGATCACCGCCGGGTACGCCGACGCCGACCCGCGCATCAGCGCGCTCGAAGTCCGGCTTCGCAGTGCCGGCGCGAGCCGGGCGGCCGGCATCCGCGCCGCGGTGCTCCGAAAGCCCCGGCCCGTTCCCGGCCAGCGCTCCAAGCCCGCGCCGTGGCCGGGGCGGACCTGGCTGGCGAACACCGACGCCGATTCGCTGGTCCCGGCGCACTGGCTGGTCCGGCAACTGGAATTCGCCGAGGCCGGGGCGGATGCGGTGTTGGGTTCCGTGGAACCTGACCCGGCGGGCATGGACCCGGAACTGCTGCGCCGCTGGCTGGAGCGCCACCCCTTCGAGGAAAACCACCCGCATGTCTACGGCGCCAACTTCGGCGTCCGGGCCTCCGCCTACCTCGCCGCAGGAGGCTTCACCCAACAGGAATCGCATGAGGACCGCAGCCTGGTGCAGAGCCTGCGCAGCCTGGCCTTCACCGTCCTCGCCACCGACAGCATGCGGGTGCTGACCTCCGGCCGGACCCAGGCGCGGGCACCCCAGGGCTTCGGCGCCTACCTGCGCGCCCTGGGCCGTCAGCGACCGGCCGCACCCGCAGGCAACTGACCCCCAGCTGAGTAAGCCGCGGCGCTGGACGCTCGGTTCCTATGCGGAGTTCCTGCGTGCCTGCGGTGACCTTTGGCCCTTACCGGCAGGTGGCGGCAGGCGCATCCTCGGAAGCATGATGTGCCGGACGCAGAGCCGGGGTTGGTGCTGTGCATGAAGATCCGCGGGCGGTGACCCCCGCGGGCGCGGTGCCCCTGCCCGGGCTTCCCGGCCTCAGCTCAGCGGAGGCGGCCCACCGGCTGGAACGCAGCGGACCGAACCGGCTGCCGGAGGCCAGCACGATCCCGGGCTGGCGGCGCCTCCTGGCGGAACTGACCCATTTTTTCGCGCTTATGCTCTGGGTCGCGGCCGTCCTTGCCTTCATCGCCGGAATGCCACAGCTGGGCGTTGCCATCGTCGTGGTGATCATAGTGAACGGGGTGTTCGCCTACATTCAGCAGGAACGCGCCCAACACGCCGCCGCCAAACTGCGCGAGCTGCTCCCGGCCATGGTCTCGGTACGCCGCGACAACCGGGTCATCAAAGTGCATACCACCGAACTGGTGCCCGGCGACGCCGTCGTGCTGGTTGCCGGAGACAGGGTGCCGGCGGACCTGGTCCTTGCGCATGCCGGCGGCTGTTCGGTGGACGAATCGATGCTCACCGGTGAGAGCGAAGCCGTGACCAAGGTCCTCGGCGACACCGTGTTTGGCGGGACCTTCCTGGTCATCGGCTCGGCCGAAGGCGTAGTCGCCGGCACCGGGGGACAGACCAGGCTCGCCGAGATTGCCTCGCTCACGGGGGCGGTCGAGGCGCCACCCGGCCCGCTGGCATTGGAGCTGCGGCGGATTGTCCGGATTGTCGCCGGTGTGGCCCTGGCCATCGGCGGACTGTTCTTCATCCTCTCGTTGCTGGTGGGAATCTCCTGGCGCGACGCGTTCCTCTTCGCGATCGGCGTGGCCGTGGCGCTGGTCCCCGAGGGCCTGCTTCCCACCGTCACGCTCTCGCTGGCCATCGGCGCACAGCGGATGGCGGCCAGGAACGCCCTTGTCCGGAACCTGCAGGCGGTAGAGACGCTCGGCTCCACCACCTTCATCTGCACGGACAAAACCGGCACCCTCACCCAGAACCGCATGAACGCCGTCGAGGTCTGGACCCCCGCGGGGCTGCTGCGGATCACCGGGCCGGGGTACGGGCCGGACGCCCTAGTCACCGGCGAGGACGGCGGAGCCGCCGGGGCCGACGTCCTGCGGCAAGCGCGGCGGCTCAGCGCCGCAGCGCGTGCCGCCTCGGTGGGCCGGGCCGCGGCGCACGAAGGGCAGTGGATCGCCGAGGGCGACCCGATGGAGGCCGCCATCGATGCGCTGGCTACCCGGCTGGCCGGTCCCGGCCCCCGGCCGGAGGAGCCAACGCCGTCCCGCCGCTTCGCGTTCGACCCACGGCGGCTGCGGGAATCGGCTATCGTCGGCACCACCCTGTGCGTGAAGGGAGCGCCGGAGGCCGTGCTTCCGCTCTGCGCCGGCGCCGGTCCCGCCGCTGCGCAACTTGTGGACCGGATGGCTTCGCGCGGGCTGCGGGTGCTGGCGGTGGCGGAGCGTCCCCTGGCGGGGCCGGTCCGGGACGGGGCCACGGCGGCGGAACTGGAGAGGGAGCTGGTACTGCTGGGCCTGATCGGCCTGCATGATCCGCCGCGCGCCGAGGTGCGGCTCTCGCTGCAGGCGGCCCGCGAGGCCGGCATCAAGGTGGGCATGGTCACCGGCGACCACGCCTTCACGGCCGCGGCAATCGCCCGGGAAACCGGCTTGATCGGCTCCCCGGAGATGGTGCTGGAGGGCAACACCCTGCCGGAGGACGACGAGGTCCTGGCCGCGCTGCTGGACCGCGACGGCGTCGTCGTCAGCCGGGTCACGCCGGAACAAAAGCTGCGGGCGGCCCGGCTGCTGCAACACCGCGGCCACGTGATCGCCATGACCGGCGACGGCGTCAACGACGGCCCGGCGCTGCAGCAGGCAGACATCGGCGTCGCCATGGGCCTGAGCGGCACCGACGTGGCCCGCGAGGCGGCGGACCTGGTGCTGCTCGACGACGACTTCGCAACCATCATCGCTGCCGTGGAACAGGGCCGCGCCACCTATGCGAACATCCGCCGCTTCCTGACCTACCACCTCACGGACAACGTCGCCGAGCTGACGCCCTTCGTGGTCTGGGCTCTGTCCGGCGGCCGGTTCCCGCTGGCGCTGGGCGTCCTGCAGATCCTCGCCCTCGACATCGGCACCGACCTGCTGCCGGCTCTGGCCCTGGGCAGCGAAGCGCCAAGCAGTGGGGCCTTGAAACGCCCGCCGGAGCGCCGGCACCTGATGGACCGAGTCCTGATGTTCCGGGTCTTCGCGCTGCTGGGCCCGGTGGAGGCGCTGATGGAGATGACCGCCTACACCGCCGTGCTTTTGGGCGCCGGCTGGAACCCGGGGGCCGAGCTCCCGCCGTCGGATGTGCTGCTGGCCGCCTCAGGTGCGGCGTTCACCGCCGTGGTCCTGGGGCAGCTCGCGAACGCCTTTGCCTGCCGCAGCGCCACCGGCCCGCCCTGGCGGCTGGGCTGGCTCACTAACCGGCTGCTGGTCGGGGCCGTCCTGGCCGAGCTGGGCCTCCTCGCCGTGTTCTTGTTCCTGGGCCCGGTCGCGGTCCTGCTGGGCCAGTCCCCGCCGACGCCCGGGGGGCTGGCCGTGGCCCTCGGCGCCATCCCCGCGGTCCTGCTGGCCGACTGGCTCTACAAGGCGGCGCGGCACCGCCGGCCAGGCCCCGGAACATCCCGCGCCGCCCAAAAGGTCCAAAGACTCTGACCCCGGAAGCCCCCGGCCAGCAGGATCAGAGCATTGGCCGACGAACACCCGAGGAGCGCCGGCATGCCCGAACACGTGGTGTGGTTTGAAGAGATCGGCATGGCCGACGTCCCGCAGGTCGGCGGGAAGAACGCCTCCCTGGGTGAACTCATTCAGTCCCTCAAAGCCCGGGGAGTGCGGGTGCCCGACGGCTTCGCCACCACCGCCGCGGCCTACCGGAGCTTCATCGCGGCCAACGGGATTGAACCGGCGATGCGCTCGCGGATCCTGGCCTACCGCGCAGGTGACGCCACGCTGCGCGAAACCGGGGAAGCCATCCGGGAACTGTTCCTGGCCAGCGAGTTCCCGCAGGACATCGCCGAGACCATCCGTTCGCACTACCGGGACCTCGGGCAGCGCGCCGGCCTGGAGCGGCTGTCCGTCGCGGTCCGCAGCAGTGCCACCGCCGAGGACCTGCCCGACGCCAGCTTCGCCGGCCAGCAGGAAACCTTCCTGAACGTCACCGGCGACAGGGAACTGATGGACGCCTGCCGGCGCTGCTACGCCTCGCTGTTCACCGACCGGGCCATCAGCTACCGCGAGGTCAAGGGCTTCGACCACCTCGACGTCGCGCTCTCGATCGGGGTCCAGCGGATGGTGCGCTCCGACGTGGGCGCCTCCGGGGTGATGTTCTCGATCGACACGGACTCCGGCTTTCCGCGGGCGGCCGTGATCAGTGCCGCCTGGGGACTGGGCGAGACCGTGGTGCAGGGCAGCGTCAACCCGGACAAGTACCTCGTGTTCAAGCCGCTGCTGACCGAGGACGCGGCGGCGGAGGGAATCAGCCCGATCATTGAAAAGTCCCTTGGTTCCAAGGAACGGAAGATGGTCTACAGCCGCGGCGGCCACGCCCGCACCCGGACCGTGGACACCTCGGAAGCCGAGCGGCGGGCGTTCGTCCTGGCCGACGCCGAGATCCTCGCGCTGGCCCGCTGGGCGGTGAGCGTCGAGGAGCACTACGGCCGGCCGATGGACATGGAGTGGGCCAGGGACGGCGAGACCGGCGAACTCTTCATGGTCCAGGCCCGGCCCGAGACCGTGCAGTCGCTCAAGACCGGCTCCCGCTTCACCCTCCACCACCTGCTGGAAACGGGCACCGTGCTGGTCACCGGGGCGGCGATCGGCGACTCCATCGCGCAGGGGACGGCATGCGTGATCCGGAGCGCCGCGGACATCGAGACGTTCCGCGACGGCGCCATCCTGGTCACCGAAATGACCGACCCGGACTGGGTCCCCATCATGAAGCGCGCGGCCGGGATCGTCACCGACCACGGCGGCCCCACGAGCCACGCGGCCATCGTGAGCCGGGAACTGGGGGTGCCCGCCGTCGTCGGGACCGGCAACGCCACGGGCGTCCTGACGGAGGGGCGGGCCGTGACCCTGTCCTGCGCCGAGGGCGACACGGGCCGCGTCTATGCCGGCAGCCTCGCGTTCGACACCGAGGAGGTGGACCTGGGGGAACTGCCGGAGACGCGCACCAAAGTCATGGTGAACATCGCCAGCCCCGCGGCCGCCTTCCAGTGGTGGCGGCTGCCGGCGGCCGGCGTCGGGCTGGCCCGGATGGAGTTCATCATCAGCGCACTGATTCGGGTCCACCCGATGGCGCTGGTCCACCCCGAAAGGGTCACCGACCCGCAGGAGGCGGCGCAGATCCGGGACCTGACGCGCGGCTACGCCGATCCCCGGGACTACTTCGTGGAGACCCTGGCGCTGGGCATCGCGAAAATCGCCGCGCCCTACCACCCGAACCCGGTGATTGTGCGGCTCAGCGACTTCAAGACCAACGAGTACGCGCACCTTCTTGGCGGCGCCTCCTTCGAAGAGGCGGAGGAGAACCCGATGCTCGGCTTCCGCGGCGCCTCACGCTACTACGACGAGCGGTACCGGGAAGGCTTCGCGCTCGAATGCCGGGCGCTGAAACGGGTCCGGGAGCGGATCGGCTTCGGCAACATCATCGTGATGGTCCCGTTCTGCCGTACGCCGCAGGAGGCGGACAAGGTGCTGGCGGTGATGGCGGCGAACGGTCTGGTCCGCGGCGAGCACGGCCTGCAGGTCTACATGATGTGCGAGATCCCGTCCAACGTGATCCTTGCCGGGAAGTTCGCCACCCGCTTCGACGGCTTCTCGATCGGCTCCAATGACCTCACCCAGCTGGTCCTGGGGGTGGACCGCGATTCGGCCCGGCTGGCGGCGCTGTTCGACGAGCGGGACGCGGCCGTTATGGCGATGATCAGCGAGGCCATCCGGAAGGCCCATAC
>JAPLAM010000029.1 GCA_026393275.1 Arthrobacter sp.
CACTGGCTGCCGTGGCAGGACTCCGAAGAAGAGACCATCCGCCTCGAAAAGCAGTGGACCCAGCAGAGCCTCGATTTCCTAAGGAGTAACTGAAATGTCAGCAGAACAATTGACCGTCGCCGTCATCGGAGCCGGAGGCAAAATGGGCCTGCGGGTTTCAGCCAACCTCCAGAAGAGCGCCCACACCGTCTACTACAGCGAAAACTCGCCGGCCGGCCAGGACCGTGTCCGTGCCGAAGGCCGCGATCTCAGCTCGACCGAAGACGCGATCAAGGACGCCGACGTCGTGATCCTCGCCGTCCCGGACACCGCCCTGGGCATCGTGTCCCAGGGTGTGGTCCCGCAGATGAAGGCGGGCTCCATCCTGCTCACCCTCGACCCGGCCGCCGCCTACGCCGGCCTGCTGGCCAAGCGCGACGACGTCGTCCAGGCCGTGGCCCACCCCTGCCACCCCTCGGTCTTCCTGGAGCGCACCACCAAGGAAGAATGGGCCGACACCTTCGGCGGCCAGGGCGCACCTCAGAACGTAGTCGCCGCGATCGACGAGGACGCCAGCGAGGACGCCCGGGCTGCGGCGGAGGCCACCATCAAGGTCATCTACGCCCCCGTCATCGACGTCCACTGGGTCACCGTGAAGCAACTCGCCATCCTGGAGCCGACCCTGGTCGAGACCGTGGCCTGCATGATCGGCACCCTGCTCAAGGAAGCCCTGCACGAGACCGTCCACACCGCCGGAGTCCCCGAGGAGGCCGCCAAGGCGATGCTCTTCGGGCACGTGCAGATCGCCCTGACCAACGCCCTGCGCGGCTCCAACCCGTTCTCCGAGGCGTGTGAAATCGCGATCCAGTACGGCAAGGACACCATCATCAAGGACGACTGGAAAAAGATCTTCGACGACTCGGAGCTCGACTACGTCATCGCCAAAATGCTCAAGCTCGAACCCGCCGCCCAGCGCTAATCCCCCCAACCGCCAAAAAAGCGGGGCGGCATCCTCTCCGGACGCCGCCCCGCTGCGCGCCATCCCACCCCCACCGCAGACTGAATGGAACCCCTGACATGACCACCAGCACCGCCGCCCTGCCCGGGTTCCCCGGCACCGCCCACCAGCAAGAACTGTCATGGACCAGCGTGGACCAGCGTGCGGTGGATACTGTCCGGGTGCTCGCGGCGGATGCGGTGGAGAAGGTCGGTAACGGCCACCCCGGCACTGCGATGAGCCTGGCGCCGGCGGCGTACCTGCTCTTCCAGAAGCTGATGCGGCATGATCCGGCGAACCCGGAGTGGCTGGGCCGCGACCGGTTCGTGCTGTCCCCGGGGCACACGTCGCTGACGCTGTACATCCAGCTCTTCCTTTCCGGCTACGGCCTGGAACTGAAGGATCTTGAGGCGCTGCGGACCTGGGGTTCGCTGACCCCGGGCCACCCGGAATACAAGCACACCAAGGGTGTGGAGATCACCACCGGGCCGCTGGGTCAGGGCTTGGCCTCGGCGGTCGGGTTCGCGTACTCGCAGCGGCGGATGCGCGGGTTGTTCGACGCCGAGGCGCCGGCCGGGCAGTCCCCGTTCGACCACACCGTCTGGGTGATCGCCTCCGACGGGGACCTGCAGGAAGGGGTCACCTCTGAGGCGTCCTCCCTCGCCGGGCACCAGGAACTCGGCAACCTCGTGGTCATCTACGATGAGAACCACATCAGCATCGAGGACGACACGGATGTGGCGTTCACCGAGGACGTCCTGGCCCGTTACGCCGCGTACGGGTGGCACACCCAGCGGGTCGACTGGACTGGCCCTGACAAGGGTGATCCGACCGGCGAATACAAAGAGGATGTCGCCGAACTGCACGCCGCCCTCGTCGCGGCGAAGGCCGAGACGTCCAGGCCCTCCATCATCTCGCTGCGGACCATCATCGGGTGGCCGGCGCCGAAGAAGCAGAACACCGGCAAGATCCACGGCTCGGCCCTGGGCGCGGAGGAAGTCGCGGGCCTGAAGCAGGTCCTCGGCTTCGACCCGGAGCGGTCCTTCCAGGTCGAGGACGAGGTCCTGGCCCACACCCGCGAGGCCAGGGACCGCGGCGCCGCGGCCCGTTCCGACTGGCAGGCAGCCTTCGAGGCCTGGCAGTCCGGGAACCCCGAGGCGGCCGCGCTGCTGGAACGCGTCGAGGCGCGCAAGCTCCCGGCCGA
>JAPLAM010000111.1 GCA_026393275.1 Arthrobacter sp.
CCATGGCGCGCGGCGTGGGCAAGACGGTGGTAGGCGCCACTGCGGTGTCGGCAGGGCAGTTGAAAAATCTCACCGGTGCAATCGGCTTGCAGACAGCGAATATGGATTCGAATACAGATCGCGCGGCGCGCAATACGCAGGAGACCCGCGACCTGACGATGCTGGTCACCTTGCGCATGAGCCAGTCCGTCGACGTCATCTATAAAATCAAATAACATTCGCCGGACGGCAGCACGACGCGCTGCCTTTTGCTGTCTAGCGACTTCCGATTACCCATATCTTTCGGAAGCCAGATTGAAGCCAAGCTGCATATCCGCAAGGCGGCGCATGCCTCGCCACATGACGATGTTTCCTGGCGGTGAGTCGTTTGAGCGTGCGAGGTAGCCTCCGAGTTGTGCAATTTTTTCGAGATAACGTGAGAGCGGCAACTGCTCACGTGATCGCTTGCAGTCTTTTACCAAGCAGTTGAGGAGGTCAATTTCCGCAGGTGTCAGCGCCATTTTCGGTTCGGCATCTGGAGAGGTGCGGTTGAGCATCGTCAACCAGAAAATTCGCCAGCTGATGATGCAGAAGACGGAGATCAGGTTGGCGAGCCTTTCCGCAGTGCGCAGCCGAGACTCTTCAGCATGGCAGCCCGACTTCAGAATTTTGTGAAACGTCTCGATTTTCCAGCGCATGGCATACCAATCGAGTTTTTCGATTGCCTCGCGCCGGGATGCAACTGGCAGGTCCGTGATCAATTTCCATTCGATGGGCTTTCGATTCACTGGCGCATCGCGTTCGCGCGCATGGATCACGGTCAAGGAGAGTGCTGGATAGCGGCTCTGCTTCCCAATCGGCGGTAGTACTTTGATGCGCCGATAGCGGATCTCCAGGACAGCATCGACAACGTTCCCTTTGGAGTCTGAAGTCCGGACTCGATGCAGCCCTTTCAGTTTTACTTCGTCCATTTCCTGAGCGATGGTGTGGCCGCCGTCGCCCGCCAAGCGGTCGACACAGGTACGCACGAGGAAATGAGTGCCAACGTCTTGCGCAGTGCAGAACAACTCGTAGATGTCGCTCTCACGGTCGCCAATATGCACGCAGCGCTCAGGAGCGGCAAACAGCTCGGTTGACTGCCTCAAATTTTCCAGCCATCGATAGCTTTCCTTTTCCTCGATCGGCACGCGCGTGGGGTTGATCGTCTTCTTGAGCGCATTGCATCCTTTGAACTTACTACGCGTCCAGAACTTGATCACAGCCAGCCCCAGTGGAACACCTTCCGTTGTCACCGCCAAGCTCGAATGCATCAGAATGCCGCATTGGGTGAGCTGTTTGCTGCGCCCATCGATCTTGCTGATGCCAGTCTTTCCAATGAACCCAATGCGCTCGGGCTGATCGCGTTGATAGGAAAACGTCGTTGTGTCTTGAAGGATAAGTATCGGGCCTTCCGCATTGGCGAAGCGCTCGCTCGTTGCTTGAAAGTGACCGCCCAATATGTCCTGCTCACTGACATGGTCGTTGGAAAAAAATCGATAGGCGGCCTTCGTATTTGCCCAGTCCTGGCAGGCAAATGGAATGCTTTGGCCCATGTTCTTCCAGAACTGCTCAAGCAGCAGACGGAAGCGCTTCTTGAGTCGCTCGTCTCGAAAATTACAGGCGGAATTTTCTTGATCCATCCAGGTCTGTTCGCCTTCCGGCGCCAACAAATGACGAGGCCGGAAATCGTCTGGCGATCCCCGCGTCGTCATCTGATTACGATCAAATTCCTCATGTGAAAAAAGTTAACAGAACTGGCAAAAGTATACAAGCGAATTGTGGGTAATCGGAAGG
>JAPLAM010000015.1 GCA_026393275.1 Arthrobacter sp.
CTGCACAAAATTTGAAACCAGCTAAAAACACCAGACCACACCACGGGCTGGCGCAACCTGGCAAATTCAACCAATTCAATACAATAAATTGGTATCAACAAACTTGGCACACTATTGAGTTCTCAAACAACAGACACACCCGGCACCACCACAACCTCAGCCGTGGATCGCTCCGGAGCAACTTTTCAAACTTACCCGAACCCGGCCACCGAAGCAAATCAACGTTTCCGCGACCCGCATCAGCAGACGAACCAGCCCCACCAGAATTCTGTAGCGAATAAAGCGCCGAAAGAACTTGGTTTTGAATTGTTTTAGGGGGATTGTCGCCTCCGGTACTCCAGCATTTCCGCTGGTCTCCCTCGCGGCGACTTAGAAAACAATACACCCAACGCGCACGAACCGCAAACCCGCTCAGTCGCTGGTCCCCCCAGCTGCGCCTCGCCCCGGAAATGCCCGCCAATCAGGCTCCCAGGGGCCGTCCGATGCGCCGGGGCAGGACCCCGCCGTCGTCGGTCAAGGCTGTATGCTCCATCACTTCTTGCCACTGGGCCGGTTACCATCGGGGGGTGAGGGCACCGGGCAGGCTCCAAAAACCACGGTTACTCCATCGGCGTGTTTCGGGGCAAGCCGCGAACGGGCTTTCGCAGCACGACGTCGCCGCCCGGATGGAAAGGGGCCTGGACAACCGGGTACCGGACGAGACCAGCCGGAGCCTGTGGCAAATCTTCCGCGCCAATGTCTTTACGCTCTTCAACGCGATCGTCGTCACTAGCTTCCTCGTACTGCTGCTGCTGGGGCGCTGGCAGGACGCGCTCTTCGGGCTGGCAGCCGCGGGCAATGCGGTGATTGGCGTCGTCCAGGAATTCCGAGCCAAGAGATCCCTTGACCGTCTTGCGGTCTTGGACGCCCCGCGTGCGCGGGTGATGCGCGACGGCCAGATCCAAGAGATCGCGACGGCCGACGTCGTCAGTGACGATGTCCTTGTCCTGCGTGCCGGGGACCAGGTGACGGCGGACGCCTCGGTGCTCGAAAGCTCGGGCCTCGAGGCCGATGAGTCCCTCCTCACCGGTGAATCGGACCCCGTTGGCAAGGACCATGGGACGGACGTCCTGTCGGGATCCATCATTGTCGCCGGCCACGGCAAGGCACGGGTTGTACGGGTGGGTGCCGAGTCGTTCGCCAGCCATCTCACGGCAGACGCGCGCCGTTTCTCCCTCGTGAATTCAGAGATCCGCAATAGCCTCAACCGGGTGCTTCGATGGATTGCCTGGGCCGTCCTCCCGGTCGCAGTTATTGTGGTCAACGGCGATCTCCAGGCCAGAGGAGGCTGGCAGCACGCCATTGCCACCGGCACTTGGACGGCGGCCCTGGTGGGCGTCATCGCCAGCGTGATCGCCATGGTCCCGCTGGGTCTGGTCCTGCTGACCAGCGTGGCGTTTGCCGTTGGGGGACTCCGTCTGGCCAGTCACGGTGTACTCATTCAAGAACTCGCGGCCGTCGAAGGACTCGCGCGGGTCGACGTCCTCTGCATGGATAAGACCGGCACCCTGACGGAAGGCGGGCTCAAGTTTGAGGCGGTTCATCAGCTCACACCCGCGCAGGATCCGGGCTGGCAGCAGGCCCTGGGTTGGTTTGCGTCCGAACCCGAGGCGAACGCGACGGCGCGGAGCCTCAGCGCCGCCTTTGCATCAGACGGCGGATTCCAGTCCATCTCATATGTTCCGTTCTCCTCCGCCCGGAAGTGGAGCGGGGTCACCCTTGCCGGCGGCAATGGAACAACGTCCACTTGGATCCTGGGGGCTCCCGAAATCGTCCTGGCCGGCGGAAATTACAATCCCGAAGATGCAACGGCGGGAGTAGCAGCCGGCCTCTTCGGCGCGCCGAAGCAGGCTAAGGCGTCCAGCAGCGCCAGCGTCTTGGAGCAGGCTGGGGAGCTGTCCGACGCCGGCCTGCGGACCCTGCTCCTGGCCGGAGCCGACGGGCTGCCGGGGGCGGGCACGATGGTGGGGCTACCCGACAGGCTGCGGCCGATTGCGCTTCTTACCTTCCGGGAGCAACCCCGCTCTGACGCCAAAGACACCCTAGCGTTCTTCGCTTCCGAGGGCCTGGAGTTGAAAATCATTTCCGGTGACGATCCGCGGACCGTCGCCGCCATCGCACGCCGGGTTGGCCTCGATGTCGCACAGGGCGTCGACGCACGATCACTGCCCGAGGACCCGCTGCTGCTCGAAGAGGCGATGGAGACCAACACCGTGTTCGGACGCGTCACTCCGCAACAGAAGAAGGAGATGGTCGCCGCGCTGCAGCGGCGGGGCTACACCGTGGCGATGACCGGAGACGGCGTCAACGACGCCCTCGCCCTGAAGACGTCGGACCTCGGCATCGCCATGGATTCCGCGGCGCCCGCCACTAAGGCGGTGGCCCGTCTGGTCCTCCTCGACGGCCGCTTCGACCGGCTTCCGGAAGTTCTGGCCGAGGGCAGGCGGGTCATAGCCAACATCGAACGCGTCTCCAGCCTCTTCCTGGCCAAGACCGCATATTCCGTGGCTATCGCCGTCACCTTTGGACTGTTGCAGTGGCAGTTCCCGTTCCTTCCACGCCAGCTGTCCTTTACGGACGGCCTGACGATCGGCCTCCCCGCGTTCTTCCTGGCGCTGATGCCCAACGCGCGGCGCTACAAGCCGGGGTTCCTGCGTCGTTCCCTCTGGTTTTCGGTGCCGGCAGGGCTCATCGTCGCTGGCTCCTTGTTGGTGCTCAATGGCATCGCGACGCTGGATGGAACGCAGTCGACGGACGCAGTGCGTTCTGCGTCCGTCCTCACGCTATCGATTGTGGGGCTCTGGATCCTGGCCGTGGTGTCGCGGCCGCTCAACGCCGGCCGGGTGGGCATCTTGGCGGTAATGTGCGCCGCGCTCGTCGTCTTGTTCAATCTGCCCGTGGCGCAGGACTTCTTCATCCTCTCCTGGCCGCCGGAAGGCCTTTTGGTTGTGGCGCTGGCTGCCGGCGGAGGCGCCGGACTCGCGGTCGAGCTCCTCGCCTGGCTTCACCGCCGGAACTCTCCCCGCTGACGCTTCGCGTGTCGATATGGGGGTTAAATGGCTCAGGCCCCGACACGTGGTGTCGGGGCCTGGCTGTAATGGTTGTCCGGCGGTGACCTACTCTCCCACACCCTCCCGGGTGCAGTACCATCGGCGCTGTGGGTCTTAGCTTCCGGGTTCGGGATGGGACCGGGCGTTTCCCCCACGCTATGACCGCCGTA